>JANYHV010000472.1 GCA_025362195.1 Fimbriiglobus sp. | reverse complement strand
CTCCCTGTTGACGCTCATTTTTTGCGCTTCGGCGTCCGGCGTCGGGTTCTACGCGTGGGCCGTTGATTCGTGGCACCAGGCCCGAACCGCGTGCCTTGCGAAACGGTACGACGAGTCGAGTCGCCGGTTGGCCGTGTGCCGAGCGGTTTGGCCGGGCGATTCCGACGTTCTCTTACTGTCCGCTAAAACCAGCCGCAAGACCGGCGACTTCTTGGCGGCCGAGGAGTACCTCAACCGGTACTTGGCCGTTCGGACCGGCTCGCGCGACGACGGCCAACTCGAATTCCTCCTCCTCCGCGTCGACACGGGCGACGAGGAAGCCGTCAACCCGCTCTTCGTCGTCGTGGACCAAGGCCACCCCGACAGCCCCGCGATCCTCGAAACGATCAGCATGTCGTACATGAAGCGCCTGCGGTACCAGGCGGCCAGTGCCAGCCTGTCGAAGTGGATCGAACTGTACCCGGATCAGGCCTTGCCGTACGACTGGCGGGGTTGGGTTTACGAGCGCACGTCCAGTCCGGCTCCCGCCCACAAGGATTACGACAAAGCCTTGGCACTCGATCCGGGGTTAGTCGTCGTGCGGTTGCGCCTCGTGGAACTCTTGTTGGAAGAAAAGAAAGTTCCCGAAGTCGCCCCCCACCTCGAAATCTTGGCCCGCCAAGCCCCGGACCGGATCGAGGTCAAAGCCCGGGTCGGCATGCTGCGCTTCCTTCAGGGGCGGAGCGTGGAAGCCCGGCAACTGTTGGAGGAGTCCGAGCCGAAACTCGCGGCGAACGACGTGGCCCCGATCGTGTCCCTCGCCCGGCTCGACATCCAAGAGGGCAAAGGGGTTGACGCCGAGCGCCGGCTGCTCCGGGTCATCGGCGCGGATGCGACGGAAACCGAGGCCCGGTTCGTCCTCGTGTCCGCACTGCGGTTGCAGGGCCGCGAGCCGGAAGCGGCGGTCGTCGAACGGGAACAGGCGAAACTCAACGTCCGCAACATCCGGGTGAACCAACTCCTCCGCGACCGGGCCGACCAAGCCGACGCCACGGCCGACGAGTGGTGCGAGATCGGCAGCATCTTTCTCGAGATGCAAATGGAGCCGCGGGGCACGTACTGGCTGGACAAGGTCCTCGCCCGCGATCCGAACCACCAGGGCACGCATCGCGTACTGACGGAGTATTACGACCGGAAAGGCGACGCGGCCCAGGCGGCTTCCCACCGCCGGATGCTCCGGTAGCCGCGGTCCTCTCCGCTGCTTGAACTGCTCCGAAAGAAGTCCGCCATGTCGCGTCGCGCCATCCTGGTCGGGGGAACGGTCGGCCTCCTCGCGCTGACCGCCGGCCTGTGCAGTTGCAGCAAGCCCGAGCCGGCCCCGCCCGCGGCCGTGGGCCCGGTCTCGGCGGCCCCCGAGGCGTCCGCCGGCGAGACCGGGCCGCCGATCTTCGACGACGTGACGGCGACCGCCGGCGTGGCGTACTCCTACCGCAACGGCGAAGAGGTCGTGCCCGCGCACCTGTCGATCCTCGAATCCCTGGGCGGCGGGCTGGCGGTCCTCGACTTCGACGGGGACGGCCTGCTCGACCTGCTCGTCGTCGGCGGCGGGCACTTCGGCGGCAAGGACAACAAGGAGATCCTCGGGCACCCGTGCAAGTTGTTCCGCAACAAGGGCGGGTTTCAGTTCGAGGACGTGAGCGCGAAGGTCGGCCTGGGGACGCTCGCCGGCGGCGCGCCGT
Source organism: Fimbriiglobus sp. (assembly GCA_025362195.1). Taxonomy (GTDB): domain Bacteria; phylum Planctomycetota; class Planctomycetia; order Gemmatales; family Gemmataceae; genus Fimbriiglobus. The sequence goes on along the minus strand of JANYHV010000472.1, from coordinate 13,796 downwards.
GGTTCTACTCGCACGGGGCGGCCGTGGCCGACTACGACCGGGACGGCTGGCCGGACCTCCTCGTCAGCGGGTGGGGCCGGGTCGCCCTGTTCCACAACGAGCCGGACGGGCGGGGCGGGCGGAAGTTCGCGGACGTGTCTAAGGCGGCCGGCCTCGACCGCGGCGTGACGTGGACCACGTCCGTCGGCTGGGCCGACTTCGACGGCGACGGCTACCCCGACTTCTACGCGTGCCAGTACGTCAACTGGTCGTTCGCCAACCACCCCGTCGATTGCCAGTACAACGGCCCGCCCGACGTCTGCCCGCCGAAGCGGTTCAAGGGCCTCAAGCACCTCGTCTTTCGCAACAAGGGCGACGGCACCTTCGCCGACGTGAGCGAGTCGTGCGGGCTGGCCCCGGGCGGCGACTCGGCGAGCAAAGGCCTGGGCCTAGTGGTCGTGGACGTGACCGGGGACGGCAAGCCGGACGTGTACGTCGCCAACGACACGGTGGCGAACTTCTTGTACGTGAACCGCTCGACCCCGGGTACGATCGCCTTCGCCGAAATGGGCATGAAGGCCGGCGTGGCCCTGGACGGGTTCGCCAACACCAACGGCAGCATGGGCGCGGACGCCGGCGACCCCGAGCGGACCGGCCGGCCGTGGCTGTTCTGCACGAACTACGAGAACGAATTGCACGCCCTGTACAACAACCAGTGCGCGCCGAAAACCGCCACGGCGGCGGAGCGCACCTTCTTCCTGTACGCCTCCCCCGGGTCCGGCATGGCCGAGTTGGGCCAGAAGTTCGTCGGCTGGGGCACCGGGTTCGTCGATCTGGACCGCGACGGGTGGGAGGACATCGTCATCGCCAACGGGCACGCGATCCGCTTCCCGACGACGGCCCTGCGGCGGCAGAAACCGGTGCTCATGCACAACGCCGGGGCGGGCAAGTTCAAAATCGCCTCGGCCCGCGGGGGCAGTTACTTCCAGACCGAGCACCTGTCCCGCGGCATGGTCCTGGCCGACTTCGACAACGACGGCAAGGTCGATCTGGCGGTGAGCAACGTCAACGACCCGGTCGCCGTGTTGAAGAACGTCTCCCCGGACAAGAATCACTGGGTCGGCTTCACTCTTGAGGGCGTGAAGCACGAAGACGTGGTCGGGGCGAGGGTCCGCGTGACGACGGCGGACAAGGTGACCCAATCGCGGTTCGCCAAGGGCGGCGGCAGTTACGCGTCGTCCCCGGACCGCCGGATGGTCTTCGGTCTCGGGGGTCAGGACAAGGTGACGACCCTGTCGGTGACGTGGCCGGACGGCACCACGCAGGAAATCGGCGACGTGCCGGTGGACCGGTACCACGTCGTGAAGAAGGGCGAGAAGGCCCTGTTGCCGGTGACGCCGAACGCGAACAAGTGAGCGGTCACCGGCCCGCCGCACCGAGATCGCGGGTGCGGTCGAGCAGGCTCTGGCCGATGACCCGGAGCGGGAGCGGGCTGCCGTCCGGGCGAACGGGCGAGAAGAACAGGGCGGTTTCCGCGAGCCGGCGGGAAGCGGGTACGTCGCCGACTTCGAGGGACAGGACGGCGCGGAGGAGGCTCACTTCCGACAGGTTCTTGAGCCGCACGTCGATGGTCCGCAAGTCCTGGTCGGCTTGCGTCCGGGCCAACGCCCGCGCCACGGCGTCGGGGAAGCCGGCCCCGAGGGTCGTTTCCCCCAACACCCGCTTCGCCACGATCGTCGCCGTCGTCGAGACGTACAACGCCGGGTCGGGGATCAGGTCGGCCGCCCCGCCGCCGATCTCCACGAGTTCCAGGTCGGCCGACGTGTAGTCGCCGAGGCCGGCGAACGCCTGAGCGCGGAGCCAGTGGTAGCTCCGCGGCCCGACCGCGTCGCTCTGCTCCGGCGTCGTCCACTCGACCACCTGGTCGGCCCGGCCCGTGCGGATCATCAGTTCGAGTTGCTGCTTCAACCCGGCGGCCCCGAACGCGGCGATGTCCGACTTGAGGAGCAGGTCGAGTGCGTGGCCGTGCAAGTTCAACTCCCCGGCGAGCGACGCCCGGTCGGCGATCCGCAGCCCGGGGGCTTCCTTGTCGAACTGCTCGCGCTGCTTCCGGACGTGCTCCCGCAGGCCGTCGTAGTCCTTGTCCGCGTCGGCGTCCGGTTTCGCGCCGGGCGCGGCCGCCCGTTCCGCCGCCCGCGCCGCGGTCAGGTGGTCCAGGCACAGGTCGAGGTAGCCGATGCGGCGGTACATCAGCGACAGCAGGCGGTGGGCCTTGGGCACCGGCGTCTTGCTCAGCCGGACGGCCCGGTGCAGCGCGGTCGCGGCCTGGGCCTGGCGCAACTCCCGCAACTGCTTGAACTCGGAAATCCAGACCCGCTCCCGAGAATCGAACAGCACGGTCAGGTAGGCCTGGCCCAACTCGACCGAGGCCCGGGGGTCGTCGGGCTGCTCGGCCGCGGCCCGGCGGCCGGCGCGGACCGCCGCGGCCAGCGCCCCGCCGAAGTAGTCGTCCTTGGCCGCCAGGGCGAAGTCGAACTGCCGCTCGACCGTCTGGGCCAGCGCCGACGGCCGGCCTTTCTCGGAAACGACCGGCGCGACGGAGTTGACCCGCAGGGCCGCGTCGGCCGCCGCGAGGAGCGGGTTCATCGCCGCCCCGGCCCCGCCGACGAGGCCGGCCGTCTGCTCGAAGTACCACGACAGACCGTTGAGTTGGGGCACCCACCGCTGGGAGACTTCGGCCATCGTCGTCAGGAGCACGGCCTCGTCCCGGTTCTGCGAATAGACGACGCGCGGCCGGGTGAACGTGCCGCGGACCGCTTGCTTCCAGTTCGGCACGACCGTACCCGGTCCGTCGAACGGCACCGGGGCGCGGCCCCGTTCGAGACCGGGGTCCCAGAGGTCCACGAGATCGATGTCGCGGCCGAGGACCGGACCGTCCGTGCGGGCCGGGTCGCGCCAGCCGAAGACCGCCGCGCCGCCGCCGACGTACAGCAGCGGCCAGCGGTAGCGGTCCCGCAGGAGCACGTTCAAGGCCGGCCGCGCTTGGTCCGGGCTGGCGTGGTCGACGACCACGCGGGTGAACCCGCCGGCCCGCATCTCCGCGTCCACCGGCTTCCCGTCCAGCAGCGCCGCCGCCAGGTTCGGGTCGTACCGGCCGTCGTCGTCGAGGCACGCCCAGCGGAACGCCGTCCGGGATTCCGCCGACAGGTGCAGCGTGCGGTTCGGCGCGGCGGCGGGCGTGCCCGTGCCGCGGAGGTACTCGGCGGCGGCGGCGGGCGCGGTCGGCAGGTCGAACGCCCACCGCCGCGGTTCGTACGGCGGCCGCTGCAACCAGCCCGGCCACGCCGCGACCAGGAACAGGCCGGCGACCAGGAATGGGAAGGGCGCGGCGAGTCGGCGTCGCCAGGGGGAGCGCGGGGTGCCCGGGGCGAACCCCGCCGACCGGGCCAACGACTCGGCCAGGTTCAACGCGGCCATCGGCCCGGCCACGACGGCGAACACCGGCACGGCCCGGTCGGCCGCGACGCTCAAGACGCCGAGCACCAGACTCGGCAGGAATCGCTCCCAGCGGAACCCGCCCCGGTTCAACGCGAACCCGACGACGCTGAGGGCGAGCAGCGGGTAGTACGCCAACGCCGCCGGGTTGTCGGTGACGGAGCGGACGTACCCCGCACTCACCGGGCTGCGCAAGAGTTCGCTCGCCCCCCGCGTCGTCAGCCACTGGAGTTCCACCGGCAGCGGAAACTCGCCAGTGCCGGACGCCGGGTTGAGCAGGCAGACGGCGCACAACGCCGCCAGGACGCCGCCGAGTCGGAGCAGCGCCGGCGAAGTCGGGGCGGCGCGGGGCGCATCGGCGACCCGCCCCAGCCAGACCAGGGCGACCGTCGCCAGCCCGTACACGAACCCGCGGTCGAGATTGGCCCAGGCGACGAACAGGACGAGCAGCGGCCAGCACCCCGACCACGCCGGCGGGCCGGGGTGCCGCGCCAGCCAGTACGTCGTCGCTCCGAGCAGCAGGTACGTCACCGCTTGCGGCTGCAAGTTCGCCCGCAGACTCACGGCCATGAGCGCCAGGCCGACGACGACCGCGGGGAGGACCCGGAATGCGTGCGACCGGGCGGTTTCGTACAGGAGCACGCCGAGCAATCCCATCGCCGCGGCCTTGCCGAAGACCAGGAGGCCGCCCCCCCCGACGGCGTGGCCGGCGGCCATTAGCCCGTCGAACAGCAGCGTGAAGGACGCGCCCAGGCCGACCCCGGACACCGCGTCCCGGCCGGCGACGAGGTGGCCCCAGATGTCGATGTTCCGCGCCGGGTACGAGGTCAGCAGGAAGCCGAACGCGCCGAGGAAGACCGGCCAGACCAGGCGGGACGCCCACGCCGCAGGGGGTTCGGCGGCGGCGGGACCGGGCGACGGGGAGAGGGTGTTCGTGGCCATGTCGGGGCGAGTGGCTCGGGGGAGGTGAACAATCCGCGATGAAAGAAGTGTTGTATCTACGATTCCGGCGCGGGCAAAGTTCAGCCCGCGTACTGGCGGAACTCGCCCCAATACTGGATACTACGAGCGTCCGGCGAGCCTGGAGGAGACTGCGATGACGCGACCGACTGCGAACGCGACCCGCCGCGAAGCCCTGCGCGTCGGCGGCCTGTCGGCCCTCGGCCTGTCGCTGCCGCACCTCCTGGCCGGGCAAGCAGCCGCCGCGGGGTCGCCGCGGGCCAAGCGGTGCATCGTCCTGTTCCTCATGGGCGGGTCGCCGCAGCACTCGACCTGGGACCCGAAGCCGGACGCGCTGGCCGAAGTCCGCGGGGCGTTCGGGCCGACCGACACCGTCGTGCCCGGGGTCCGCCTCTGCTCCCTCTTCCCGAAGCTGGCCCAACAGGCGGACAAGTTGTGCCTGCTCCGGGCCGTGACCACCGGCGACAACGCGCACTCGTCGAGCGGGTACGCCATGCTGACCGGGGTGCCGCACGCCCCGCTCAACGCCGAGAACGTGAACCCCGGCCCGCCCAACGACTCGCCGACGCTCGGGGCGATCGTCCGCCGGCTGCGCGGGGACAAGGGCGGATTGCCCGGGGCGGTGCGGCTGCCGATGCACATCTTCAACACGGACAACTCGGTCTGGCCGGGCCAGGACGCCGGCTTCCTGGGCCGGTCCGGTGACCCGTGGCTGTTCCGGTGCGAGCCGGCGTCGCCGGCGTTCGCCGTGCCCGAATTCTCGCTCCCGGTCGAAGTCCCGCTCGACCGGTTGGCCGCCCGCCGCGACCTGTTCCGCCGCCTCGACAGCCGCCCCGGCGGCCCGACGAACGCGCACACCGAGAAGGCGTTCGACCTGCTCGGGTCGGCCGCCGCGCGGGCCGCGTTCGACCTGGCGAAGGAGTCGCCGCACCTGCGGGACCGGTACGGCCGGCACCAGTTCGGCCAGAGTTGCCTGCTCGCCCGCCGGCTGATCGAGGCCGGCGTCGGGCTGGTCCAGGTGAACTGGTTCCGCGGCGCGGACGAACCGCCGGACGCCCCGTGCTGGGACACCCACTCGCGGGAGGCCGACCGCCTGAAGACGGTCCTCGCCCCGACCGCCGACCAGGGGTTCGCCGCCCTGCTGAGCGACCTGGCCGACCGCGGGCTGCTCGCCGACACCCTGGTCATGTGCCTGTCCGAGTTCGGCCGCACGCCGAAGTTCAACGCGGGCGGCGGCCGCGACCACTGGGGCCACGTCTTCAGCGTCGCCCTCGCCGGCGGCGGGGTCAAGGGCGGCCAGGCGTTCGGCGCGTCCGACCGGATGGGCGCGTACCCCAAGGACGGCCGCGTCACCCCGGCCGACCTGACCGCCACCGCGCTGCACTGCCTCGGCTTCGACCCGGACGCCGAAATCCGCGACACCTTCAACCGCCCGCTCCCGGCCAGCCGCGGCACGGTCGTCCGCGGCATCCTCTGAGCCGCGCGGTTGCCCCGCCGCACCGCCCGGCGGTCAGAGGTTCGCCCCGCCGAATCGCCCGGGGGTGCTGGACAGGCCGGCCGGCCCCGGGTACGCTGGGGCCACCCGACGCCTCGGTCCGGCCCGCCCCGATTCGTTCCGCAAAACTTATGACGCACACCTCTCGCGTTCGCTCGGCACTGCTCGCGGTCGTGGCCCTGGCCGGCGCGGGGGCACTCTGGTTTGTGGCCGTTCGGCCCGAACCGGCCGGTCCCGCGGGGCCGCCGGCGGACGCCGAAGACTTCGCCCCCGAGCCGAGTCCGGCCGACCCGCGGGTGACCTCCGACACCCCGTTCCGCAACGTCAAACCCGGCGTGAAGTACATCGGCGACGCCCGGTGCGCTGGGTGCCACGGCGACATCTGCACGTCGTACCACGCGCACCCGATGGGCCGGTCGGCGTCCGCCGTGATCGACGCGTCGCCGCTGGAGAAGTACGACGCCGGCTCGAACAACCCGTGGAAGGTCGGCGGGTACGAGTTCCGCGCGACGCAAACGGCCGGCGGTGCCCACCACGGCGTGACGGCCAAGGACCGGGACGGCAGCCCGCTCCCGGAGTTCGCCACCCCCGCCACCGTCGCCATCGGCTCGGGGACGCGCGGCCGGTCGTACCTGTCGGTCGAGGACGGCAGCGTCTGGCAGTCCCCGCTCAGTTGGTTCTCCGCCGGGTCGCGGTGGGACGTGTCCCCCGGGTTCGACCTGGGCAACGGCGGGCGGCGGGCCATCCCGGCCGAGTGCCTGTACTGCCACGTGAACCACGTCAAACCGGTGCCGCACGCCGTCAACCGCTACCGGGAACCGCTGTTCGCGGTCCAGACGGCCATCGGCTGCGAGCGGTGTCACGGGCCGGGCGAACTGCACGCCAACGAGCGCGCGTCCGGAACGATGGCCGCGAAAATCGACACGTCCATCGTCAACCCGAAGCACCTGTCGAACCCGCTCCAGGCCGCGATCTGCCAGCAGTGCCACCTGCAAGGGCAAGAGCGGGTCGCCCGCCGCGGCCGGGACGAGTCCGAGTTCCGCCCCGGCCTGCCGCTCGCCGACTTCGTCACCGTCTTCGTCCGGCCGCCGGAAATCGCCGACCTGAGCCGGTCCGTCGGCCAGTTCGAGCAGTTGGAGCAGAGCCGGTGCAAGACGGCGAACGGCGGGCAACTGCTCTGCACGAGTTGCCACGACCCGCACAAGTCCCCGGCCCCCGCCGAGCGCGACCAGTTCTACAACGGCCGGTGCGCGACGTGCCACCAGACGAAGGGGTGTACCGCCCCGGTGCCGGACCGGCAGGCCAAGAACGACCGGTGCGCGACCTGCCACATGCCGCGGGGCGAGAGTTCCAACATCGCGCACACGAGCATCACCGACCACCGCGTCCTCCGCCGGCCGGTCGCGCCGCCGCCGTCGAAGGGGTTGGCGCGCGGCGCGGTGCCGCTCGTCGCCTTCCCCGGCGGGGGGACGGTGGCCGGGCCGGAACTCGACCGCGACCTCGGCGTCGCCCTGACGCGGCTGGCCCAAAAAATGCCGGCCGGGTCGGGGACGCAACAACTCGTCGGCCGGATGGCCCGGGACCGCCTGACCGCGGCCGTCGGGGTGTGGCGGGGCGACGTGCCGGCGTGGCTGGCCCTGAGCCGCGCGCACGCGAGCACCGGCGAGCCGGCCGACCGCCTGGTCGCGGCCGAGCGGGCCGCACGGCTGGCCCCGGAGTCCGAGGCGGCACTCGCGGAGGTCGCCGAAGCGGCCCTCGGGTTGTCGCGGTTCGACCGGGCCGAGCAGGCGGTGAGCGTGCTGATCGCCAACAACCCGCGGTCGGTCGATTACCTGCTCACCCGGGCGTCGATTGCGTCGTCGCGGAAGCAGTGGGAGCAGGCGGAAGCGGACTGCCGCGCGGCCCTGCGCGTCCAGCCGCTGCACCCCACCGCCCGGCTGGTCCTGGCCGTAGCCCTGGACCGGCGCGGCAACCGGGACGCGGGCAAGAAAGAGGCCGAAACCGCCGTCGGCCTGGCCACCAACCCGCCGCAGCAAAAAGCCTTCTGGGACTGGTACCAGCAAGAAACCCGCTGACCCGGCTCCGCCGTTCGAGCGGAGGTCGAGTCGTTGATCCCGTCGAACGCCACGCGATTCGGCAAGGTTTTCGGCTCCGCCGCAGGCGAACGTTAGCCCGACGCGCCAGCGAGGGACGCGCGGAGACTCACTGGAGGTGCTGGACTGGACTCCCCCACCTGCGTTGTCTTCCCGCGTCCCTCGCTCGCGCGTCGGGCTAACACGAGTCGCCTGCGGCGGAGCCATTCAGCCCCGGCCCCGCGGTCAGTTGTGCCGCAGGGCTTCGATGGGGTCGAGCAGGGCGGCGCGGCGGGCCGGGTACGACCCGGACGCCAGGCCGACGACGAGCGACACGACGAAGGCCACGGCCGACGCCCACGGCTCCAGGATCGTCGGCACGCCGAACCCCTCTTTCAGGCCGTAAGCCAGGCCGACGCCGAGCGCGATGCCGACGATGCCGCCGCCCCCGGACAGGACGAGCGTCTCGACGAGGAACTGCGCCGCGATGTCCCGCCGCTTGGCCCCGAGCGCCCGCCGGACGCCGATCTCCCGGGTCCGCTCGGTCACGCTGGCCAGCATGATGTTCATGATGCCGATGCCGCCGACGACCAGCGAGATGCTGGCGATCGCCCCGAGAATCAGCGTGAACAACCGCTGCGTCTCCTCGGCCTTGCGGAGGAGTTCGAGGGGGACGAAAATCTGCACGTCCTTCTGCGGGTGGAACTGCTCGATCATCGACTGCAACACGGCCGCGGTGGCCGGCACGTTTTTCACGTCGTCCACGGTGACCGTGATCTGGCTCATGTCGAGCAGCTCGACGTTGAAGCCGTTCTTGAACGACACGAGTTCGCGGCCGATGCGGGCGCGGTCGGTGGCGAACGGGATGAACAGGACGCGGGCGTACTCGGCGTCGCCCCCGCTCATCGTGCCGGTGGCCAGCTTCTTGTCCTCGGTCACGCCGACGACGACGAACGGCATCATGCCGTCCATGCCCTCCATGCCGACCATGCGGCCGACCGGGTCTTCGGTCGGGAACAGCACCTCGGCGGCCGACGACCCGAGCACGGCGACGTTGTCGTACTTGGCCTCGTCCACCGGCTCGAAGCCCCGGCCGCGGGCGACCGTGATGCCGTTGCGGGCGAAGAACTCGGGGGTGACGGCGACGACCTTGGCGTCGAGCTTGCGGTCGCGGAAGCGGACCGGCTTGCGGTACTCGCGGGTCGGCTCGGCGAACACGACCGTCGGGACCGTCTCGCGGATGCGGCCGAGGTCGGCGTAGGTCAGCCCGTAGGCGAACAGGTCGGCCCCCTTGCGCTCCGGCTGGTCGTCGTTCGGCTTGACGCTGCGGCACAGGATCGTGTTCGCGCCGAGGTCTTCGAGTTGCTTCAACGCCTGGTACCGGGCCGCCTCGCCGACGGCCAGCATGACGATGACCGACGCGACCCCCAGCACGATGCCGAGGCTCGTCAGCGCGGACCGCAACCGGTGGGCCGCCAGGCTGCGCAGGCCGAGGCGGAAGGCGTGGCGGACTTGCAGGAGCATCGCGTCAGCCCCCGCCCGCGGCGACCGGTGCCCCGGCCGTCGGCGCGACCGCGGGAGCAGCCACGGCGGGCGTCTCGGGCTTGGCCCCTTCGGCCTTCGGGCCGGACGCCTTCGACTCGACGCTGGCCCGCTGGCGGGCGTCGAGCGCGACTTCCTCGCCCGGCTCGACCCCCTCGACGATCTGCACGAACTGCTCGTTCGTCTCGCCGACCTTCACCTCGCGGCGGGTGACGGTGTTCCCGTCCACGGCGTACACGACCTTCTTGCCGTCGAACTCGGTGACGGCGGTCACCGGCACGCTGACCGCGTCGGCCAGCACGGCGATCAAGATTTTCACGTCCGCCGTCATGCCCGGCTTCAGGCCCGCGTCGGCCGGCAGGTCGGCGATCGACACCGTCGTCTCGTACTGCTTCACGCCGGCCCCGCGCCAGCCCTCGGACTGGGCGATGGTGGCGATCTTGATGACCTTGCCGTGCAGGGTCTTGTCCGGCAGGGCGCTGATCTGCATCGTCGCGTTCATGCCGGCGTTCACCTTCTTGACGACCGACTCGTGAATCTTCATCTTGACGCGCATCTTCGACAGGTCGGGCAGAGTCAGGATCGGCTGCTGGTAGTAGACCTGCGCCCCCGGCCGGATGCGCGAGTTCTCGTCCCACGACCGCGCCGTCGAGTAGACGACGATGCCGCCGGCCGGGGCGCGAATAAGGCACCGCTCGATTTGCTCGTTCAGGCGGACGAGTTGCTTCTTCTCGATGTCGGCGTTGCTCTCGGCCGCCTTCAACTCGCTCTGGGCCTTGTCGACGAGGGACTGCTGCGTCTCCTTGGTGCGGACGACCTCGCGGGCGGCGTCGTCCGACTTGGCCTTCAACTCGGTCACCTTCTTGAGCTTCGTGAACCGCTCGAAGATCGCCAGGTCGGCCTCCGCGCTGGCCACCTCGAACTTCCTCTGCTCGACGGTGAACTCCTTGGCCCGGAGTTGTTCCAGCTGGGCGTACCCGTCCTTGACGAGGTCGCGGGTGAAGGCCAGGTCGTCCTCGCCCTCTTTGCGCTGCTTCTTGGCGAGTTCGAGCTTGCCCTTGCGGTCGTCGATCTCCTTGCGGCACTCGCCCTTGTCGTCCGTGTACGCTTCGAGGTCGATCTTGGCGAGCGTCAGGGCGAGTTCGACCTTGGCGATCTCGCCGTCCTTCTTGTTCAGCGCCTGCGACAGGTCGCTCCGGCACGACTTGACCTTGCCGTCGGCCGTCTGAAACTTGACCTCTTGCTCGCTCAGGAGTTTGGCCAGCGCGTCCGTGTCGAGGCGGGCGACCTCGTCCCCCTTGGCGACGCTCTTGCCCTCGTCCACGACCGACACGAGCTTGCCGCCGCCCATCAGCTCGCACATGACCTGGACGGCGTCGATGCTCTCGAGTTCGCCGGTGTCCGTGATGCCGATCTTGAGTTCGCCGCGGACGGCCACGGCCGTGAGCGGCCGGGCCTTGCCGCTGCCGCCCCAGACGCGCGGGCCGACGAACACCCAGAGGCCGTACCCGACGCCGGCCGCGACCGCCAGGATCACCAGGCGGCGTAGCAGGCCGCCGCGCGGCTTGCTACGGCGGGGGAGGCTCGGCGACGGGGTTGCGCTCAAGAGGAGCAGTTCCGGCTCGGCCGGCATTGTCGAGACTGGGGACTCGGTCGGGACCAAGTTTGGGGGAAGCATTGGTGGGCAGCCCTCGTTCGTCCATTGTGAGAGCCTCCAAGTTTATCAGAAAGCGAATCCGCTGCTGCTCGTAACCGAAGAAATTGTTCGCCAGTTGGTTCCGCGCGTCGAGCAACTGCCGCTGGGCCGTCAGGATGCGCAGGGTGGCCGCGTCGTCGAACCCGCGCTGGCCCTGTTGGACGGGGGCCGTCAGGTTCCGCCGCTCGATCGTCAGTTGCCGCACGGCGACGAGGAGTTGCTGGCGGGCGATCTCGAAGCTGAACCGCTGCAGGGTGAGCGCCCGCAGGCCGCCGCGGACGTCGAGTTCCACGCCGTCCGACAGTTCCATGAACGCCCGCCGCGACCGCTGGTAGTTGATCTGGCTGCGGCGGTAGGCGTTCCGCTCGGCCTGGCGGTTCAGCGGGCCGTCGAACGCCACCCCGAGGCTCAGCCGGCTGTAGTCGTTGGCGAAGTTGAACGGGTTCCGCGAGGTCGGGTCGGTCACGAGCGCGCCGTCGGCCCGGATGGTCAGGTCGGACTGGAGCGCGTTGGCCGTCACCGTCACCTGCCGCCAGGCGTCGGTCACCTGGGACTGGACGTTCTGCAGGTCGAGGCGGTTGGCCTTGGCGAACGCCGTCGCGTCGGCCTCCGTCCAGCCGATTTCGGGCAGCTTGATGACGTAAATCCGCGCCTGGGACTCGACCGAGATGACCACGTCCAGGACGGCGGCGATGTCCCGCGACCCGGCGATCACGCCGCGCCAACTTTCGCGGCGGTTGGCCTCGGACAGTTGGGCCGGGAGGCGGTCCAACTCGGCCCGCAGTTTGACCAGGGCGGCCCGCAGTTCGGCCGGCCGCTTCGCCTGTTGGGCGTAGGCCTGGCGGGCGCGGGCCCGCTGCTCCTGCTCCGCGGCCGGACCGTCCGGCGCGTCGAGGTCCGCCTTCCACCGCTTCATGTCGGCCTCCATCTCGTCGATGGCCAACAGCGCTCGCGCGGCGAAGCCGTTCAGCGTCGCCAGCGACGCGCGGAGCACGTCCAGGCTCGGCGGGGCGTCGAGTTCGGACTTCCGCTGCCGCTCGAAGGCGTCGAGTTCCTCGCGGAGTTTTTCGACCCCCGGGTCGGTCAGGACGAACGGCTTCAGCGGCGAGTCGTCGAGTTCGACCGGCAACCGCGGCGGCAGGCCGAGGCGGAGCTTGAACGCGTCCAGGTCGTTCTGCAACTGGAGTTCGGACGAGATGATGTCGAGCCGCGCGCCGAGCAGCCCCTGGTACACCTGATCGACGTTGGCGACGTTGATCCGGCCGCCGGCGAAGAGCTTCAGGTACAGGGCGTAGTTCTCCTCTTGGCTCTTCAAGTTGGCCTTGGCGTTGCGGACCGCCTGGACGGCCCGCAGGAGTTGCAGGTAGCCGCCCGCGTCCACGTTCACCCCGGCCCAGAAGAGCTTGCGGTACCGGGCGTACCCCCGCACCGCGTACAGCACGTCGCGCTCGGCCTGGGTCAGCGATTCGAGCCGAATCTTGCGGCCGAAGCCGCGGAGCAGCGGCTGGATCAGCGACGCCGAGAAGACCCCGGTGACGGCGTGCGACTGGCCGGTGAACTCCCAGACGAAGCTGTTGGCGAAGTCCGTGAGGAGTTGCCCGCCGGCCGCGAAGTTGCGCGTCAGGCCCACGTCCGACGCGGTCGTGAGGGTGTTGCTTTCCGTCGGCAGGCCACTCGCCCCGACGCGGGCCAGCCCGGTCGAACTGCGGCCGAAGTACCGGGCGTCGAACTCGAACCGGTTCAGCGTCAGGCCCAGCGCGTTCAAGTAAACGTTTTCCCGCTGGGCCTGGTACTCGCGGCTGTTGTCCAGCGCGATCTCGGTCGCCTTGTCCCGGTTCAGCTTCAACGTGCCGTCCGGTTCGAGGCCGAGGCACGCCTCCCAGCCGTCGGGTTCGATGCGGTCGAGGACGCCGTCCTTGTCCCAGCCTTGCGCCCCGCGGAACTTGCCCGGGTGGGCCATGAATCCGGCCGCGGCCGCGTCGTCCGGCGGCTTGGCCGGGCGGTCGGCGCTGGTCGGGTCGGCGATGCGGGACTGCGGGGCCGCCTCGACCGTGATCTTGCCCACGGCGTAGGCCGGCGACACGACCCGCTCGGCGATGATCGGGTACGTCTCGCGGTCGGCCGAGTTGCGGTAGTACCCCCGGCTACAGCCGGCGAGACCGATCAGCAACAACCCGAGGGCCAGCCTTCGCACGCTTTCACACTCCCCACGACGCGGACCCAGGTCGGCCGGAACGGCAGTCCTCGTTTCATCGGCACGGGCGGGACCGGATGATCAAGACAATTGTCAAATCCGGCACAGAGTCCGCAGCGTATCGAGTCGGCGAGGTTTTCGGCTCCGCCGCAGGCGAACGTTAGCCCGACGCGCGAGCGAGGGACGCAAAGGTCGTCGATGATGTTGGGGTCGTTGCCAGTACGGTCGTTGACTGCAAACATTCCCAACGACCTTTGTTTGATCCTCTTCGTCGCTTTTCTTCTGGCCTACTGTTTTGTATCCCTCCTAGCGATCACTCAAGGCAATCCCAACAGTTTAATTCAACCGACCGATTCTTTTGGC
>JANYHV010000454.1 GCA_025362195.1 Fimbriiglobus sp. | reverse complement strand
CACCCTCGGCCGGCCCAACGACACGCCTTGACCCGCTCCGGAGATCGACATGACGGGTGACGACATCGGCGTCGGGTCCGGCGGCAACCTGGTCATCGGCGTGCCGCGCGGCAGCGACCCGGACGCCCCGTGCGGGCTGGTCACGCACTGGTTCGAGACGAAGGACGCCGCCCTCGCGGCCGTCCAAGCCTTCGCCGGCCGCTCTCCGGCGTACCAGGCCTACGTCGTCAAAGCCGAAGCCAACTTCCTCAACCTGACCCCGCCCGCGAACTGACGAGGCCGGCGATGGGGAAACCTCGCTCAGGCCGGGCTGACGCCCGCGGCCGTGGCGAAGTTGCAGAACTTCCCCCTGGCCCGGCAACGTGAGACAGTCGGCGAAGCTGCTGGGCATGTCCCGCGACACGCTGCACACAAAGCTCAAGAAGAAGGGCCTCGACCGCAGCACGATCCTGAGCGAGTCGGTGTAGAGCGAGGGTTGTTCCGCGCAAGGTGTTGCGTCCGTCGGGCGATTGTGCTACCATACAACCCGGCGGGTCGCTAGTAACGGGTTGCAACGCAGGACCCGATAGGTCGCGCTGGCGCAGCCCAGTAAGAACTCCGGCGGCGAAAACTGCGTGCGTCAACACCCGCGAGTTACCGAGCACGATCGAATGCGTGACGACTTTCCACAGGCGGTGAACGAGCTACTCGCTAGACGGGTCGGGCTCAGATGCTCCAATTCCCAGTGCCGACAGCCTACAAGTGGGCCTCAAATGGACCCAGCGAAGACCGTGAACGTAGGAGTTGCAGCTCACATTACCGCAGCCTCCCCAGATGGCCCTCGCTTCGACTCTGCTTTGACATCGGAAGAGCGGAAGCGGGCCGATAACGGCGTTTGGTTATGTCAGAAGTGTGGGAAGTTGGTCGATAACGACCCCTTGAGATATCCAGTAGAGAAGTTGCGGCAGTGGAAGGCTCTGGCGGAAGAAACTGCTGTGCTTGAGCTGGAGGGGGGGTCGCGGCGAAGGAACATCGAGCCGGACGAGCCGCGTGTCGATCTTGCAAAGCAACTCGCCGCCCTTGCCGATCTCTTCCAACAAGACTTGTGGCGCACGAAGCCTCAAACGCAAACCTATGCGGAAGGAATCCAGTTGCTGGTCAACTCGGCTGAGAAGCGTCTCCGAGAACTGCGATGGCACCACGCAGCTTCGCTGGTCTTGTCAGATGAAGCGCGGAGCCGATTTGAGGGGGTGATTCGACAACTTGAAGAACTTCGCGGTCGGCAGGACGCCGGGGTATGGTACGCAGGCTTTACATTCCTGACTCTCGTTCGCAACCTCCTCGACTCCATCAGTAAAGCGCAATAGGTTCGGGCCGAACCAGGCGCTACACCAGACTGGGTCGTCCGCTATCATTGCTGGACAAGCCCGCCCGGAGTCGCGTCATGCTGCTGACCCTCGCCATCGACCCGCCCGCCGACTTCGCCCGGTTCCGGTTGCCAGCCGCCGTCGCCGGCCGGCTCCACTCGCTGCTCGACCGCCAGGACGCCGGCCAGCCCCTGTCCGCCGCCGAGCGAGCCGAGGCCGAGGGGTTGGTTGACTTGGCCGACCTGCTGACTTTGCTGCGACTGCGGGCCGAGCGGGGGGCGGCGTGAGTCGGCCCGCTAAGTCAGTTCGACTGTCCCGGCCACGTAGTCGATGGTCAGCCGGCGGCCCGCCAGGAGTTGCGTCCCGAGCAGCGGGTACGCCCCGTCCGTCGCCACCGCCTGGGTCCGGTACGTGCCGCCGAACCAGTCGAGGTAGCACACGAACGCCTCCAGCACCACCCGTGAGCCGTCCGCTAGGACCGCCTCAGTCGAAACCCCCGGCGGTAACCCCAACTCCGCGGCGACTTCCCGTGGCAGGGCCAAACCGCCGTTGAACGCCGTGTCGATCCACGCCTCGATATCAGCGCGCGGCCCGCCGACCGACGCCGCGAGCGGCACGCGGAGTAGCGCCCGCATCTGGTCATCGACCCGCCCGGTCACAACCACGCCCCGCCCATGTGCAACGCCGCCGCGTGCCCGACCCGCATCACGTGCGGCAGCCGCGACGGGTACGCGACCTGGGCCGCCTCGGCCGCGGCGTCGAACGTGTCGGCCAGGAAGTAGTCGCCCGACTCCGGCTCGACGGCGACGAACCGGCCGGCGTGCTGGTCCTCCAGGGCGGCCCGCAACCGCTCATCGTAGATGAGTCTCGCCCGCTCGGCGTTAGCCCGCGTCCGCTCAGAGATCATGTTCGCCTCCTGGGAATGCCGAGAGTGTACGATTCACTGGGGCGTCACCCCAGAATGTCCTCGACCAGTCGCGCCGTGACTTCGTGCGTCAGGGCGAAGCCGATCG
>JANYHV010000354.1 GCA_025362195.1 Fimbriiglobus sp. | reverse complement strand
AGTGCCGCTTGCCGGGGGTGGCGTGCTTGAGCTTGCCCGCCCCGGTCGCTTTGATCCGCTTCTTGACCGACTTGCTCGTCTTGTTCTTCTTGGCCATGAGGCACCTCACACACGCTTGCCGACACGGCAAACAAGGGGGAGTACAAGGGGGAGGCGACTCGGTGAGAGTGCCCCGCTTTCGGACCCCGACTCCGCATCAACGAACCGCCGCGCACGGCGACCCGCGAAGTCATTAGTCTAAGAGCATCGCCGGGGTTGGGAAGTGCAAAGCGAAAGCAAAGGCGAGCCGGAAGCGTCAGCGCCCGGAGGTCCGCGAAAGCGTCAGCGCCCGGAGGTCCGCGAAAGCGTCAGCGCCCGGAGGTCCGCGAAAGCGTCAGCGCCCGGAGGTCCGCGAAAGCGTCAGCGCCCGCAGTTCCGCGGGTGCGTTGCGTCAGGAACTCCGGGCGCTGACGCTTCCGGCTCGCCGGTTACTTGTGGCCCTTCGGGGCGAGCAGCGCGGACATCTGCTTGCCCTCCATCTGGGCCGCTTTCTCGATCTTCGAGCAGTCGAGGAGCTTCGTGAGCATGTCCTCGATGATGCGGCGGCCTTCTTCGATGTGCTGCATTTCGCGGCCGCGGAACTGCACCTTGATGAGGACCTTGTCGCCCTCTTCGAGGAACCGGCGGGCCTGGTTCACCTTGGTGTCCACGTCGTGGACGCCGGTCTTCGGGCGGACGCGGAGTTCCTTGAGCTTCTGCTGGTGGGTCTTCGCCCCCTGCTTCTTCGACTGGGCGTACTTGTGCTTACCGTAGTCGATGATCTTGCAGACCGGCGGCCGCTCGGTCGCGGACACCTCGACGAGGTCCATGCCGAGTTCGCGGGCCATCTCCATCGCCTGCATCGTGGGGACGATGCCGTGCTGCTCGCCCTCGGCACCGATGAGGCGGATCGGGCTGATGCGGATTTGGTCATTCATGCGGGGGCCGGTCGGCGGACGCGGCGGGCCATTGCGGTCGAACGGGGGGATAGACGGTCTCCTTTCAAAGGCACGAAACGGGTCGGGCCGGACGGTCCGGCCGCTCCAATCCCAGGACACCCTCCACCCGGCCGGAGGTTCGCGGGACCGCGAGCGGGACGGTCTGCACCCTTCCTTAACGTATTATCCATAACTTCCGCCAAACCCCCCGTCAACGCCTCTCCGGCAAACCTGCCAGAATTTCCCGCCCGACTTTCCCCGCCGCCGGCCCGCCGCCCGGCACCGCACTTGCACGACGGAGCCCCGTGCCCCCGAGATTTTCCCCCACTGGAGACGACATGGCGACGACACTTTTGGCCACCGCCGCGAAGTCCGTCGGCGGACCCGGTTCGACCCTCACCCGCGCCGTCGATGCCCTCCCCGACCTGCCGACGAACCTCAGCAGCCCGGAGCGGTGGGCGTCCCTGATCGCCGGCGGCGCGGTCGCCCTGTACGGCCTGACCGAGAAGCAGCCGTCGCTCCTGACGACGGCCCTCGGCGGGTACCTGATGTACCGCGGACTGAGTGGCAACTGCCCGGCCTACCAGGCGCTGAACTACAGCACCTCGGACTCGACCGCCGCGAACACCGTCATCGCCGCCGGGCACGGGACCCACGTCGAGGCGTCGATCACGGTCATGAAGTCGGCCCGCGAGACGTACGACTTCTGGCGCGACTTCGAGCGGCTGCCGCGGTTCATGACGCACCTCCTCGACGTGGACACGACGACCGACGGCGAGTCCCACTGGGTGGCCAAGGGGCCGCTCGGCCTGCGGGTCGAGTGGGACGCCAAGATCACCCGGGACGAACCGGGCCGGGTCATCGCCTGGAAGTCCCTGCCCGGGGCCGACGTGGATTCGGCCGGGTCGGTCCACTTCCGCGCCGTCCCGGGCGGGACCGAGGTCCGCGTCAACCTGAAGTACGACCCGCCGGGCGGCCAACTCGGCACGGCCGTGGCCAAACTCTTCGGCGAGAACCCGCAGCGGCAGGTGAGCGAAGACCTGCTCCGCTTCAAGAAGCTGATCGAGACCAACGGCATCCCGACCAAAATCGTCCACGCCTAACCCGATAGGACCGCCATGAAGAAACCCGAGAAGAAGTCCGCCGACCCCGACAAAGACTTGCCGCGGGCGACCGTCAAGGAGCCGACCGAAGGCGGGCCGGAAGACGAGGCCGATGCATCGGAGGAGGTCGGTCTCGACCAGAAGCCGAAAGCTCGGAAGGCTCCCGTTCGGCGGCCGCCGACGAAACAATAATTCGGCCCGGGCGACCCGTACCCTTGGCACAATCGTTGCAACGGGTTTGCCGTCGCCGCCAGCCGGCGACTCCTCCTTCCGGCCGAGGGTCTCAGGCCGGATCGCTTCACCCGTTCAGACTTCGGAGTCCAAGATGAACACCCTCGTGATGACCAGCGTGCTCGCCCTCGTCGCCCTGCAACCGCCCGCCGCCCCGGCGACCCCCGCCGCGCCGCCGGCGGACCGCCAGCCGCAAGACCGCGCCGCTCCGGCGGACAAGGCGCTCGACGGCCAGTGGACCATCGTCTGCCTGGAAAAGAACGGCCAGCCGATGCCGGAAGCCAAGAACATGACCGTGAAGTGCGAAGGCAACACGATCACGTGTACGGCCAAGGACGGCAAGCCGGCCATGACCCTGAAAGTCGTGTTCGGCCAGAACGGGACGATCAAAGTCATGGAGCAGAACGCGACCGGTACCCAGCCCGCTGAAGCCGGCAAACCGGCCGACACCGCCGGCCGCGACCCGGCGGCGGGCGGCGCGAAGTCGGGCGTGTACGTGATGACCAGCGACTTCCTCGCCGTGTGCATCCACGACGACGCCCGGGGTGCCGGCGGCCGCGGGGCCGACGCGACGCCGGCCGTTGACGGCGGCCGGCCCGGCGCGGACCGCGAGGCGGCCGCGACCGGCGGCAACCCGACGGCCAAGTCGTACTGCAGCATCGTCCTCAAGCGCGAAGGCGCTGCCCCGGCCAAGTAACCCGAAGCGTGTGCTTCACGAGCCGCCCGAAACCAGTTCGGGCGGCTTTTTTCGCGTCCCCGTCGCACCCCATTCTCCTCGAAGAAGTCGCCATGAACGCCGACACCCGCTCCCTCTGGTGCCCCGCCGACCCCGCCCCTGACGACGGGCGGTTGCCGGCCGACACGACCTGCGACGTGTGCGTCGTCGGCAGCGGCATGGCCGGGCTGACGACCGCGTACCTGTTGGCCAAGGAGGGCAAGCGGGTCGTCGTCCTCGACGCCAAGCCGCATGCCGTTACCGGCGAAACCGAGCGGACGACGGCCCAACTCACCTGGCACGCCGACGACACCTTCGGCGACCTCGCCTCGATCCGCGGGGACGACAACGCCCGCCAGGCCGCCACCGACCACCGGGCGGCGGTGGACGCCATCGAGCGAATCGCCGACGCCGAGGGGATCGACTGCGACTTCCACCGGGTGCCGGCGTACCTCGTGCCGGGGGCGGACGGGCCGAAGGTGCTCGACGACGAAGACGGGGCGTTGAAGCGGCTCGGCATTCCGTACACCCGCACGACGATGGCGTACCCCGGCACGCCACCGCTGGACGCCCTGCGGTTCGACGGCCACGCCCGGTTCCACCCCATCAAGTACCTGCGCGGGCTGGCGGCCGCGGTCCGCAAACTCGGCGGCGTGGTGCACGTCGAGACGGTCGTCGAAAAGGTCCGCGGCGGCGACGCGTGCACGGTCACCACCACGCACGGCCTGACGGTCACGGCCAAGGCGGTCGTGGTCGCGGCGAACAACCCGTTCGAGGGCGGCACGACCCTGCACACCAAGGTCGGGGCGTACACCACCTACGTCGTGACGCTCGAAGTCCCGAAGGGCAGTTACGAGGACGCCATCGTCTGGGACACCGAAGACCCGTACCAATACGTCCGCTTCCAGCCGGGCGGGCCGGGCGACCCGTTCGACGTGGCCGTCGTCGGCGGGGCGGACCACAAAACCGGCCAGGCCGCCGACCAGGCGGACCGGTGGCGCGACCTCGAAGCGTGGACGCGCCAGCGCTACCCCGACGCCGGGGCGGTGCGGCACCACTGGTCGGGCCAGGTGTTCGAGACGGCCGACGGCCTCGCGCTCATCGGCCCGGCCCCGTGGAACGGCCCGAACGTGTACGTCGTCACCGGCGACTCGGGCATGGGCATGACCCACGGCACCATCGCCGGGCAACTCCTGCCCGACCTGATCGCCGGCCGGCCGAGCGCGGCGGCCGCCCTCTACTCGCCGTCGCGGGTCATGCCGGGGGCGCTCAAGACCCTGCTCGCCGAGAACGCCAACCTGGCGGCGCAGTACACCGACTGGCTGACCCGCGGGGACGTGAAGAGTGCCGACGACATCCCCCCGGGGCAGGGCGCGATCGTCCGCCGCGGGCTGACCAAATTGGCCGTGTCGAAGAGCGCGGCCGGCGAGGTCACGACCCTGTCGGCGGTCTGCCCGCACATGGGCTGCCTCGTCCGCTGGAACCCCGGCGAGGCGAGTTGGGATTGCCCGTGCCACGGGTCGCGGTTCGACGCCAAGGGCACCTGCCTGCACGGGCCGGCGGTGAGCAACCTGGCGGAGGCCGAGTAAGCACGGACCGGCGTTCCGGTATCCTCAGACGGCACGAGAGATGCATCAACATTTCTCGGTCAAACGACGACACCCGGAGGATTGATCCGATGGTCACCGAGAACACGCAAGCCGCCCTCCCCGTCCCGCTCGCCCCGACGACTTCGGCGGAAGACTTGCCGGCGCGGCTGGTCAAGATCCTCGACGGCGGCCCGTGCGCCATCGACGAACGCCTGCGGGAAATCGAAGCGGCGACGGCCGACGCGGTCCAGCCGTCCATGAGTTCGGCGATCATCGCCGGCGGCGAAAAGATTCTCACCAAGCTGTTCGGGGCACGGTTCGCGGCGAAGTCCACCGGCCCGACCGATCCGCTCGACCTCGAACGAGAAAAGATTGCCTTGCGCGCCCTAAGGGGGGACTTCCAGGAGTTGCCCACCGTTCACCAAATCGAAGACCGGCACGCCCTGCTCCGCATGGAGGGCGAGGGCGGCATCGCCGTCGAACCCGACGACACCAAGCTCGACAACGTCGCCGCCGTCGAAGCTGTCCTCCTGGCCACCGGCAAGTAAGTCGCTCAAGTCGCGGCCCGGTTCGAGTCGAGACAAACGGTCACCCGCGGTGGCCGTTTGTCGTTTCAACACCCCCGAGGTGGTCGTGCGAAAAGTCGTCCGCATTCTGGCCGTGATTCTCATCGGGCTGTTGGGCCTCCTCGGCGTCGCCTTGGTCGGCGTGCAAGGTTACCTCCACAGCGCCTCGGCCCGCGACCTGGCGGCGGCGCAGTTTAAAACCCGGCTCGGCTCCGACGTGCGCGTCGAGGCGTTGAATTCCGACAACGGCTCGACCTCCGTGAGATTCGCCGTACCGGGCCACGACCCGGCGACCCCTTTAGTCTCCGGGCTGCTGCGGCTCAACGCTTCCGTCTACCGCCTGGCCACCGGGCGCACACCGGAAGTCGTCACGCTGGAAGATGCGAGCGTCACCCTGCACCTCGACCGCGACGGCAGAATCCTCGACCCGTTGCCGAAACCGCCGGCCGGCAAGGGCGGCACGCTGCCCGAGATTCGCGTCACGGGCGCGGAAGTCCACGTCCTTCAAGACGGCCGGCCCGACTTCCACCTCGCCGGCGTCACCGCGACCCTGACCGAAGCTGACGGCAGGCTCGCCATCACCGGCGCGGTTCTCGATGACGCCTACGGCGACTGGAAACTTACCGGCGACTGGGCGGCCAATGGGGCGACGGGCACGGTCCGCGCCGACACCGTGGGGCGAATCGGCCTGACCCCCGCGAAGCTCAAGGCGATCCCAATGATCCCGGCGACGACCTGGACCACGGTCGAAGTGGACGGCCAGGCACTCGTCGCCGCCCGCGTCGGGCTGGGGGCGAACGGCGAGTGGTCGTGGCACGTCGAACTCGACGCCGTCGGCACGCACTTGAAGGTCGCCCCGGCCGACTTGGACCTGACCGATTGCAGCGGCCTCGTGACCGTGGACGGCGCGACGCTGACGGTCAAAAATCTGCGCGGGACGACGGCCGGCGGGACGGTCACCGCCGACGCGACGATGGACTTCGGGCCGACGCCGGCGCGGCTGACGTTTGCCGTCCGCGCCGCCGGCCTCGACGTGAAGCGGACGCCGGCGCTCTGGGGCCTGTCCGCGCGCGTCGATACCGGCAAGCTCGACGGCGCGGGCGACATCACGTTGCTGATTGACGGCGACCGGGTCCGGCCCCAGGGCAAGGGCCGCGCCGTCATTGTCGGCACCCTGCTCGGCGGCAAAGTCGAGGTCGAAGTCCTGCTCCGCGGCGACGGCCAGCGGCTCCGCTTCGACGACCCGCCGACCTCGGCCCTGCCGCTCCGGCGGCCGGACATCGTCAGCCTGGTCACGCTGCTGCAAGCCCCGCCGGCCCCGGCCACGCAGTACGTGCGCGCGAACCTCAAGCTCACCGACGTGGACATCCCCGACCTGTTGACGCGGGCCAAGGTACAGTCGGCGGTCAAGCTCGGCGGCAAGCTGTCGCTCGAAGTCGCGGCCGAAATCCCGACCAACGCCCCGGGGTCGCTGGCCGCCTACCGGGCCACCGGCAAGGCCCGCACGCCGAGCCTGCAAGTCGAGGGCTTGACCCTGACCGACGTGACCGCCGACGTGCAGTTGAAGGACGGCGTGCTGACCCTGTCGCGCTTCTCGGCGACCTTCCCGCCGGACGCGACCGGCAAGCCCGGCGGCTTCGTCGGCACGGCACGGTTCGGCATCGAGCCGCGGACCGAGTTGACCGCCGACTTGACCCTGACCGACATTCCGTTGAACCAGGTCGCCGCCGCCGTGCCCGGGTACGCCGACAAGGCCGACGGTCGGGTCTCGGGCCGGTTCGACTTCAAGCTCCCCGGCGACCAACTCGGCTCCCTCCAGGCCGTCGTCGCCAACGGCACGTTGACCTCGGCGGGCGTCACGCTGTTCGGGCAGAAGGCCGACCGCGTCAAGATCGACCTGGCCCTCAAGGACGGCGTCGCGCGGCTCACGAAGGCCGACGTGGACATTTACGACGGCACCATCACCGGCGAGGCGGCCGTGCCGGTCGTCGGAGACAAGCCCGGGTCGTTCGCCGTCGGCTTCAGGGGCGTGAACGCCGGCACGCTGACCGCCGCCATCCCGAAATCGCCGGTCAGCGTCCAGGGCAAGGTCGCCGGCAAGTTCGCCGGGACAATCCCGCCGGTCCGCAACTTCGACGCGACCAAGTTGACCGGCGACCTCGACTTGAACGCCCCGCAACTCGTCGTCCAGGGCGTCCCGACGACCAAGCTCGCCGGCAAGGTCGGCTACCGGCCGGGGGCGATCACCTACGACCTCAAGGCCGACGCCCTCGGCGGCAAAGTCGCCGTGGACGGCGCGTACCCCCTGTTCGGCGACCCGGCCCCGGACGCCGACCCCGCGGGGGGCACGGTGCGGCTCGACCGCGTGCGGCTGAACACCCTCGGCCGCGCGCTCCGGGTGGCGGCCCTCGAACCGCTCCGCGGCGAGGTGACGCTGACTTTGAAGTACGGGTTCAGCCCCGACGGCCCGGCCGGGGCGGGCCGCATCGAGGTGCGCGACCTCGGCTGGGGCGACGACGACTTCACCGCGTCGAAACTGACCTCCGACATCCGCCTGACGCCGCAAGGGGTCGAAGCCCCGGGGCTGTCCGGGCAGTTCGCCGGGGGCACGGTCCGCGGCCGGGTCCGGTACGATTTCGACGAGCCCCGCAAGAGCTTCGCCGCGGTCACGCTGGAGAACGCCGACGCCGAAAGGCTGGCCGGGCCGCTCGGCTTCGACGCCGTCACCGGCCGCGTGTCGGCGACCTTCCGCTCGACAATCGGCCGGCAGCTCCGCGGCGGCGGCACCGTCACCGCCACCCGCGCGAAGGTGTCCGGGGTCGAAGTGAGCGAGGTACGGCTGCCGTACCGCTGGTCCTACGCCCCCGGCGTCGGCGTCGAATTCATCGTCCGCGACGGGGCCGGAACCGTCGCCGGCGGTCGGGTCACCACGCGGGCCGAAGTGCAGGTCAACCGCACGGCCCGGGTCGAGGGCCGGGTCGAGTTCGTGGACGTGAACGTCGGCGCGCTGGCCGCCGGGTTCGGCACGTCGGCCTACGGCGTCGGCAAGACGACCGGCCGGTTCGACTTCTCCGGCACCGACGTGAAGTCCCGGTCCGACTTGGCCGGCACGCTGACCGCCCGGTTCGGCCAGACGACGGTCCGCGAACTCCCCGTCCTCGGCACCGTCAGCCCGTTCCTGTCGCCGGTCCAGGCCCTGACCCGGTTCGAGTCCGGGGACGTACTCGCCCGCCTCGGTGCGGGCCAACTCCGCATCGAACGGCTCGCGCTGGCCGGCACCGGGGCCAAGCTGTTCGCCGACGGCACCGTCGGCCTGGACGGCCGGCTCGACCTGGCCGTCGTGTACAACACGAACCAGATCGGCCCCGTGTCGCCGGTCTTCCGCCTGATCGCCCGCAACATCCCGGCCATCGGCCCGATCCCCGTCGGCCTGATCGTCCGCGTGACCGAAGCCCTGTCGAACCGCGTCGTCCGGCTGACCATCGGCGGCAGCACGTCGCGGCCGGCCGTGCAGTTGAACGCGGCCGGCCTGCTCAGCGAGAACGCCGTCCGCTTCTTCGTCGGCCAATACGTCCCCGTCCCGGTGAACACCCCGTGACGACTACTCGCCGGGGTCGGCCCCGGTCGGCCAACTCTCCCGGGGCGACCAGCCGAGGAGGCGGGTCGTCGGGCCGAGGTCGTAGCAGAGCCGGTGCAGGTGCCGGCTGGTCGCGTACACGACGTGGTGCCCGGCCCACGGCGCGTTAACGGCCCGCTCGAAAAAGCTGCCGGCGTCGGTCGGGCTGAGGAACACGTCCTGGTTGTCCGGGTCGGCGGCGATCTCCGCGACCTGCCCGGCGTCGCGCGGGCACCAGCCGAGCCGCACGGCCAGCACGTCGAGGCCGTGGGCGCGGGCGTAGACCCCGCCCATCGCCTCCATCAGCACCTTGGTGCAGGCGTAAAGGTAGCGTGGCTTCGGCAGCGCGGTCACCGTCGCCGGCAGGCTGTTCTCGTCGAAGTACCCGTCCACGACCTGCCCGCTCGACGCCAACACGACCCGCTTCACGCCCTCCTGGCGGCACGCTTCGAGGACGTGGTACAGCCCGACGACGTTGGCCGGGACGAGGTGACTCAGGAAGTTGTCGCCGTCGTGCGGGGAGTCACCCCGCGGGTAGCGCAAGTCGTCCGGCGCGGCGGCGAGGTGGACCACGCAGCGGACGCCCCGGGCCGCCCGGCGCACCGCCGTCGCGTCCGTCAACTCGCCGACGACGGCGTCCGCCAGCCCCGGCGTCGGCAGCCGGTCGAAGCCGCGGACGGCGACGCCGGCTTCGAGGAGCGCGGCCACGGCGGCGCGGCCGAGTCGCCCGGCGGACCCGGTGACGAGAACGGGGGCGGTCGTCATTTTTGCGCCTCCAGCGCCGCCAGAATCGCCTTCATAAACGCCGGCAAGTCTTCGGGCGTGCGGCTCGTGATGAGGTGCCCGTCGGCGACGACTTCGGCGTCGACGTACTCGCCCCCGGCGTTGGTCACGTCGTCCTTGATCGAGTGGTAGCACGTCACCTTGCGGCCCTTCAGCGCCGGCGTCGAACAGAGCACCCACGGGCCGTGACAGATCGCGGCGGTCGGCTTGCCGGCGGCAGTGATGTCGCGGACGAGCTTCAACATCGCCCCGCTGCGGCGGATGTAGTCCGGGGCGAACCCGCCGGGGATCACGAGCGCGTCGAAGTCGGCCGCCGTCACGTCCCCCGCGGCGGTGTCGCTCGTGACCGGGTAGCCGAGCTTGCTGGCGTACGTCTTGCCCGCCGCCGGGCCGACGAGGCGGACGACGCACCCGGCCTCGCGCAAGCGGTAGACGGGGTACCAGACTTCCATCTCCTGGTACTGCTGCTCGACCAGAACCGCGACCCGTTTGCCGGTGACGCTCATGCCGTTACTCCTGGGAAAGATGGGGGATGCGGAGGCGGAAGGTCGCCCCGCGGCCCGGTTCGCTCTCGACGGTCACGTCGCCGCCGTGCTCCTGCAAAATCTTGCGGCTGACCGGCAGGCCCAAGCCGGTGCCGCGCGACCCCTTGGTGCTGACGAACGGCTTGAACAGGTCGGCGACGCGCGCGGCCGGGACGCCGGGGCCGTTGTCCGCGACGACGAGTTCGGCGAAGCCGTCGGCCAGCGCCGTCGTCACGACCACCCGCGGGTCGTCGGTTTCGCCCAGCGCGTCCACGGCGTTCGACAGGATGTTGAGTAGCGCGCGGTGGATGCCGTCCGGGTCGCAGGTGATGAGGGGCAGCGTCGTCGGCTGCCACTCGACGGCGATGCCGGACCGCTCGGCGCGGCCGCGGACGATGTCGATGACCTCGGCCGCTAGCGCGAGCAGGTCGACCCGTTCGAGGGCCGGCTCGCGCTCCTTCGAGTAGCTGAGCATGTCGAGGATGAGGTCGTCGATCTTGCCCTGGTTCTTCTCGACCAGCCGCCAGCCCTTGACCAGCAAATCCCGGTCGTCGTTCAGGCCCATGCGGACCATGTCGGACCCGAAGCGGACGCCCTGCATGATGTTTTTGATGTGGTGGGACATGGCCGCGATCGTCTGGCCGACGGCCGCGAGCCGCTCGGCTTGGACCAGTTGCGCGGAGTGCCGGGCGTCCTCGACGGCGATCGCGGCCTGGTGCGCTACGGCCACGGCGAGGGTCAGGTGGTCCTCGGTGAAGGTGGTCTCGGCGGCGAACGTGTCGGCGGTCGTGTCGAGGAAGATGACGCCGACGGTGCCGTGCCGGCCGGCCAGGGGCACGCAAATCACCTCGCGCAGGCGGTGCCGGGTGACGCTCGCGCCGCCGGAGAACCGGGCGTCCCCCGCCGCGTCCCCGACGAGGACGCCTTCACCGGACTTCAACACGTGGTCGGCGATGGTCCGGCTGACGACGAACTCGCCGCCCGCCGCGCCGGCCCGGCTCGTCATCGCCCGCGGCTCGAGGACGCCACTTTCCGGGTCGAGCAAAAGCGCGCACCCGTGGTCGGCTTCGGTCGTCTTCAAGATCAGGTCGAGCAGGCGGGCGAGGAGTTCGTCCACGTCGGCGATGCGGCTCACGGCGGCGGACGCTTCGTACATCACGGCCAGGCTCGCCAGGCGGCCGCGGTGCCACTCGCTCGGCACCGCGGCGGGCCGGCGGAACGCCAGGCAGCCCGCGTCGGCGGTCACCCGGCGGACGATCGCCGACGGGTACTCCGAGGTGCTTTGCAGGACCAGCCGGGTCGCGTCCGGGGGCGGCGGGCCGAGGGACACGGACGACGCCGCGTCGCCGCCGTCGATGGCGTACAGAAGGACCGTGTCGCCGAGCGCGATCTGGTCGCCGGGCCGGAGGTCGATGACCTGGACGTGCCGGCCGTTGACGGTGGTCCCGTTGCCGCTCTGCAAGTCGAAGAGTTGGTGCCCGCCGGCCGCCGTCGTCCGCAGTTCGAGGTGCTTGCGGGAGACGCGGTGGTCCTGGAGCGGGAGCGTGTTCGACGAGTGCCGGCCGACCGTGACGCGCGGGTCGGCGAGCGGGAATTGCGCCCCGGCGTCCGGCCCGGCGAGGACGATCAACTTCGCCACGGTTCGCCCCCGGTCACTTCTTCTTGGGCGGCAGAAACTGCGTCACGTCCAGCCCGCCGGCCCCGAGGTACTGGTCGAGCAGATCGACCCGCCCGCGGCCCTTCATGCCGACCAGCACGCGGCCCATCTCGTCCCACCAGATCGCGGCGAGTAGGTCCGGGTTGGCCACCTTCAGCCGCCGGTACTGGTCGAGCCGGGTCGTGAACGCCCCGGCCTCGGCCGACGCCAGCGCGACCTTCTCGGTGCGGTACGCCGCCGCCTGTTGCAGCAGCTTGAAGCGAACCGCCTCGGCGTCCCGCGCCCGCCGGTCGCCTTCGAGCCGCGCCTCGTTCTCGCGGACCGAGATCGCCGTCTGCGCCTGGTTCACCGCCTCGAACGCGGCGCGGACCTCGTTGGGTGCGGTCAACGAATCGACGCTGACGCGCTGCACCAACACGCCCAACCGCTGCCCGGCCAGGCGGTCCGTGAGTCGGGGCGTCAGCCAGGCGGGGAGCGCGGCCCGGCCCGTCAACAGGGCTTCATCGACGGTACGGGAAGCGACCCACTCGCCGGCCAGGGTTTCGGCGACGCGGGTCAACACGGCGTCGGTGCGGTCCCGGTGCGCCAGGTAGTGTTCGAGTTCGCCGTCGCGGTCGTCGATGGCGTACTCGACCACGAGGCGGACGTTGACGAGGTTCTCGTCGCCGCTCAAGAATTGCCCCGGCGGGGTGGCCCCGGCGTCCTCGACGGCGTCCAGGGCGAAGCCGACTTCGAGTTGCCGGGCGGTGCGGACGGGCACCCGTTCGACGCGGTCGACGCCCCACGGCAGGCCGACCCACAGCCCCGGCCCCGGCCGCGCCACGACCCGCCCGAACCGCCGCACCACGGCCCGCTCCTCCGGCCCGACCTGCGCCACGCCGGTCGCCAGGTAAGCGAGCACAAGAACCAGCGCGAACACGGCGAGTCGGCGCACGAAAGGACTCCGCAAGGAACGAGTCGTCAGTGTACGCCGGCGAGCCAAGAGCGTCAGGGATCAGCCAGTACGTCGTCGAGGGCGATCACGGCCGCACTCTTGGCGCGTGTCGTCGGGTGCGTCAGCATCGCGCCGAAGACGAGTCGGCGGGTTTCGCCCGAGAGCGTGAGAGTCGGCGTCGAGAAGACCTGGACCTCGCGGCCGGTGTCGAGGCCCAGGTCGCGCGTCCAGTACAGGCCGCCGTCGGCCGGGTCTAGGGCGACGGCCACGCCGGCGGTCGTGACCGCGTACACGGCCAGCGGCAACGCCCCGCCGGCGTAAGCCGCGACGACCGGCCCGGCCGTGAAACTCGCCCCGCACCGGCGCTGCCAGCGGAGCTTGCCCGTGGCCCGGTCCAGCGCGTACAGGGTCCCGTCCCGGCTCGTCGCGTACACCGTGCGGCGGTCGGCCGTTAACGGCGTGTGGACGGACTTCGGCGCGTCGAACTGCCAGGCGAGTTTGCCCGTGGCCGCGTCACAGGCGACGATCGCGCCGCCCGGGGTTTCCTCCGGCGGCAATCCCTCGTCGGGTTCGTTGGTCAAATCGTCCGTCAGGTTGCCGGTGCCGAGGCCGAACACGACCAGCCCGCCGCACACCAGGGGTGCCCCGAACGACCGGTGCGGCGCGGGCGTCCGCCAGAGTTCTTTCCCGGTCAGGGCGTTGACGGCGAGCAGGCACCGCGTGCGGTAACCGCTGCCGACGAAGAGGCGGTCGCCGCTCAGGGCCGGGTCGGTATCGACGTGCAGTTTCGTCGCCATGCCGCCTTCGAGGTGCCAGCGCTCGGCCCCGGTCGTCGCATCGACGGCGTACACCCCGTCGTCGCCGGCGGGGAAGATGACCGCGCCGCCGGCCACGACCGCTCCGCCTTCGGTGTGGCTCGTCGTCTCGAACGGCTTCGGCCAGGCCGGTTTCCCCGTCGTTGCGTCCAGGGCGAACAGCCGGCGGAAGTTGTCGCTGTGCAGGCCTTCGCCGCTGAAGAGGACGCCGGCGTGGACCGTCGGCCGGGCGAAGACCGGCTTCAACTGCCCGCCGTCGGTGAACTTCCAGACCTCCCGGCCGGTGGTCGCTTCGATGGCGTACACGGCCCCGGACTGGCGGAAGCCGGTCGCCTTGGCGGTGCCGAAGTAGAGCCGGTCGCCGACCACGGTGACGCCCGAAAGCACCTCGTGCGCCTCGGCCGTCTCCCACAAGATTTTCGCGCCGCCGAAGGCGACCTTGGCCGCCGCGCCCCGCTCGCCGACGACCGCTTCGCCCAGGGCGGCGGGGGCCGGTACCGACGACTGGAGCACGAGCGCGCCGCCGAAAATCGCCATCGCCCCGAGGGCCACGGTCTCGGGCGACGCGCTCAATTGGACCCCCGGCGTGCCGACCTGCGTGAGGGTGCGGTAGCCGGCGTACAACGTCGCCGCGGCCAACCCGACGCCGACCGCCGTGAACTCACGCCACGGCGACACGACGAGTTCGCCCCACCCGGCGTAGGCCCCGAAGGCGACGAGTGCCAGCCCGGCAACGGAGGCGACCCCGGCAAGCACTCGCAGCGCCCGGCCCGACGGCGGCGCGGTCGCGCCCGGCTCGTCGGCCGCCAAGCGGCGGTAGCGGCGGGCCGACCAGACAGCCCCTGCCAGCGTGACCGCGACCAGCAACACGGCCACCGCCGCCGGCGTCGTGAAGCGCGACCCGGTGAGCCGGCCGGCGTCCCGCAGCCAGTAGTCGGCGAGCGCGATCGTGCTCGTCGAACTGGCCGTGGCGAGCAGAGCCCGCCAGCGGGTCATGACGACCGCCAGCCGCACGGCGACGCCGGGGAAGATCGCCGCCAGCAACGCCAGCGGGCCGAGCAGCACGAACGACGGGATGACCGCGAACAGTGCCGGGCCGGTGGCGTCCGCCGCGCACTTCTTCGGCTCCACGGGGTCGGGTTTTGGGCCGTACCCGGGCGGCTCCTTCTCGTTCCACGCCGGGGCGGCCGTCTTGCCGGCGACGACTTCGACGAGGCCGGCCGTCGTGCCCGCGAAGGTCCGCCGCAGGTACGGCTCGGCGTGTAAGAGTGCCCAGCGGACGGCCGCCCCGTCCTGCGTCCCCTGGAGTTGGAACCACGTCCCCTCGCAGAACCCGAAGGCGGTGTACGTCGCCTCCTGCTTCGACACGAACAGCACGACCGTGCGGCCCGCCGTCAACCGGGCCATTAACTCGGGCACTTGCTTCAGCTTCACCGCCTCGCTGTCGCCGGTCATGTTGACGGCGACCCGGTCGGCCGGCGGCTTGCCCTTCAAGTGCTCCGTCACCTTCAAGATCAGCGACGGCTTGGCCGGGTCGGCGGTCTCGACGGTGGCCAGGACGATCACCTCCTCCTGGGCGATCACGTCCTTGAGCGGCAGTGGCTTCTTGATCGCAGCCAGCGTCAGGGCGGGCGTGAGCAGCAGTAGGGCGGCGGCGAGGCGGAGGGTTGGCATCGTCGGGGTCTCGGGCACTGGGAGGGGTCGCCCGTCAATCTTAACACAGCCCGCCCCGCCGACCGGTATACTGCCCAACGTCCGACGAAAATCCCCGGAGCCGACCGATGCAGCAGCAACTGTTCCAAGACGTCGACCCCGTCATGCTCGTCCTGTTCGGAATCGGCGCGGTCCTGGCCGTCGTCTCGACGATCTGGTTCCTCGTCGTCGGCTTCCGCCAGCACGTCCTGTGGGGCGTGGCCATGCTCCTCGGCTGCGGGTTCGCGCACTTCGCCTTCCTGATCGTCCACTTCAAAAAGGCCTGGGCACCGACGCTCCTGGCCATCGCCGCCGCCGTCCTGATGATGGTCCCCGCGGTCCTGGTCGCCAAGAAGTTGAACGAACTGCAAGTTACGGCCGCCGAGCAACGGGTGCAGGTGCCGGGCGACCCCGCCGACCCGTCGGCCGGCGGCACGGAGCAACGCATCACGCTGACCGGGGCGAAGCGCGAGGAGTACGCCAAGCTGGGCAAGTCGAAGAAGTGGGCCGTCATTCAGTGGGCCAACAAGGACGTGACCGACGACGACGTGGAGGCCCTGCATGGCATGACCGAGTTGCGCGAACTCGACCTGTCCGACACGCAGGTCACCGACGAGGGCCTGCACGCCGTCGAAGGTTCGGACAAGCTCGCCAAGTTGGGGTTGGCCCGCACGGCGGTCACGGAGGCGGGGTTCAAGGAACACATCGAGCCGATGGCGGCGCTGATGGAACTCGACCTGCGCGGGACGAAGGTGCCGGCGAAGGTCGGCCGCGAGTGGAAGGCGAAAGTGCCCGGCCGCAAGCTGCTCCAGTAGGCTCAACGCTTCCGGGCTTCGGCGGCGGAGATCAACCCGTCGCCGTCGGCGTCGAGCTTGCGGAAGAGGTCGAGCGGGCCGAGGAACTCCTTGAGCGACACGTCCCCGTCGCCGTTGCGGTCCATGCGGCCGAACCACGCCGGGGCGTCACCGGGTTTGGTCACTCCGTCCCCGGACGACACCGCAAGCGGTTGGTTCGAGCAGTGGATGCGGTAGCGGACCTGTCGCGGGACACCGTCCGGCGTGAGTGGTTTGCCTTGCGCGAGATCGGCAGCCGCGTTCAACTCGCGGGGCGAGAGCCGGCCGTTGTCGTCGGTGTCGAGCCAGTCGAACAGCGACCGGCCGCGGTCGGTCAACCCGACGGTCACCCGGCAGGCCGCGAATTTCTGGTAGCCCGCCGCGAACGCCGCGCCCCGCTCCTTGTCGAGCTTGCCGGCGTCACCGTTGGCCGTGGCCGGGTCGACATCTCTTGAAGCGCTCGGCGTCAAAAACGCTTGGACCAAGGCGTCACGTTGCTGCGGGAAGCCGACCGCCCCGCTCTCGCCCTCGAACGTCACCTGCCGGCCGTCGGGCATGGGCGATCGGTCGTGCGGGGTCACACGACTTTTGCCGGCCTGACTGCTCAGAGCGATTGCGATCGTCAACGCTGGCGGCTGCCGCAGCCACGTGGCCAACTCCGTCGCGTCGAGTTTACCGTCGCCGTCGGCGTCGAGTTTCTTGAACGCGGCTTCGGGCATTGCCAGGTCTTTCGCGGTCAGCGTCGTCGCCTTCGCGCCGCCTCGCAGTAACAGCGCTTTCACGGCCGCCGCCTCGTCGCCTTGAAGTATGAGCCAGTCCGGTGCGACCGTGGCTGTGTTGTTCGACGGGCGGCCCTGAACCTGATTCGGCTGCCCGCCACTGACTGCGCGGCCGAGGAGTTCGGGGACGGTCAGCCACTCGTCCTCATTGACATCGTGTACGGCCAGGGCCGTGCGGGCGGTCTTCAACTCCGCCGGGGAGAGCTTGCCGTCGCCGTCGCCGTCGAGGTGCTTGAAGAGGGCCGCCGTCAGCGCGGAGTTCTCCGGCCGGCCGGACTGCGTCGTGATCGTGACCGGGCCGAACCCGGCGGTCTTGAGCGCGGCGGAGAACCCGGCGCGGTCGATCGATTCGGCCTTGGCGTCGAAGCCGAGTTTGCCGAAGAAGCCGATTTCGGTGTGCGGACGCTCCGCGACGACGGTGCCCCGGCGCGGCGCGACCGGTGATCCGAGTCGCTCGCGCTCGGCCTTGTCGAGCTTGCCGTCGGCGTTCGCGTCGAAGACCTTGAACAGGTCGTCCACCGCCGCCTCCCAGAGCGCATCGGCCGGCTTGCCGTCGAGGGTCGCTTCGACGCGGACGACCCTCGGCCCGCCCGGCGCGAAGTCGATCAGCAGGTCGGCCGCGGGTGCCGCCGGGGTCAGCAGCAGGAGAGCGGCGACGGCGTGCCTCACGACAGGACCTCGGTCACCGGCTTGGCGGTCGCGTCCACGATGCGGATCGGCCGGTTGACGTTGGACAGGTTCTGCTTGGCCGGGTCGATGCCGAGGGCCTTGCACAGGGTAGCGAGCAGGTCGGGCACGGTCGTCGGCCGGTCCTCGACCTTGGTGCCGTCTTTGCTCGTCGAGCCCACGGCCTGGCCGCCCTTAATGCCGCCGCCGGCGAGGACCGTGGACCAGGCCTCGGCGAAGTGGTCGCGGCCCTTCTGGGCGTTGATCTTCGGCGTGCGGCCGAACTCGCCCATCCAGATCACGGTCGTCGTTTCGAGAAGGCCGCGCTCGGTCAGGTCGGTCATCAGGGTCGCCCAGGCCGGGTCCAGCACGCCGCACAGGCCCTTGACCGCGTCGAAGTTCTGGCCGTGCGTGTCCCACCCGTCGAGGGTGACTTCGACGAACGGCACGCCGCGCTCGACCAGCCGGCGGGCCAACAAACAGCCCTGGCCGAACAGGTTGCGGCCGTACCGGTCGCGGAGTTCGGCCTTCTCCTCGGTCAGGTCGAAGGCCTTGGCCGTCTTCGGGTTCATCAGCCGCACGGCCGCCTCGTAGGCGCTCTTGTGGCTCTCGACGGTCGCCCCCGGCCGGCTGTCGGCGAAGCCGCGTTCGAGGTCGCGCATCAGGGCGAGTCGGGTGTCCGCGCGGGGGCCGGTGACGCCCGCCGGCCGGTCGAGGTTCTGCACCTTCAAGAGCGCGTCCACGTCCCCGCCGGCCCGCGCCGCCTGGCCGTCGGCGACGATCAGCGGGGCGTACTTCGGCCCGAGGAAGCCCGAACTGAACGCCGCCTGCGAGAAGACCCGCTGCGGGGCGACGCTCACGAACGGCGGCAGATCGACCGCCGGGTTCTCGAGTTCCTTGGCGGCCAGGGCACCGAGGGTCGGGAACTCGATGGCCCCCTGCGGCAGCGTGCCGGTGCGCATCAGGTAGGTCGCCCGGCCGTGGTCGCCCTCCTTCGTGGACATGCCGCGCAGCACGGCGAGGCTCTTGCCGTGCGCGGCGAGTTTGGGCAGGTGTTCGGTGATGTGCAAGCCGGGCGCGGCGGTGGCGAGTTCCTTCGACGGGCCGCCGTTGGCGTGGCCGGGCTTCAAGTCCCACAGGTCGATCGTCGCCGGCCCGCCGGACATCCAGAGCAGGATGCACGCCCGCTTGCGGGCCGGGTCCGGGGCGGCCGCCCGGGCCAGCGCGCCCAACCACCCGGAGGCGGTCGCGGCCGTGGCGAGTTGCAGCGCGGAACGGCGCGAGAACAGCGTGTCGAATCCGGGCATGGCGAAGTCCCTTCAAAGCAGGTGTTAGTGCAACGTGCGGAACTCGATGCCGTTGAGCAGTACCCAGAGAACGTCGGCCAGCCGCTTCGATTTCACGGTGTCGATCTGCAACA
Source organism: Fimbriiglobus sp. (assembly GCA_025362195.1). GTDB lineage: Bacteria > Planctomycetota > Planctomycetia > Gemmatales > Gemmataceae > Fimbriiglobus. Next base: position 37,713 of record JANYHV010000354.1, on the reverse strand, counting down.
CGCGGGCCAGTTCTTCCGGCGTCGGCGGGCGGCTCAGCACGGCCAGGTAGACCGCCTCGATCTGCTCCGCGTCGCTCAGCCCGGGGAGTTCCTGGACCGCCGTGAGGGTGCTCCCGGTGCCGACTTTCGCGGCCGTGCCGGTCAGGCTGCCGTTCATCAGTTCGAGCGCCTGGAGGATAGTCGTCTGGGCCTCGGTCGGCTTGCCGGTGCGGCGGAACACGGCCACGAACTGCGACTTCGGCGACCCGTTGCCCGCGAGGTACCCCGCCCCCGGGCCTTCGAGCGGCACGCCCAGCGCGACCGACAGGCTGTCGTAAAGCTGCTCGGGAGTCAGCCCCTGCACGGCGAAGCGGGCGAACAACCGCGGGTCGCGCTGGCCCGGCTCGCTGACGCGGCTCGACCGCTGGAAGGCTTCGGTCATCACGATCGCGCGGGTTACGGCCCGCAGGTCGAACCCGGAGGCGACGAAGGCGGCGGCGAGGTCGTCGAGGAGTTCGGGGTGGCTCGGCAAATTCTGGTCGTTGAAGTCGTCCACCGGATCGACGAGGCCGACGCCGAAGAGTTCGCCCCAGAGGCGGTTCACGGTCGCCCTGGCGAAGAACGGGTTGTCCTTGGCCACGACCCAGTCGGCGAGCGTGACCCGCGGGCTGGACTTGAACCGCCACGCCGGCTGCTTGTCGTCGAGGAAGGTCGCCGGCACGGTCCGCTCGGTGTTCGGGATCGTCATCTCCCGGCGGGTGCCGAGTTCGCGCAACGCCCCGCCCTGGTTCGACACGCCCCCGAAAAACGCGGCCATGCCCCAGAACTGCTCGCGGCTCCACTTCGCAAACGGGTGGTCGTGGCACTGGGCGCACTCGAGTTGCACGCCCAGGAACAGCCGGCTCGTCGCCGCCGCCAGGTTCTCCGGCTTGCCCTCTTTCGCCGTGTAAAACGCGATCGGCGTCGTCGTGTCCTCGGCGTTCATGCGCACCGCCGGCTGCCGGCCGTCGAGCGGTGTCGTGAGGAGTTCGCGGACGAGTTTGTCGAAGGGGACGTTGGCGACGATCCGCGGCCGCAGCCAGGCTTCAAACCCGGGGGCGGTGCCGGCGACTTGCGGGTCGGCGCTCGCCTCGGGGATCAGCCAGCCGCGCCACAGCGTCGTCTGGTGCGTGGCCGCCGCCGCGGACTTGAGAAGGTGATCGACGGCCTGCGTCCGCTTGCCGGCCGACGGGTCGGCCAGGAACGCCCGGACTTCGCTCGCGGCGGGGATGCGGCCGGCGAGCGCCAGGTGAACGCGGCGAAAAAACTCGGCGTCGTCGGCCGCCGGCGCGGCGGGCACCCCGGCCTCGCGCAACTTCGCGTCGATGTGCCGGTCGATCACCGCCGTCAAAGCGGGCGGACCGGCGTCGAGCCGGGCCGCACCGACCGCGACCAGAATTGCCATCAGGACGACGCGACTCATGCTCAATCCCCCGCAGTACCGGCCACAGAACACGGTAATCCAACGGACCGAGTGTTACAACGCAAAACCCCGGCGAGCCAGGAGCGTGAGCGACTGGAGGTGCCTCGACCTCCAGTCGCTCACGCAAAAACTCCAGTCGCTGACGCAAAAACTCCAGTCGCTCACGCTCCTGGCTCGCCTTACTTCGGCGCTTGCCAGCGGACGACGAGTTTGTCCGCGCCGCCGGAGTAGACGGTCTTGCCGTCGGCGCTGACGGCGACGCTCACGGCCGGGCGTTCGTGGGCCTCGAACATTGCCAGTGGCTTGAGGGTGGCGGCGTCCCAGAGGCGATCGACGTGGTCCTGGCCGACGCTGGCGATCGTCTTGCCGTCGGGCGTGAAGGCGGCCGCGCGGACGGCCCCGAGGTGGGCCTCGACCTTGCGGAGTTCCTTGCCGGTGGCCGCGTCCCAGAGGCGCAGGGTGCGGTCGCCGGAGCCGGTCAGGATCGTCTTGCCGTCGGGCGAGTACGCCAGGCAGTGGACGGTCGCGCCGTTGCCGCGCAGGCGGAGGACTTCCTTCTTGGTGTCGAGGTCGTGGACGCGGCAGGCGAACGCCTCGCCCCCGCAAATCACGACGTGCTTGCCGTCCGGGCTGACGGCGAGGCCTTCGATCGGCTCCTTCGTCTTGATGCGGCCGAGTTCCTTCGCGGTGGTCACGTCGAAAATACGCACCGTCCCGTCGTTGCACCCGGCGACGATCCGCTTACCGTCGGGCGTGAAGGCGACCGCGGTCACGTCTTCCTCCTCGTCGTACTCCTCGAACTTGGCGACGGAGGTAGCGTCCTCGATGTCCCACAGCACGAGTTCGCCGGCCCCGCCGCCGGTGACGAGTCGCTTGCCGTCCCGGCTCATCGCCAGCGACAGGACCTTGCCCGTCAAGTCCTCCATCGCCAGGAGTTCCTTACCCGTCTCGGGGTCCCAGACGCGGACGAGGCCGTCCCAGCCGGCGCTGACGAGCTTCTTGCCGTCGGGCGTGAGGTGCAGGCCGACGACCCAACTTTCGTGCCCGGTGAAGCGGACCGTCGGGGTCGCCGCGCGGCCCAGGGCGTAGGTGCGGACCGTCTGGTCGGCGGTCATCGTCAGCAGGGTTTTGCCGGGGCCGACGGCGACCGACGTGAGCGCGGTCGTGTGGCCGACGAGGCGGGCCTGCTCGGTCCAGGTCGTGGCGTCGAACGCGATCAGCGACTTGCCCGCGGTCCCGGCGAACAGTTCACTGCCGTCCGGGGAGAAGGCGAGCGCGGTGACGGTCGCCTGCGTGCCGTGGAACTTGACGGCCTTGCCGGTGGCGTAATCGTGGACGCGGAAGCCGGGGTCGCCGCCGCCGCTGACGAGGACCGGCCGGGTCGGGTGGAAGGCGAGCGCGGTCACGTCCTGGGTGTGGTCGGCCCATTCCGCGACCGGCTTGCCGGTGGTCAAGTCCCAGACCTTGACCTCGGCCGGGCCGTTCTTCCGGGCGGCGTCGGCCCCGGACGCGAGGTACCGGCCGTCGGGCGAAAAAGCGAGCACGCCGACGCCCCCGGTGTGCCCCTCCAGCACCAGCGTTTCGCGGAAGCCCTTCGGTACGGCGGGCGTCATCGGGGTGTCGTAGACGAGCACCGTCTTGTCCGACCCGGCGGTGACGAAGCGGCGGCCGTCGGGCGAAAACGCGCACGACTTGACGAAGCCGCGGTGCCCGTCGAGCTTGGCCAGCGGGGTGCCGGTCGTGGTGTCGGTCGTGGTGTCCCAGAGGTAGCCGAGGCGGTCCCGGCCGACGCTCACCAGGAGCTTGCCGTCGGGCGAGAAGGCGAGGTGCTGGACGACCGCCTTGTGCGCTTTCAGCGTGGCCGTGACGGTGCCGGTCGCGCGGTCCTGCACGAGGATCGCGTACTTGTCGCCGACGACGGCGACGCGGTTTGAGGCGACGTTGAACGCACTCGCACTCCCGGGGTTGCCGGCGCTCGCGCTCGACGCGCTGGCGAAGACGCGCGGCAACGCGGAAGTCCAAATGCCCAGGGTGCGGTCGCCGGACGCGCTCGCCATTTGCCGGCCGCTCGGGTGGACGGCGACCGCGTTGACCGCTTCGCCGTGGGCCTCCTCGGAGTAGGCGAGTTCGCCGCCGGTCGCGCCGTCCCACAGCCGCAGCGATTTGTCCGCGCTGACCGACGCGACGAACTGGCCGCGCGGCGAGAAGGCGACGCTCAGGACCGAGTCGGTGTGCCCGCCGAGGGTGAGGACCGACTTGCCGGCGGCGAGGTCCCAGACGCGGGTGCCGTTGTCCTCCGCGCCCGACACGAGCCGCTTGCCGTCGGGCGAGAAGGCGACGCAGCGGACGAAGCCGGTGTGCCCCTTCAGCGACGCCTTGACGGCGAGCGTGGCCACGTCCCAGAGGTTGATGCGGCGGTCCGAACTGCCGGTGGCCAGCGTCTTGCCGTCGGGCGACAGGGCGACGCACCAGACGGCCCCCTTGTGCTCGTCGTGCGTGCCGAGCAACTTGCCGGTGTCGCCGTCCCAGAGCTTCAACGACTTGTCCGCGCCGACGGTCACGACCCGGCCGTCGGCCAGGAACGTGACGCCCAGGACGGCGTTGTCGTGGCCCTTCAGGGTGGCGACCGGCTTCTTCGTGGCCACGTCCCAGACGACGGCGGTCTTGTCGTAGGAGCCGGTGACGATCCGCGCGCCGTCGCGGCGGAAGGCGACGGCGGACACGGCGTCGGTGTGCCCCTCCAGCGCCCCGGCCGGCTTGCTGCTCGTACTCACCCAGAGGCGCACGCTCTTGTCCGCGCCGCCGGCGGCCACGAGTGCCCCGTCCGGCGAGTAGGCGACGCACAACAACTCGTCGTTGTGCGTCAGCGTGGCCGGCTTCTCGTCGAACTGCGTCGCCTCGGGGAACGCCTCGGCCGGCGGCGCGGCGGGGGTCGCCGCGGCCGTCAGCAGGACCAACCCGAGCGTGAACCAAGCGTGTCGCATCGCGCCCCCTCGGCGTTACTTCGTGACGGTTTCGAGGAGCTGTTCGCTGGTCGGCAGTTGCTTCGCCCACTGGCCGGTGTGGACGACGTTCCGCACCCGCGCCTCGGCCCGGTCGGTGTAGTTCATGAACCCGAAGGTCCGCTGGTTGGTCGGCTCGATCGGCCGCTCGTAGGCGAGGGCCCCGTTGATCGTCAGCGACACCGTGTCCCCCTTGACCGTCAGAGTGCCGCGGTTCCAGGCGCGGTCCTTGAGCGTCAATTTGTCGGCCTTGCGGGCGTCCGGCTCGGCCGTCAGGTTGTCGAAGGCGACCTTGCTCTTTTCGTGCGGGCCGTCGGTCAGGCGGTGCAGCTTGATCCCGTCCGCTCCGGGGACGAAGACGAGGCGGTCGAGGAGCGGGTAGACCTCGGCCTTGCCGGCCTCGTGGTAGAACTCGAACTCGACAGTGCCGTCTTCGAGCATCGGCCGCTGGTAGTAGACGGCCGCCTCGGGGAAGTACCGCCGCTCTTTCTGGCCGTCCGGGAGGACCGCTTTCCCGCCGGAGCCGTACATCTCCTCGCCCCGCTTGAACCACGGGTTGCCGAGGTACGCCCGCCAGCCGGGGAGCGACTCCTGGGCGAGCAGGTCGATCTTCGCGGGGACCGTCGGCGTGCCGGCGATCTTCAAATTGCGGACGACGCCGGTGTTGCTGCCGGACGTGTGAACGGCGAGCCACGGGTCCACGGTCGTGCCGATCCGCTCCTTGTGCAGCTCGCGGCCGTCCACCGAACAGGTCATGACCCCGTCCTTGACGGCCATTTTGAAGGCGTACCAGTTCGGGTTGCCGTTGTCCCACTTGAGGCCCTTGGGCAGGTCGGGGAGCGGCGGGCGGATGATCACCTCGCGGCCGGCGTTCATGACGGTGTCGTGAATCTTGTACGCCTTACGGTTGTCGTTCAGGTCGAACTGGTACCCGCCGTACCGGATGTGGGACTCGTTCCAGCCCTGGACGACGAGGTCGCACGTCACCTCGAAGTCGCCGGCGATGGGCGTCTTGAGGAGCAGGAAATCTTCGTTGTGGCCGGGGTAGTGAACGATCCGCCCGCCCTTGTCCCCGGGCCGCGCCGCCCAAACGGGTTTGGCCATGCCCTGCGACCGCGTCCACGAGTTGGCGTCCGGGACCGACGCCCAGTGCTTGAGTTCGGCCGCCGGCTCGGCGCTCAATACGAGTGCGGCCCGCACCGCCCGGTACGGCCGCATCCACGAGTCCCGGCCGTCGAACGGCTTGTTCTGGATGATCGAATCCTCGAAGTTCTGGTTCATCGCCGCGGCGAGTTCGAGCGCCGGCGTGCGGACGTCGGGAACGCCGACGGCGGCGACGGTCGCGGCGTAAGCCGGCCAGCGGCGGTTCGCCGGCGCGTCCGGGGGCATCGCCTTGGTGTCGGCGGTCAGGGCCTGAAGGTGTTTCGCGGCGGCCGCCGCGTCGCCCTTCGCCAGCGCGACCAGGGCCGCCATCGCCACCTTGGCTTGCGCCGCGGCGGGGTCATTGGCCGGGGCGGCGGCGACGCGTGTCATCAACTCGTCGAGCTTGCCGGCGTCCTTGGCCGCGGCCACGAGTTGGAAGCACGGGGCGTCGGTCGCGTTGCCGGGGAAGGCCCGGCGGCCGGTGGCCGGCGGAACCTTCGCGCTGGGTTCGAGCGTGTCGAGCGGGACGTTGACCGCGTCGAGCCGGAAGTCGCCGGCCTCGTCCGCGGGGACGACCCAGGCGAGCAACTTGGCGTACCGGTCGGCGGGGGTCAACGGCTTGGCGGCGGCGAGAACCTCGGCGATACTGCCGCCGAAGAACTTGTCGCCGAGCAGTTCCCGCCGCGCCCGCGCCGCCACCGGCGTGGCCGGGGTCGCCGGCGCGAACGTCAGGTCGGCGGTGGCGGCGGTCTTGGGCCAGTTGCCGCGCAACACGGCGTTGCGGATTCGCGCGGAGGTCTGGTCGCGGAAGTGGAAGACGCCGAAACACCGGTCGGTGCCGGCGTAGGTCGGGCCGTCGTACACGGTCGTGCCGTTGACTTCGATCTTGACCGTCTCGCCGGCCGCGCCCGCGGCGGTCAGCTTGACCGCGTTCCAGGCCGCCGGCTTGAGCGGCACGGCGACCCCTCCGGGGACGGGTTTGGTATTGTCCGCGGCCAGCCCGGCCCAGTCGTCAGGGCTGCGCGACAGGTAGTGCCAGCGGACGCCGGCCGGGTCGAGCAGGAAGACGGTCGGGCCGACGGACGGGTGGGCGTGGACGCGGCCCGGCTCGTAGTAGAACTCGTACTCGACGGTGTCCCCGGGCTTGAGCGTGCGGAGGTAGCCCAGCTTGCTCGGCGTGGGCGTGACCGAGGTCGCGTCGAGTTTGCGGCCGAGGAGTTCGCCGTCCTTGACCGTCCAGTCGTAGACCGCCGTGTCGGGCGGCAGCGTCGCCTCGCCGAGGACGCCGTTGTTGTCGCGGACCTTGCCGCCGTTGGCCTCCGCGTCTTGCCGGCCGATCCGGTCGCGCAGCGACGCCCCGGCGAAGTCCGCGAACCAGCCTTCGAGGGCCGGGCCGTCGATCAGCTTGACCTCGCGGAGCACCTCGGGCGCGCCGGTGATCGTCGGGTTGCGGAACGCCGGCCGGCGGCCCTGCGCGCCGTACAGCACGAGCCACGGGCTGACCTGCGAGCGGGTGGCGTCCTCGTAGAAGAGTTCGCCGTTGATAAGGCAGGTCAACTTGGTCGGCGTGACTTGCAGGGTGACGCGGTTGTAGTTCTCTTCCCGCACGTTATCGACCTTGGGCCGGTTCACGCCGCCGCGGCTCTCCCCGCGGGCGACGATGACGCGGCTCGACTGGACCCGGGAGTTCGGCTCGGGGACGAGGCCGGCGTACCCGGCGTACCCTTCGCCCCAGCCCCCGGCCCACACGTCCACGCTGAACTCGAACGTGCCGGCCAGCGGCGTGTCGAACAGGGCGTACGCGCTCTCCGGCGTCCAGGCCGGGCCGGCGACGCCGTCCTGGGACAGCCACGCGGCGTGGCCGATCGGGTCGGACCACCGCGCCGGGGCCGCGCCGGCGAGGGCCTGCGGGGCCTTGAACTTGTCCAGCCGCTGCCGCGCGACTTCCTCGACGACGTCCTGTCCCTGCTGCCAACTCTGGGTGGCCCGGACCCGGCCGGCCATGAGGTCGAAGAGCGGCGCGACGACCGGCTTCAACGCCGGGTCGGCGGCCAGCGCCCGCGCGGCCAGGTACTCGCTCACCAGGAACGTCGTCTCGCCGCGGTACCGGCTGTTGTCGTACCGCGACCGGACCGTCTCGTCGTCGGACTTCGCGTCCGGGACCATGCGCTTGCGCAGGCCCTCGGCGTAAGCCTTGGCGTCCGCCGCAATCGCCCCGGTCTTGCCCTGTGCGGCGTACACCAGGACGCGGAACAGGTCGGCTTCGGTCGCGCCGTCCTTGAACGCCCGGTCGGCGTCGGCGGTCAACTCGGCGAACTTGCCCGCCTCCTTGGCCGCGTCGATCAGCAGGGTCATCGTGTGCAGGGTCTGCCGCGGCGCGAACGACGGCCCGGCGACGAACGGCTCGCCGGGGACGTTCACGGGCAACTGGCCGACGTAGTACCGGAGCGACTTCCGGCCCTTCGTCGGCAGCGTCCACTCCCGGAGCAGCGCGTACCGCTTGTCGGCCGGGAGGGCGCGGAGCTTGAGCGCTAGGAGCGGCAGTTCGGCCAGGCCCGGTTCGTGGCGGTACGGGCGGTTCGACGGGTCGGCGCTCGCGGCCGACGTGGCGTCGGCGTGCAGGCCGTAGTTCCGCAGGGCGTCCTCGACCGCGCCGGCCCGGAGGTAGAACGACCCGAGGCCGGCGAGCAGGGCGTTGCCCTCGCCGGGGCCGGCCTTGGCCAGGTCTTCCGCGACCTTCAGGAGTTTCAAGACCTCGGCCGGCCGCTTGCCCTTCTCGTGGTGCCGGGCGAGGGTGCTCAGCAACATCGAGGTCGCCGTGGTGTTCTTGGCCTTCGCGGCGGCGGCGAACTGCTTGTTCAAGAGCGCGAGCGCGGACGCCTCCAGGGCCGGCTTGCCCAGGGCGGCGGTCGCGGCCGTCGTCACCATGCCGGCGGTGGCCGCGGAATTGTCGGTGTCGATTTTCGCGGCGTAGCTCTTGAGCATGGCGTCGGCGGCGGGGAAGTCGTCCTGTTTGACGGCGAGTTGGAACAGGAGCGACCGCGCGGACACGTCGCCCAGAGGCTGGCCGAGGCGGCTTTCGAGCTTCGCCCGCAAGTCCGGGGCGCGGCCCGACTCGACGGCCAGCGAGACGAGCAGCCCGGCCGTGCCCTGGCCCCCCTCGCCGAGGTTGTAAACCTCCGGCGGCGGGTTCGTGATCGGCGTCCAGTTGTTGCCGCCGCTGGCCATGACGTACACCTGCCCGGCCGGCCGGGAGCTGAACGTGAGGACGACTTCGGCCGGCCGCGAGGCGGGGAAAACGGCCTCGGCGACGACGGCGTACACGTCCGCCGGCGGCACCTTCTTCTCGGCCCAGCGGCGGGCCAGGTCGGCCAGCGCGGCGTCCACGGTGATCGGGCCGGCGCGGTCGGACGAGTCCATGACGAGGTACTGCGTACCGCCGACGGTCACCTGGCGGTAGCTGTTCCCGCCCCCGTTGCGGTTGTCGTCGTTGGGCGGGGCGACGGGCGGGCCGGGCCGGACGGCGTCGCGGACGACCTTGAGCGAAAATGCCGGCAGGTCGTTGGCGACGGCGAGGTTGGCCACCTCGTACACTTGTGCGAACTGCTCGGTCGAGAGGACCGGGGCGTTCGCCGCCGCCGGCGGGACGGGCACGGCCGGGGCGGCGAGCTTGGCCGGGGTTTGGACGAAGAACGTCGGCCCCCGGTAGTCGTCGCCGTCGTCTGCGCCGCGGGACTGCTCGTCCTTCGGGGTCGCGGCCGGGGTCGCGGGGGTCGCCGGGGCGGGGGTCGCGGCGGTCGGGGCGGCCGTCGCCTTCTTGCGGGCCGGCTTCGGCATCACCCAGGCGACGAGGTCCGCCCACTTCGCCTCGGCGGTCGGCAGGTCCTTGCGGGCGGCGGCGATTTGGCCCCACTCCTGGAGGACCGCGGCGGCCGTCTTCGGGTCCGACTGCCGCTTGGCCGCGGCGAGCGCGTGCGCCCCGAGTTTCGCCCCGACGGCCGCAAGCGCGTCGCGCTGCAGGCACTCCCGGGCGGCCAGCCAGACCGGCACGTTCAGCAGCGCGACGGCCCGCTGCCGGCTGTTCGGCTTGACCGCGGGCGGCAGCACTTCCAGCGGGCTTTCGTCGAGCAGTTCGGCGAGCGCGGCGGCCGCCGCGGCGGCCGGCTCGGGCGTGTCGGCGGCCAGCGCGACCAGCAGCGCGGCCACCCGGACGGACACGTCCTTGGGGTGCTTGGCGACCAACTCGGCGGCGCGGTCCGTGGCCAGTTTGAGCGCCGCCGGCGTGCCCTTGAGGCTCGCCAAGGCCGTGCCGACGGCACTCCGCATGACGGGCGTCGAGCCGTCCCGGCTTTCGAGCGCGACGCCGAGTTCGAGGACCGGGCGGTGCTTGTCCTCGGTCGCCCCGGCCGGCTTGCCGTCCGCCGTCTTGGGGGCGACGGCGGGCCGCGGGGTGAGCATGGCCACGGTGCCCCGGGCCATCGTCTCGGGCGTCATCGCCTTCATCGCCAGCCGCGTGGCGTCCTTCAGTTGCTGCTCCATCCGGTCGCCGCCGTAGCGGTTCATCGACTTGATCGAATCCGGGTCGGTCGGCACGGACTGGAGGACGCGAATCGCCTCGATGGGGTCGTTCAACCGAATCATTTCGGTGGCCATGGCGATGGCGTCGTTGGCCCGCCGGTAGTTCAGGTACGCCTCGTCGTACCCCGGGTTGTTCGGCTTCGCCCGGCTGATGCGGACGAGGAGCTTGCGGGCGTCGTCCGTCCGGCCGACCTGCTCGTACCACCAGACCAGCCGGCGGGCCGGCGACGAGGAGAAGTCGCTGTTCCCGTCGGCGTCATCGAGCACGTCGTCGAGGCCCTTTTCCAGGGTGGGGATGACGACCTCTTCGACGCCGGCGTAGTACTCGAGTTCCTGGGCCAGGGAGAAGCGGGCGGCGGACGGGATGTCGAGCTTGTCGTCCGAGAACAGCTCGACCCACGCCTTCTTGCCCCGCTCCTTCTCGCCGGTCTGGATGTCGATGACGGCCAGGAGCGCCCGGCCGGCCAGCCACTTGGGGTCGGCTTTCAACTTGGCCTCGACCTGCGCCTTGAACTCCGGGACGCGGTGCTGCTTGCGGGCGGTCGAGAGGAACCGGGACAGGCCGCCGAGCGCCCCCCACGGGTCGATGTTCTCGCTGTCCGAGGTCGGCAGGATCGCCTCCCGGGCGTAGTCGTACAGCTCGGGCAGCTTCCACAGTTCCTCGCGGTTCAACTGGGAGAGCATCGACGGCCGCTCGGCCGGGAAGGCGGCCCACGCCTTCTTGAACAGCTTCATGCCCAGGTCCCGGGACTTCGGCTTCTCCATCATCGGCTCGATCATGGACATGATGTAGTACGACTGGGTGCTCAACTTCTTCATGTCGGCGTCCTCGACGATGGCGACCAAGTCCTCGAACTTGTTCGCCTCGCTGAAGAGCCGTTGCAGCTCGTAGTAGCTGTTCTGGAAGAGCGACGGGTCCTTCTTGAGCGCGAGCTTGTAGTTCGCCATCGCGGCCTCCTTGTCGCCCAGATTGTTGAGCGTCTGGGCCGAACTGAAGCGGAGCTTCGCGTCGTCCGGCTTGAGTTCGAGGATTTTCAGGATGGTCGCCTTCTGATTGTCCTTGTCGGCGGTCGCCTGGTAGTAGCTGAGCAGGGTCTGGTGGATCTGGACGGACTTCGGCGACGCCTTGAGTTGGTCCTCGGCGCGGGCGACGATCTCCTTCAACTGCCCCGACCGGGCGAGGACGCCGACGGCCTGGTTGCGGACGTTGTCCCCGTCGTCCTGGCCGCGGGTCGCCCCCCCGGACGGCGATTTGCGCAGCAGTTGCCGGGCGATGGTGACGGCCTGCTCGGACTGCCCCTGGGTCTGGTACTGGTTCATGAGCTGCAGCAGCGTCCCGGTCTTGTTCCCGGCCTGCCGTTGCGCGCGGGCGAGGACGGTCTCGGCGAGTTCGTGCATGCCCAGGCGGTGCATCTTGGCCGCCAGGTCGAGTTGCGTCTCGGTGTCGAGTCGGAGGCCGAACAGGCGCTCGGCGGCCTGGCGGGCGCGGGCGACGTTGCCGGTCCGTTCGGCGAGCCGCAGGGCACTTTGCTCGCGGGACTGCATGACCTGGTGGTCGGTCGGGGTGACGCTGTCGAGTAGCGCGAGCGCCTCGGCGTGTTCGTTGTTCTGCTCCCGCAGGGCGGCGACTTCGAGGGTGAACTTGGTGTCCCCCGCGGCCGACAGCGCCGCGGCCTGGAGCTGGTCCAGGGCGTCGTCCTTTTCCTCGGCCCACCAGAGCAGGTACGCGAGCGCGAGTTGCAGGTAAATCTTCTCGGCCCCGGCGGCGGCGGCGAGTTGCTTCTTGACGTGGGCGTGCAAGTCGGTCTGCAGGTCGGCGGCCTTGAACATCGCGTGGGCGTTGTACAGCAGCGCGATCATCGACTCGTCGTAGTAGTCGTTGGGCGACGGGAAGATCACCTGCTGGGCGTTGAAGTTGGGCGACCCCCCGCTCCACCCGGAGTAGACGCTGATGTTGACCCCCGCTTGCTGTTGGCGGCCGCGGGTCGGCATCGAGAACGACTTGGGCGCGGCGATGTTCTGCCGGCGGGCCATCTCCAGGAACGCGTCGGCGACGGCCAGCACGTCGTCCGGCTTCTTCGCCTCGGCCCGCCGGGCCATGACCTGGAGCAGCGGCCAGTAGTTATTCCGCGTCGGCAGGGCGGCGACGGCGGCGGCCGTTTTGGGCGGTCCCTGGAGGGTTTCGAGCTTGCGGTACAGCCGCAGGACCGTTTCCAGGTCGTCCTTCTCGGCCGCGGCGTTCAGCGCCAGCGACACTTTGTCCGTCGTCGTCGCGGCGGCGAGCAACTCGTCGTACATCGCCTTCTCTTCGGGCAGCCGCTTGGCCCGCTTCAACTCGGTGCCGACGGCCGACGCGAGGTCCGGCGTGGCCCAGTCGGCGCGGAGTTTCTTCAATTTCTTGAACGCGGCGATCATCCCCTCCAGGCGCTCCGGCGGCAGCGGCGGGGTCTTGTCGGTCAGATCGGCCTCCGTCGGCGCGGTCCGGGGCCGGCGGTACCGCATCCCCTCGACCGGCGCGCCGGTGCGGTCGGCGGCGTGGGTCAGGAAGGCGAGGACCGCGGCCGGGTCGTCCGACCCGTCGGCGAGCCGCCCCGCGACCTCGGGCAGGTCGCGGTTGTCCTGGCGGATCGTCTGCAAATAGTAGTAATCCCACAGGATGCGGGGGTCGTGCTTGGGGGCGGCGAGCGCGGCCTTGTACGGCTTGACGAAGGCGTCGGTCGCGTTCTTCTCGCGGCCGATCTCGTACAGCCAGCCGAGCGCGGCCATGCGGGCCTCGCCGAAGTCCTGCGGCGCGTAAAAGTTCGCCGGCTGGCCCCGGTAGTAGTTGCGGTTCTCCATGCCGACGGCCTGGCGGATGGCGTACAGGTTCTGCGTGCGGCGCTGCAGCGGCGGGACGCCCGGTTCGTACACCCCCTTGTTGACGCGCATCAGTTGCGGCGGGGGCGGCGGACCCTTGGCCCCGTCGGCCTTCTTCTTGACCGACTTGCCCTTGAGCTGATTGAGCAACACTTCGCCGAGTTCGTCGTCGGGGAGCTTGAGCGCGAGCAGGGCGGCGAACCGCGCCGCGGCCTCGTCCGGCTTGCCCTTGGCCATGAGCAGCGCGCCCTGGCGGTAAACGAGTTCCCACTGGCCGGGCCGGTTCGCCAGCATCCGCGCGAGGATGGCCAGGGCCGTGTCCAGGCGGTCGGTCGCGGCGAGCTGGTCGATGGCCTGCAGGTTGCGGTGCGGCTCGTTGTTCTCGGCGACCGACTTGACCCAGACGGTCGCGGCTTCTTCGCCCTCGCCGGACTTCAACAGCAGTTGGGCCAGCCGCACTTGCGCGTCGAAGTTCTGCGTCGCGGACGCGGCCAGTTGCCGCTGGTACTTCAAAGCGGACGGCAGGTCGCCCTCTTGCTCGCTCAACTGCGACAGTTGGCCGAGCAGGTTGGCGTCCCGGGTGTTCTCGGTGAGCAGGCGTTCGAGCTGCTGGCGGGCGGTACCGAGGTCGCCGGCCGACTGGTACGCCTGGGCGATGCACAGGGTGTACTCGCGGGTCTTGTCGGCCTCCCGCCGCTCGCGCTCGAGGCGTTCGAGGAGCTTGTCGAACTGGTTGGCTTCGAGGTACAGGTTGGCCAGGCGGTCGATGACGCCGAGCTTGCCTTCGAGGTCGTTGGTCTTCTCGAAGGCCCGCCACAGGAGTTCGATCGCCTCGCCCTGCCGGCCGCGCTCGGACAGCGCGTTGGCCAGGGTGTTCAGGCCGCCCGGTTCGCTGGGGTTCGCCCGGACCGAGCGGCGGAGGGCTTCCAGGCCCTCTTCCATTTCCCCGAGTTGGAAGCAGAGGTCCGAGTACGTCTTGTACACGTCCGGGTTGCCGGGGGCGGACGCGAGCAGGTCCTTGCCGGCGGCCAGCGCGGCGTCCCGGCGGCCGAGCCGCTGTTCGAGCTTCATGACCTGCGTCAGGTAGTCCGTCCGGAAGCGGCGGTCGATCAGGGCGAGCTTCTTGTTCGCGTCCACGGCCGCTTCGAGGTTGCCCCCGGCCTCGTGGATGCGGGCCGCGGCGGTCAGCGCCGGGACCGACCGCGGGGCGATCTGCGTCGCCTTGACGACCGCCTCGACGGCCTTGTCCGGCTGCTTGTTCGCCTCGTAGAACCGGGACAGCACGATGAACCGCTCGCCGGTCGCGTTCTTGCCCGCCGCGAGGTCCTTCTGCAACTCGTCGATGCGGTCGGCGAGCTGGTCGAGGGCCTGGTAAATCTTGATCCGGGCCGACAGGATTTGCTCGACCTCGTCGGGGTTGCTGGTGAACTTGGCCGCCAGGTCGATCTGGCCCAGGGCGTCCTCGTTGCGGCCCTCCTGGTGGAGCAGGTCGGCGTAGGTCGTGAGCAGGTTGAAGTCGTCCTTTTCGAGCGAGATCGCCTGGGTCATCGCGTCGATGGCCTCCTTGCGGTAGCCGAACCCGGCGAACACCTCGGCGAGCCGGGCGAGGTTCTTGCCGCTGCGGTTCTCGCCCTCGGCGCTGGGCCGCCAGGTGGCCAGGGCGTCGCCCGGCTTCTTCAAGTTGTGGTAGTACTCGCCCAGGTACTCGCGGTACTGCGGGTCCTTCGGGGCGAGTTCGATCGCCTTCTTGTACAGGGCGACGGCCTCGTCCGTCAGGCCGCCGAGGCGGTGCAGGTCGGCGACCTGCGACGTGACCACGGGGTCGGTCGGCTTCTTGTCGAGGATCTTCCGCCAGACCGCCGCCGCGGCCGCTTTGCGCTCCGCCTCGGGCTTGGCCGTGTCCCGGGCGAGGAGCTTGCCCCACTCGCGGAGCACGTCCGGGTTGCCCGGGTCGGTCTTGGCCATCGCCTCGTACTGGGCGGCCGCGCCGGCGAAGTCCCCTTCGCTGGCGAGTTGGTCGATGAGCGCCTGCCGCAGGCTCTTGTTCGACGGCGCGATCTCCAGGCCCTTTTCGAGCCACTTGCGGGCGTCCGGGCCGCGGCCCTGGGCGACGAGGTTCTTCGCCAGCCGGGCGGCCGCGTCCACGTCCGTCGGGTTGGCGGCCAGCCACTTCTCGTAGTACTTGGCCAGCCCGGCGAGGTCGTCGTTCCGGAGGAACACGTCCTCGATGCGGCGGCGGATGTCCCGGTACAGCCAGCTCTCGGGGTTCAGTTCGGCCAGCAGTTTTTCGAAGTCGGCGAGGGCCTCGGTGGACTTCTTGAGTTTCACCTTGATGTCCGCCGCGTCCATGCGGAAGGTCGTCTGGCGGTACTTGTCGTCGGTCAGCTTGGCGAGCTTTTCGAGCCGCGGCAGCGCCTGGTCGTACTGCCCCTCGTCGGCCAGGGCGGTGGCGATTTGCTCCTGGACGCGGGCGTCGTCGGGGTACTGGGCTTCGAGCCGGGTCCACACGTCGAGGGCCTTGTCGGTCTTCTGGGCCCGCTGGTAGACGCGGCCGAGGGAGCCGTAAATGTCGAGCAGGTCGTTCCGGTTCGGCTTGCGCAGGATGGCCCGCTCGAACGCGCCCGCGGCGTCTTCCGGCCGGCCGACGAGGACGAGCACCTGGCCCAGGTAGAACGACGGCAGGGCACTCGCGGTCAGCGTCTCCTCGGCCTTGGTGAGTGCCGCGACGGCCGCCCCGTCCTGCCCCCGCTGGGCCTGGATCAGGCCGACGATCATCCACGCCGTGCCGTCCTTCGGGTCGGCCTTGGTGCGGGCCGCGTACTCGGCGACGAGCTTGTCCAGCGTGCCCCGCTCGACGTGGTAGCCGTACAGCTTGTCGAGGGCGGTGCCGCGGCGCGGGTTGCCTTCGAGGACCTTGCGGAACCGCTCGGCGATCGCCTTGTCCTTGGCCTCCTCGGCGTCCGTGTCGTCCGGTTCTTCGGCGGCCGGGGGCGGCGCGGCCGGCGGCGCGGGCTTCGGCGGCTGGCCGGCGGAAACGAGGGCGAACGCGCCGACCACGAGCAAGGGGGCGAAGAGCCAAAGTCGTCCGTGCCGCATCTGTCTCACTCCGGGTGCGTCGTATTTTTGCAACGGCTTCGGGGGGCCGGCGTCTTCCGTGTAACGTCGGCCGCCGGCCGGCATTTCACGCGGGCCGGTGCTGGCGAGCCGCAGACAAAGTTTCTCAAGTGCTGTTTGACTTCGGTCCCGCCCGCCGGTACCGTCAGACACGGTAATGCAACCGCGAGACCGTCGCAACCAGAAAAGCCGACGCAACCCGATAACTCCACGCCGAGGACTCCCCGCATGAGCGCCGGACCGATCGAAGAACAACTCGACGCCTTCCGCACCGACTTCCGCCGGCTGCGCGACGAAATCGGCAAGGTCATCGTCGGCCAGGACGACATCGTCGAGGGCACGCTGACCGCGCTGATCGCCGGCGGGCACGTGCTCCTCGAAGGCGTCCCCGGCCTGGGCAAGACGCTGCTCGTGCGGACCATCGCCGACTCGCTCAAGCTCAAGTTCAGCCGCGTCCAGTTCACCCCCGACCTGATGCCGGCCGACCTCGTCGGCACCAACGTCGTCCTCGACTCGACCGACGGCGGCGGCCGGCGGTTCGAGTTCCAGCGCGGCCCGCTCTTCGGCAACGTCATCCTCGCGGACGAGATCAACCGCGCCACGCCCAAGACGCAGTCGGCCCTGTTGGAAGCGATGCAAGAAAAGCACGTCACCGTCGGCGGCACGACCTACGACCTGCCGAAGCCGTTCTTCGTGCTGGCCACGCAGAACCCGCTCGAAATGGAGGGCACCTACCCGCTGCCCGAGGCCCAACTGGACCGCTTCTTCTTCAAGCTGCTCGTCAAGTTCCCGTCGTTCGCCGACCTGGAAACGATCCTCGACCGGACCACCGAGAAGACGACGGCGTTCGCCACGTCCCTGTTCGACGGCGACCGCATCCTGGCACTCGCGCAACTCGTGCGGCAAATCCCGATCGCCCCGGAAGTCCGCCGGTACGCGATCGCCGTCGTCATGGCGACGCACCCGGACCACGAACTCGCCACCACGTCCACGAAAAAGTTCGTCCGCTACGGCAGCAGCCCCCGCGGGGCGCAGGCGATCATCCTCGCGGCCAAGCTGAACGCCATCCTCGACGGCCGCTTCCACGTCGCCCGGGAGGACGTCCGCAAGGTCGCCCCGCTGGCCCTGCGGCACCGCATGATCCTCAACTTCGAGGGCCAGGCCGACGGCATCCCCACCGACGACGTGATCGCCAACATCCTCTCGACGGTCAAAGAGCCGGCGCTGGTCGCGGCGTAAGTCCGAAGGCGAGCCGGAATCGTGAGTGCACGGAGTTCTACGCGGCAGCGACTGTCAAAGAACTCCGGGCGCTCACGCTTCCGGCTCGCCAGGTTCCCTCGAAACGAGACCCCATGCTCTTCGACTCCGAGTTCTTGAAGAAGCTCGAATACCTTTCGCTGATCTCGAAGCGCGTCTTCCGCGGCTCGCTGCTGGCGCAGCGGCGGACGATGCAGATGGGCAGCGGCATAGAGTTCGCCGACCACCGCACGTACTACCCCGGCGACGACTTCCGCGCCATCGACTGGAACCTCTTCGCCCGGCACAACGAGCTGCTGCTGAAGCGCTTCCAGGAGGAGGAAGACCTGCACGTCTACTTCCTGCTCGACTGCTCGCAGAGCATGGCATTCGGCGCGCCGCCGAAGTTCGACTTCGCCCGCCAGGTGGCCGCGGCGCTGGCGTACATCGCGCTCGCCGACCTCGACCGCATCGGCGTCACAGCGTTCGCCGACGACATCGTCGCCGACTTCCCGCTGACCCGCGGCAAGGGCCGCATCCTGGCCCTGTTGAAGTTCCTCGAAAGCGTCGAGCCGCGCGGCGTCGATACCGACCTCGAACGGGTCGTCAGCGGCTTCTTGCACCGCGCCCAGCGGCCGGGCCTGGTGGTCGTCGTGAGCGACCTGTACGACCCCAAGGGGTTCGAGCGCGGCTTCGACCTGCTGCGGCACCGCAAGTACGAGCCGCACGTCATCCAGGTGTTCGACCGGTACGAGAAAGAACCCGAGGGGATGCTGGGCGACGTGGAGATGTGGGACGTGGAGTCGGGGTCGTCGCGCAAGGTGACGGTCACCGAAAAGAACCTGCGGACTTATCGGCAACTGTTCAACGAGTTCCAGGAAAAAGTGCAGGCGTACTGCAACCGCTACGGCCTGGGCTGCACGCGGACCAGCACGGAAGTGACCTTCGACGACCTGATCCTCCGCATGATGCGGGCCGCCGGCGCGGTCAAGTAACGTACCCCGAGGCTCCATGAACCTGACGAACCCGGCCGCGTTGCTCTGGCTGCTGCTGGCGGTGCCGCTGGTGGTCTTTTACGTCCTGAAGTTCCGCCTGCGCCGCGTGCCGGTGAGCACCGTGCTGTTCTGGCGGCAAATCTTCGACGAGAAGAAGCCGCGGTCGCTGTGGCAACGCCTGCGGCACCTCGTCTCGCTGCTCGTGCAACTGGTACTGCTGGGGTTCATGATTAGCGCGTTGACCGAGCCGTTCTTCTCGGGTGAGAGCCTGAACCGCCGGCGGGTGATACTGGTCCTCGACACCTCCGCCGGCATGGCGGCGGCCGATGTCGCGCCGAACCGCTTCGCCGTCGCCCGGGAGAAGTCCCACGAGGTCATCAAGGGGCTGCGGTTCCGCGACGAGATGGCGATCGTCGAAGCCGGGGTGCCGCCGCGCGTCGCCTGCGGGCTGACCGGCCACGCCCGCACCCTGCGCGAGGCCCTCGACGCGATCGTCCCCGCCGACGGCCCGGCGACCCTGACCGACGCCGTCGCCCTGGCCCGCCGGCTGGCTGACGGTAGCGACACCGAAACCCGCGTCGTCGTCGTCACCGACGGGTGCGGCGACCAACTGCCCAAACTCCTGGCCGACGAGGAGAAGAAGCCGGTCGAGAAGCGGCTGAACCTGACCGTGATTCGCGTCGGCGAACGGACTGCGAACGTCGGCATCACCCGCTTGCAGGTGCGGCGTAGCCCGGTCGATCCCGTCGGCTACGAGACGCTTTTGGAGGTGCAAAACTTCGCCGACGAGCCGGCGGGCGACATCCGCCTCGTCCTCACGCTCAACGGCAAGACGCTCGACGTGATCCCGCTGACGCTGAAGCCGGGCGAGGTCTTCGCCAAGGTGATCGAGAGTACGACGGCCGACGGCGGGGCGCTCGCGGCCGAGTTGAGCGCGATCAAGGACGGCAAGGAGACGCCCTACGCCGACGCCCTGGCCGCCGACAACGCGGCGACCGCCTTCCTGCCGAAGCGCGAGAAGATTCCGGTCCACCTGCACGCCCCGAAGAACAACCTGTTCCTGCAAATGGTGCTGGCCGCGAACCCCCTCGTCACGCTCACGACTTCGCGCGAACTGCCCAAGGACACGCCGGCCGCGACGATCAAGGTCTACCACGTCGAGACCCCGGCCGTGATCCCGCCGGGGAACGTGCTGATCGTCGAGCCGGGCAAGGACTGCAACCTGTACACCCTCGGCGCGACGATCCCCCTGGCGATGGTCGTCAAGCAGGACAAGGAGTCGTCGATCCTGGCCCACGTCCGGCTCGACAACGTCGTGTTCCCCGACGCCCGCACGCTCACGTTCCTGCCCGGCGAGGTCAAGCCGCAGGTGCTGCTCACGAGCGTCGGCGGGGAACCGCTGCTGACGCTGTTCGACCGGCCGGAGGGCAAAGTGGTCGTGCTGACCGGCGACCTCGACAAGGGCGAACTCCCCTTCCGCACGGCCTTCCCGATCCTGGCGACGAACACCCTCGGCCTGTTCGTCGGCGGGGCCGGCGAACTCCGCGAGTCGCTGGCCACCGGCAGTGTCACCGCACTGACACTGCCGCCGGGGGAGTGCGAGTTGCGCGGCCCGGACGGCAGCGTCCGCAAGCTCGCGGCGACGACCGGCAAGACGACCCTGGGGCCGTTCGACCGCGTCGGCCTGTGGACCGTGACCGGCCCGGCCGGCACCGTCGTCGAGACCTTCGCCGTAAACCTGATGAGCAAGGCGGCGAGTGACCTCCGCCCCGCGGACCTCCCCGCCGCGGTGACGAACCCCGCCGACGCCGGCCTGGTCGGCGGCTACGGTGGCCGCCCGGTCTGGTGGTACCTGGTCGCCTCCGCGTTCGCACTCGCCGGCCTGGAATGGTACCTGTACCAACGGCGGTGGATCAGTTGAGGCGAAGTTCTTGTTAGCCCGACGCGCCAGCGAGGGACGCAAAGGTCGTGGACGAGGTTGACGGGCAATGACAATTCGGTCGATGCCCACAAACAGTGTGAACGAACCCTTGTGTCCCTCGATAACGCGTCGGGCTAACAAGAATGGTTCGCCGGTGTTACGACGACAGTCGAAGGGGTTCGCTTCATGCCTTGGGAACTGACTCAGCCGTGGTACCTGCTCGGGTTGCTGGCGCTGCCGGTACTCGTCTGGTACTTCGTCCGCGGCCTGACCGACTTCAGCCGCTGGCAGCGCATCGCGTCGCTCGCCGTCCGCAGCCTCGTCGTCGCGCTGCTGGTGGCGGCGCTGTGCGGGCTGACCTACCTGCGGCCGTCGAAGGAGCAGTTCGTCGTCTTCGCCGTGGACGACAGCCTGAGCGTCGCCGACGAGGCCAAGCCGGTCGCCGCCGACTTCCTGGCCAAGGCGTTCGCGGCCAAAGGGAACCACAAGGTCGCGGTGGTCCGCTTCGGCGCGGACCCGGGGCCGGTCACGCCGGACGCCGCGTCGCCGTTCGCCGGCGACCCCAAGGGGACGAACATCGCCGCGGCGCTGGAAGTCGCGGCCGCCGCCATTCCGCCGAGTTCGGTGCCGAAAATCGTCGTCATCAGCGACGGCAACGCCACCGCCGGCGACGCGATCCGCACCGCCCTGCGCGGCCGGGTGCCGGTCTCGACCGTGCCGCTGATGACGCGCACCGAACCCGAAGTGCAGGTGTCGAACGTCGGGGTGCCGACGCAGGTCCGCGACGGCGAGCCGTTCTACGTCGAGGTGACGGT
Source organism: Fimbriiglobus sp. (assembly GCA_025362195.1). Lineage (GTDB taxonomy): Bacteria > Planctomycetota > Planctomycetia > Gemmatales > Gemmataceae > Fimbriiglobus. The sequence continues at coordinate 16,612 of JANYHV010000354.1, read as the reverse complement.
CGATTCCAACGTGGACGACAACGAGGGCGAGGTCGAACTGTACCTCGGCCAGTTCAAGCTCGCCACCCGCAAGGTCAAGCTCAAGAAGGGCGAGAACAAGGAGACCTTCCGCCAGCAGGTCACCGGCGAGCGGACCGCCGAGTACACAGTCCGGCTGAAGGGCTTCCGGGACAAACTGCTCGACAACAACGTAGCCAAGGCCATTGTTTTCACGAACGGTAAGCCGCGCGTCCTACTCGCCGACAGCGACCCGAAGCAGGCCAAGGAACTCGCTTACGCCCTCGAACAGGAGGGCATCAAGGTCGACATCCGCCCGCCGAGTGGCATCCCGGACAACCTCACCGACTTGCAGAATTACGAGCTGATCGCGCTCTCGAACGTGCCCGCGACTTCGATGACGAGCCGGCAGATGAACGTCATCCGGGCCTACGTGCAAGACCTCGGCGGCGGCCTCATCATGCTCGGCGGCGACCAGTCGTTCGGCCTCGGCGGCTACTACCGGACCACGATCGAGGAGATTCTGCCGGTGCGGTCGGACTTCGAGAAAGAGAAGGAGAAGCCGAGCCTGGCGATGGTGCTGGTGATCGACAAGTCGGGGTCGATGGGCGGCACCAAGATGGAGATGGCGAAGGACGCCGCGAAGGCCGCCGTCGAGTTGCTGGGGCCGCGCGACAAGGTCGGCGTCATCGCCTTCGAGGGCGACTTCTTCTGGATCGCCGAGATCCAGCCGGCGTCGAACAAGGCCGGCATCATCGACAAGATCAGCGCCATCGAGGCCGGCGGCGGCACGACGATGGGGCCGCCGATGGAGGCCGCCTACGAGGCCCTGCAGCAGGTCGCGGCGAAGCTCAAGCACGTCATCCTGCTGACCGACGGCGTCTCCGAGCCGGCCGACTTCGAGGGGATCGCGCAGAACATGGCCCAGGCCAAGATGACGTGCACCGCCGTCGCCGTGGGGGACGATTGCGACTTCAAGGTGCTCGAAAACATCGCCCGCATCGGCAACGGCCGGTACTACCACTCGACCGACCCCACCAACATCCCGCAAATCTTCGCCAAGGAGACGGTCACCGCCAGCAAGTCGGCCATCAACGAGCAGCCGTTCACGCCGACCATCCTGCGCTCGACGCAAGTCCTCGACGGCATCCGCATCGAAGACGCGCCGCCGCTGTTGGGCTACGTGACGACCCGGCCGAAGCCGACGAGCGAGGTGATCCTGATCACCGAGAAAAGCGACCCGCTGCTGTCGTGGTGGCGGTACGGCCTGGGCATGTCGGTGGCCTTCACGTCGGACGCCAAGAGCCGGTGGGCCGCCGAGTGGATCACCTGGCCGGGGTACAGCAAGTTCTGGGCGCAGGTCGTCCGGCACGCCATGCGCAAGTCGGACGCCAAGGGGGTGTTCGCCACCGTCGAGCAGAAGGACGGCCGCGGCTACCTGACCTTCGACACGGTCCAACTCGACGGCAAGTACGTCAACCAGGCGACGGTCCAGGTGACCGTGTTGGAGCCGCAGGACGGGCGGCGCGAGGTGACGATGACGCAGACCGCGCCCGGCCGGTACACCGCCGACTTCCCGCTCGACAAGCCGGGCGCGTACCAGGTGCAAATGGTGCAAACGGCGAAGGGAATGGACGCCGTCCAACAGTCCCGCGGGCTGGTCGTCAACTACGACGAAGAGTTGCGCCTGCGGCCGACGAACGAAGCCTTCTTGCAGGAGTTGGCCCGCGTCTCCGGCGGCGGCTTCAAGCCGGCCCCGGAGGACGTGTTCGCCCCCGACGACCGCACCGCCTCGCAACCGCTGCCGCTCTGGCCGTACCTGCTCATCGCGGCGATGGTGTTCTTCCTGGCCGACGTGGCGCTCCGCCGGATCGACTTCGACCTGGTCCTCGGCCGGGCCAAGCCGCCGATGAAAATGGTGATGCCCAACAAGGCTCCGCCGCAGGCGAATCGGGTTAGCCCGACGCGCTAGCGAGGGACGCAAAGGTTCGTTCGCAGGGTTGATGGGCGTTGACGGGATGGACTACGAGTACAGCATTCTCGACGACCTTTGCGTCCCTCGCTCGCGCGTCGGGCTAACCCGAGTCGCCTGCGGCGGAGCCTAAGAACCGGCTGACGCCGGCGCGTTTGTTTGGAATGAACTTGTTCGGCCGGCGTTGAGAACTTACACTGGGACAGTTCGCGGTTTCCCCTCGGAGGTCGGACATGCGTGAAGCCTTGACGGTGGTGCTGACGCCGGTGCGGCGTCGGCAGCAGTCGGTATTCCTGTTGAAGTGCGTGCTGATCGGCGTCGCCGCGTCGGGCGTCGCCGGCGTGGCCCTCGGCATCGTGCGGCTCGGGCTGGCGACCGAACTCCCCGCTGCGCTCGCCGTCGGCGTGCTGGCCGCGGGGCCGCTCGCGGGGTTGCTCGTCGGGCTGGCTCTGCGTAAGAGTGCGCACGGGGCCGCCGCCGCGATCGACACGCACTACACCTTCAAGGACCGCACCGTCACCGCCCTGGCCTTCGCCAACGAGACGACCCCGAGTGAATTGCAGGGCTTGCAGTACGCGGAGGCGATGGACCAGCTGCGGGCCGTCGAGCCAAAGCGGGTCGTGCCGCTGACCGCCCCGAAGGCGTGGCCGGTCGCCGTCGCCGGCATGGCCGCGGCGGTGGCCTTGGTCGTCTGGCCGCTCGCGCCCAAGGAAGTCGAGGCCGGGCCGGCCCCGACGCCCGACCACATTGCGACCGTGATCGACGAGCAGGCGGCCAAGTGGGCCGAGCGCCGCAAGGACCTGGCCGAGTCGCTCAACGACGTGGAGGACCAGAAGGCCGAGGACGACAAGAAGGCCCTCAAAGATTTGATCGAGAAGAAGGACAAGAAGCTCGAAGAACTCGCCCAGCCGAACGTCAACGAGCGCGAAGTCTTGGCGAAGCTGGCGGAAATGTCGGCCCAGAACACGCAGATGCTCGACCAGCTCAACATCGCCGCCCTCGACGGCCAACTCGGCGCACTCGGCACGGCCTTGGCGTCGTCGCAGCCCTTTGAAGCGGCCGGCAAGGCGTTGATGAAGGGCGACTGGGACAAGGCGGCCAAGGAGTTCGAGAAGCTCGACGAGTTGAAGCTGACCCCGAAGGAGTCGAAGGACCTCGAACAGAAGCTCAAGGAACAGCAGAAGAAAATGGCCGACGCGGGCCAGGGCAGCCTGTCGGACGCCGTCGGCGAACTCGCGGACGCGCTGACCGGGGGCAACGGCAAGGGCAAGGTCGCCCAGGCCGGCAAGAAGGTCGCCAAGAACATCAACAACGCCATCCGCCGCAAGAAAGCCGCGAACCTGCTCCAGAACGACGAGGACGACCTCAAGGACGGCAAGTGCGACTGCCAGAACAACGGCGGCGAGCGGAAGAAGTCGCCGCAGAAGTCCAACTCGCCGAGCAGCAACTGGGGCCGCGGCATCAGTGGCAACACGGAGGGCGAGAAGACCAAGTTGAACAGCAAGCGGAACGAACTGCAACTGACCGGTGCCCCGGGCGAAACCGGCGACTCGGACGTGGAGACGCTGACCACCCCCGAAGCCCGCCAGCAGGCCGGCCGGGCGTACCGCGAGAAGTTCGCCAAGGGTAAGAAGGAGTCCGAAGCGGTCCTCGAAAGTGAACCGATTCCGCTGGGCCACCGCCAGACCGTCAAGCGGTACTTCGAGATGATCCGCCCGTCGGCCGACGACACCTTCAAGAAGGCCGACGACGCGAAGGCCGCAGAGTCCAAGCCGGCCCAGAAGAAGTAACCCCCGCGACAGTTCCACCGACGCACCCGGGCCGACTCGCCCGGGTGCGTCGTTTCGTGGGCTATGGTTGGGGCGTACTCCCCGCCCCGAGATCGCCCATGCCGTCGCCGTACGCCGAACCCCGCACTGTCACGGGGCTGCTCAGTCACCTCGCCGCCCGGCCCGTCCTGCTGTGGGCGCTGGCGTTCCTGGGCAACGCCCTTTGGATGCCCTACGTCGGCATCAAACAGGACGCCTGCCTGTACGCGGCCCAGACGATCAACGCGTACGACGGCCGCTTCCACAACGACCTCTTTTTCGCCTACGGCTCGCAGTCGAAGTACACGCTCTTCCCGCAACTCCTCGCCGGCGTCTACGCCGTACTCGGCATCGACTGGACGTTTTTCCTGGGCTCCGTCGGCTCGACGGCCGTGCTGATCGCCGCCCTGATCGTCTTCCTGCGCCGACTGCTGGGGCCGGTGCCGACGCTGCCGCTTGGGGTCCTGTGGTGCGCGTGCTGCCCGGTGTTGTGCGCGGACGGCGGCACGTTCCTGGTCAACGAGCAGTTCCTGACGGCCCGGCCCGTCGCCGCCGCGCTGGGCCTGTTCGCGCTGGAGCGCCTGCTCGCCGGGCGGTGGCCGGGCTTCTTCGCGTTGACGGCCGGGGCACTGGTCGTTCACCCCCTGATCGGCGCGCCTGTCGCCCTGATGGGAGGAATCACCGCCGTCGCGCGGGCCGGGCGGTACGGCTGGGGCTTCGTCGGCGTCGCCACCGCGTTCGGCCTCGGGCTGCTGGCGGTACCGGGGCTTCCGGTCAAAGTGTTCGGGCCGATGAGCGAGATTTGGCGCGGGCAGGTCATCGCGGCGATGCCGTTCCACCACCCGATCAACTGGGCCGCGACCGACTGGCTGCGGCTCGGCGTGGCGGCGGTGGCGGCGTTGTTGTTCGTCCGGTTCGGCCGCGGCAAGCCGGGCACGACCCTGGTCGGCGCGGCCGTGCTGGTCGCCGGTGTCGGCGTCCTGCTCACGGCGTACGCGGCGGAGTGCGAGGCGCGGCTGCTGTTTCAGGGCCAGCCGTACCGTTGGGTCTGGCCGTTGGAAGTGCTGCGCGGACCGTTGGTGATCACCGTCGTCGCGCGGCTCTGGCCGGGGGGTGGGGCGTTGACGCGGGCCGGGTGCGTCGCGCTCGGCGTCGTCGCGATGGGCTTCCCCGTACTTGAAGGGCGACTCGCACTGTTCGCCGTCATCGTCGGTTCGGCCGCGGGGTACGCCGCTTTTCGGTTCGCCGGTTGGCCGGTCTGGCGGGCCGTCGGGCTGGGCGCGGCCGCGGCGCTCGTCGTCCCGGACTTGCTGCACCTCGCCCAGGTACTTCACGCCAACCGCACCGCCTTCTGGGACCTGTCGCTCGAATGGGAAATCCGCGCGAAAGTGACGCTGGAGCAAGTCGGGGCGGTGCCGCGCGTGGCGAGCGTCCTGGCGTTGGCCGCGCTCGCCCGCCGGCCGCGCGTGGGGTCCGGTCTCGCGGTCGCCACCTTGGTCGCGGCGGGCTGGGGCGTGCAGTGGGGGTTCTGGGACGTGAGCCAAAGCCGGTGGGCGAAGCAGACGTTCCAGGCCGACCGGCCGGACTTGCAATTTGTGGAAGTGTACCTCGGAAAAGTCCCGCCCCGGCCGTCGGTCCCGTCGGCGTCGCGGCCGTGCGTTTACATGGCCGGGGTGCGGCCGAAGTGGGTCTGGTTCGACCTCGACTGCGACAGCTACTCGATGCGGACTCAGATCAGCGGGATCACGTTCAGCGAGGCCGGGGCCGCGGAGTGCTTCCGCCGCGGCCGGCTGGTCCTGCCGTTCGAGTTAGCGCTCGCCCCGGACGACGTGGCCTGGGACGTGTTCCGCGGCGACGGCCCGCCGCCGCACGAGCCGACCCTCGCCGACTTCGAGGCGCTCGCCGCCGAGCCGGGCGTCGATCTGCTCGTATTGCGGCAAGAGTTCCCCGGGTCCACCGCGACCAACGGCCGCGTCTTCATTTACGATTTACGGGCGTCGCGGGGCCGCGGCCGGTGACGGCATTTTTCTGGCGGCGCAAGAGTTCGTGACCTACGGTTCGGGTGGAACTGCCCCCCCACCCGTTGGAGCAACCGCGAGTTCGCCGCACCCCCGCGGTCCGCCCGCGATCACCCTCGCCATGCCGCAACAGACCACCGTCCTCGTCATCGGTGCCGGCCCCGCGGGCCTCACCGCCGCGTACCAACTGTCGAAGGCCAACGTGCCGGTGATCGTCCTGGAAGCCGACCCCGAGTACGTCGGCGGCATCTCGCGGACGGCCAAGTATAAGGGCTTCAACTTCGACATCGGCGGGCACCGGTTCTTTTCCAAGTCGAAGGAAGTCGAAGACTTCTGGACGGAAATCCTGCCCGACGACATGCTCGACCGGCCGCGGTCGTCGCGCATCTTTTACAACAACGCCTTCTTCGAGTACCCGCTCAAGGCCGGCGAGGCGTTGACCAAGCTCGGCGTCTTCGAGTCGGCCCGCTGCGTCCTGTCCTACGCCTGGGCGCAAGCCTTCCCGACGAAGAACCCGAAGTCGTTCCAGGACTGGGTGAGCAACCAGTTCGGCAAGCGGCTGTTCAACATCTTCTTCAAGACCTACACGGAAAAAGTCTGGGGGATGAGCTGTAAGGAGATCTCCGCCGACTGGGCCGCGCAACGCATCAAGGGGCTGTCGCTCAAGACCGCGATCCTCAACGCCCTGTGGAAGCCCAAGCCGAAGGCGGGCAAGGCCGGGGTGATCAAGACGCTGATTAGCACCTTCCGCTACCCGCGGCTCGGGCCGGGGATGCTGTGGGAGGCGTGCGCCAAGAAGATGCAGGCCCTCGGCGGACACCTCCAGATGGGCCGCAAGGTCGTCGGCCTGCACCGCGACGACGCCAACGACTGCTGGGTCGTCAACCACGTCGGCCCGGACGGCAGCTTCGAGCAGGTCGTGGCCAAGCACGTCATTAGCACCGCCCCGATGAAGCAACTCGTCAACGGCCTGTCGCCCCAGGCGAGCGAGGCGACCCGGGCCGCGGCGAACAAGCTGCGGTACCGCGAGTTCCTCACGGTGGCGTTGATCCTCAAGGACCGCCAGCAGTTCACGGACAACTGGATTTACATCCACGACCCGTCGGTCAAGGTCGGCCGCGTGCAGAACTTCAAGTCGTGGTCGCCGGAGATGATCCCCGACCCGACGCTGAACTGCTACGGCCTCGAGTACTTCTGCTTCGAGGGCGACGGCCTGTGGGCGTCCAGCGACGCCGACTTGGTAACGCTCGCCAAGACCGAGTTGGAAAAGATCGGGCTGGCCAAGGCCGAGGACGTGATCGACGGGTGCGTCGTCCGCCAGCCCAAGGCGTACCCGGTATACGACGACGAGTACGCCACGCACGTGAACACGATCCGCGACGAGTTGGCGACGCGCTTCCCGAACCTGCACCTGGTCGGGCGGAACGGGATGCACAAGTACAACAACCAGGACCACGCCATGATGACGGCGATGCTGTGCGTCGAGAACATCAAGGCGAACCGCGCCGTGTACGACCTGTGGGAAGTGAACGGCGACGCCGAGTACCACGAGTCGGGCAACGCCGGCGCGGAAACGACGGCCGCGAACGCCGGCGCGACCGGCCTGCGGAGCGTGCCGACCCGCATCAAGACCGAGGCCGCGGAGCCGGCCACGGCGTCGTAAGCCGGCGGCGTTTACACCTTCACGCGCTTCCACTTCCCGCCGGCGAACCGGGCGAGGAAGAACAGGCCGCGGACGTAGATGTCCACGAACATCGCCGTCCACGCGCCGATCAGCCCCCACTCGAACCCGCCCCGCGGGTCGGTCAGCAGGAACGCCAGCGGCAGCCGGACGCCGAGGAAGCCGATCCAGGTGAACAGCACCGGGACGCGCGTGTCCCCGGCCCCGCGCAGGGCCTGCGTCAGGATGATCGACCCGGCCAGCCCCGGCATGGCGAACGCGATCAGCCGTAAAACGGGCACGCCGATTTCGATCACCGACTGCTGGTCGGCGCGCTGGTTGAACAACTCGAACATCGGCCGGGCGAAGACGAAGAAGAGCACGCCCATGCCGGTCATGAGCAGCCCGCCCATGCCGAACGCCGTCCACCCGGCCCTGGCCGCGAGGTCGGGGCGGCGCTCGCCGAGGGCGCGGCCGACGATCCCGGCCGTGGCCGTGGCGAAGGCCGCCCCGGACAGGTAGCCGAGGCCTTCGAGCCGCAGGGCGATGCCGTGGGCCGACGCCGCCGTCTCGCCAATGCGATTGACGAACCCGAGGAAGATGAACTGGAACACGCCGACCGACAGCGAGTCGATGGCCGCCGGCACGCTGACGCGGAGCAGGCGGGCGACGAGCAGGCGGTCCGGGGCCAGGTCGGCCACGCGGAGGCGCAGCCCGTACCGGCCGCGGAGTAAGGTCGCCAGGACCAGCCCGCAGCCGACGATGTGCGCCAGACCGGTGCCCCAGGCGATTCCCAGGAAGCCCAGGTCCGGCAGGCCCCACGCCCCGCGCGACAGGCCCCAGGCGAGCGGGATGTTGATGAGCGTGACCGTGGCGAGGGCTTTCAACCCGGTCCGCGTGTCCCCCGCCCCGACCAGGCACGCGATGCCGCCGACTTCGACCATGTAAAACGGCAACAGCCCGGCGAGCGGGTACAGGTAGTGCAGCGCGATGTCGGCGCTGTCCCCTTCGAGGGCGAGGAGGCGGATCAGCCCCGGCAGGCCGGCGAAGGCCAGACCCGTGCCGAGCAGGCCGAAGACGAGGGCGAGCACGAGGGCCTGGGCCGTCGTGCGGTTGGCGAGGTGCCAGTCGCGGGCACCGACGAAGCGGCCGACGAGCGCCGTCGCCCCGGCGTTCACGACGACGGCATAACTCGTCGTGAACCAGTACAGGTAGTTGGCGGTCGTCAGCGCGGCCTGGTGGTGCTGTGAGAACTGTCCGGCCAGGTACTGGTCGTACAATTGGATCGTGAGCAAGAGGCCCTGTTGGAGCAGGGCCGGGGCCGCGAGAAAGAGAATTTGGCGACGGACGCTCGAAAAGGCGACCGACCCGGCGGGACTTTCGGAAGGCGTCATGCGCTCATAATAGCCCGCCCGGCGGTCCGACGCACGGTCACTTACCAGGGACAAAATCGATGCTCTCGACGCGCGACTTGTCACAGTTTCCGGACATCGACACCCTCCGGCGAGCGATGCAGTCGATGGCGATGTTGGACGCGATTCTTTGCCCGGAGTGGCAATGCCGTTACTGGTCGTTCAACAGCCGTTGGGCCACAAATGAAGCGATGGGGTCGATGCGCGACGGGTGCGGTGACGATCTGTTCGTCCACTTCGGGCCGGCAGGGTGCTGGGTCAAGGGATTCACGCACGAGTCGGTTATGAGTCCTTACCGCCAGCAACCCCCAATGACGTGGCCGGGAATCTACGGCACGGTTCCGACCGACTTCTCGGGGTGTCTCTCGGACGCGGCGTTCGATATCGCGTCCACGACCTTTTGCATCTGGAGGCGGTACGGCGACCCGACTTGGCAGGTCGGCCCGGTCATTTTCCCCGACGGTCACCCCGACCCCGACGGATCGAGCAGTTTACTGTCGGCGCTCGACGGCCGCCCTGAAACCTACCGGGCGTGGGCGACCGAATACTTCGAGGTCGAAGTTGATCTCGACGCCGTTCGGCACGCCTTCTCGCACGCCCGGCTGACGAGTGATCTCGTCGCCCGGCTCAACCCCGCAGTGACACTGCGGACATTGGCACCGGATCGCCGGGAGATCGGCTACCCGAGGGTTTAAGACGCCGCGGACGCGGCTTTGCCGGGGCGGGGGGCGTTGGCGGCGTGGCCGGCCTTGCCGTTGGTCGCGGCGGCCGGGCTGCCCAGGCGGAGTTCCCAGAAGCCGACCTTCAAGAGGCCGTTCGGGAACTCCGGGGTGCCGGACGTGTAAACCTTCGGGCTGACGGAGTACATGACCATGCGGCCCTGCTTGACGTGGTCCAGGATGGCCGCCCGGCGCATCACCTTCAGGTGGTGCGAGGTGTTCACCATCGGCAGTTTCAGGTGCCGGGCCAGGTCGCCGACGCACAGCGGGCCGGGCAGGAGCAACTGCAGGATTTGCAGCCGAATCGGGTCGGCCAGGCCGGCCAAAGTGGCGGCAATGGCGCGGGAGTCGTCGAGCGAAATCATGAACCGATCGCTTTCCGTATCGAGTGACGCAGTCATGGCGGGTACTTCCAGGTGAGGGGGGTTGAAACCGAGTCCCGCCCGGATTGATGGGCGAATCGACCGCCCGAGGCCCGGGCAATCGGTCATCCATGATACCTATCGAGGGGCAATCTCTTTCGAGACATCCACAGGACCGTTGCGAAACATTATTGCAACCACTGTGCCAAAAGTATCGTTCGGGGGAGAGCCGGCCGAAATCGAGGCCGGGAAATCCGCGCCGCAGCGGGGAGACGCGGTGAACGTGAGGAGGTCAGGGGCGGGGCGTGGGGTTTCGGGCATGGGCGGTTTACTTCTCGTGTTCGGCCTCGTACTGCGCGATCTTTTCGAGCCGGCGGGCGTGCCGGCCGCCGTCGAACTTGGTTTCCAGCCAGGTGCGCACCATGCGCTCCATCGCTTCTTCGCCCAAAAGGTCGGCGGACATGCACATGACGTTGGCGTCGTTGTGCTGGCGGCTCATCTCGGCGTCCACGATGTCGCGGATGTTCGCCGCGCGGACGCCGTGGATCTTGTTCGCGGCGATGCACATGCCGTGGCCGGTCGCGCAGATGAGAATCCCGCAGTCGGCGGCGTGGCACGCGACGGCCTCGGCGACCGGGATCGCGTAGTCGGGGTAATCGACACTCGCGGAGGTCGGCGCGCCGAAGTCTTCGACTTGGTAGCCGAGGCCGACGAGCATGTTCGCCAGCCGCAACTTGGCCGCGACGCCCCGGTGGTCATTCCCCAGCGCAACTTTCATGGTCCCAACCACTCCGCGAGATACCGGGTCAGGTGAACCTCAATCGCCGCCGCGCACCGCCGGTACTCGGCCTCGTCCCCGCCGATCGGGTCGGGCAAGTCGCCGTCCGGTCCGCCCAACAGCACCGGCACCGGGCCGATCCCGCCGTAGTACACCGCCAGCATCGCGGCGTGCCCGCGGGTCACGGCGATCACGTCGGTCGCCCCGGCGAGCAGTTCCGGGTTCACGGGCCGGCTGCGGTGGCCGCTCGCGTCGAAGCCGAACTCGGCCGCGACGGCGACGGCTTGCGGGGACGGGGCGTCGCCCAGTGTGGCCGCGATTCCGGCCGACCCCACCAGCCAGCCCCGAACCGGCAATTCGCCCGGCTCGCAACCCAACCGCTCGGCGAGCAACCGCTTCGCCAGCCCTTCGGCGAGCGGACTCCGGCAGGTGTTCCCGGTGCAGATGAACAGCACCGAGCGCGTCGGCCGCCGGGCGGAATCGTCGGGTGGCATGGCGGCCCCGCAGAGTTCGATACCTCTAACGTAGGGAAGCCGCTCCCGGCATACAAGCCTGTTCTGCCCGCCGACCCGGCGCGGATTTCCCGCGAAGGATTCCCAACCGGCCCGGACAATCCCCGTCATGCCCGACGAATCGACGGCCCGGCGCGATGCGAACGACCGCCGGGCCGCCCTAGCCGGGGACGCCGACGCCTGGGCCGACTGGGTCGGCCGGACGTACGCCCCGGTCGAGGCGTTCGTCCGCTGGCGGTGCGGCGGGGTCAAGGACCTGGCGGACGATTGCCTGCAAGAAACCTGGCTGACGGCCGCCCGCACGGTCCGCCAGTTCGACCCGGCCCGGGGAGAGTTCGCCGGCTGGGTGTGCGGCGTCGCCCGCAACGTCGTCCGCAACCAACTGCGGGCGCGCCGCCGGCACGGTGCCCGGCACCGGCCGTTGCCCGAGCACGCCGCCTGCCCGCACCGGCACGACGGCACGGCGGTGGCCGAGGCACTGGCGGCGCTGCCGGAACGGCACGAGGCCGTCTTGCGGGCCAAGTACCTCGACGGGCGGACGGTGCGGGAGATCGCCGCCGACTGGGGCGAGACCGAGAAGGCCGTCGAATCGCTGCTGACCCGGGCGCGCGACGCCTTCCGCGCGGCTTACGAACGGAGCGACCATGCCGACCGATGACGACCTGCTCCCCCTGTTAACCCCCCGGCCGTACCACGACGCGGCGTTGCGCACGACGATTCTCGCGGCCAGCCGCCGGCCGATCCGCCGCCGCGTCTGGCTCCGCCGGGCGACGACCGCGACCGGGCTGATCGCGCTAGTGGCGGCGAGTTTCTTCGCCGGCCGGGGTTCGGTCGTGATCCCGGAGGCGGTGGCGACCGCGTCGCCGCCGGTACACGTCGAATCGGCCCCGGAGCCGCGGCCGGTGCCGAGTGAAGTGACGCCGCCCGTCGAGTGGACGGCCGAGCAATACGAGTTGAAGGCCGAGTTGGCGACCGAGTCGGCCGAAGTCGCGGCGTACTACCGCCGCGCCGGGGACGCCTTCTTGAAATCCCGCACCGACGTGAAGCAGGCGGCCCGCTGCTACCGCCTGCACCTCGCCGCCGCCGGCCCCGACGGCCGGGCCATCGCCGCGAGCGACAGTTGGCTGCTCATGGCGCTGAAGAACTGACCCTTTTTCAGGAGACGACGATGACGCACACTGTGTTAACGATGTTGGTGGCGGTGCTGTTGCAACCCCCGGCCCCACCGGTCCCGCCGGCAAAGCCGCAACCGGCCCCCGAAGTGAAAGTGCCGACGGAGGGTGTTGTCCTTAGCGAAGTTTACTCTTACCTCGAAAAATTGGCGGTGACGCACCCCGACATCCGCATCGCCGAGGCGCGGCTGATGGAGGCTCAGGCGGCCCTCGACCAGGCCAAGCTCAAGGTCGCCATCGAGTCGAGGATGAATCAGGCGAAGTACGACCAGGCGAAGACCGACGTGGCGACCAAGACGAAAGAGTTCGAGCGGATGGAAGCCGCCCACAAGTCGGGCAGCATCAGTGTGGAGGAGTACGCCCGAGTCGTCGCCGAGTTGCAGACTGTCAAGCGCCAACTCGCCTTCGCGGAACTGTTCAAGCAAGCCGAGAAGGAGGCGACGCAAGCCCCGAAAGGCGTACCGTCATTGTACACTCTTGACGCGATAACCTCGTCGAGGTGGTTAGACGCTACATACACGACACCGCCGGCTCAATCCCACTCGCTCCGCGATCTGTTGCAGCGTAAAGTCAAATTCGCCGTGAAGGCCACTGACGCGGACCAAACCGTCATCGGCGTGCTGGAGCGGTTGATAAAAGAGTGGGACTTTGCGAGTGCGAAGGTGATTGTTCGCTACCCGCACGACACGGACCCCGGCGTGAGGAGTGCGTATACGGTGCAGCCGGTCGAAGGGGAGAACGCCATCGGCGTCTGGTTGTTGATGATGCTCGACGACTACAACGCCCCGACGGGACAACCTAAAGGGCCGGCCCAGGGCAAGTACCAGATTTACGTCCGCGATTACGGGCTGCTCTTCACGCTGGTCAAGAACGCGCCGGACGGTGCCCCGACGCTGGCCGAGTTCCTGCGGCAGCCCAAGAAGTGACTGTGCGAACCGGCGGCACGGTGTTTGCGAATGAGTCGCGCGTCTCAGTACCATAGTCTCCGCGAGGACCGTGCCGTGCCGTACACCATCGACCAGGACCCGAAAGACGACGACGCGGGCAAAGACCTTCCCGCCACGCCCTACGGCCCGCAGCCGCGCGGCACCGACCTGGCGGCCGGCGGCGCGGACAGTTCGCCCCTCGATACCGAGCCGACCGGCGAGGAGCGCGTCGAGGAGGCCGAGGAGGCCAAGCGGGACCGCGACCGGCCGGGCGACCGGGGCGCGGCCGGCCGGTAGGCGACCGCCCTTGTGCCGGCCCGCCCGGGGCTTACACTTCCGGCGTGCCGTCCCTCCCGCAGGTCACTTCCGATGCCCCTGTTCGGTGCCCACTTCTCGATCGCCGGCGGCCTGTCGAAGGCCGCCGAAACGTGCCTCGACCTCGGCTGCTCGACCTTCCAACTCTTCACGAAAAGCGCCGCCCAGTGGGCCGCCAAACCGCTCGCCCCGGACGACGTGCGCGACTTCCGCGCCGCCGTCAAGCGGGCCAAGGCGAAGTTCGTCACCGCCCACGATTCGTACCTCATCAACCTGGCCGCCAAGGACGAAACCCTCTTCGCCAAGTCGGTGGACGCCTTCGCCGTCGAGATCGAGCGGGCCGAGGCGCTCGGCCTGGCGTACCTCGTCATGCACCCCGGCGCGCACGTCGGCTCCGGCGAAGAGTACGGGCTGGCGCGGGTGATCGAGGGCATCGACCTCGCCCACGCCCGCTGCCCCGGGTACGCCGTCCGCGTGCTGGTCGAGGCGACGGCCGGCCAGGGCACGACCCTCGGCTACCGCTTCGAGCACCTGGCGACGATCCTGAACGGCGTCGCCGAGCCGGAGCGGCTGGGCGTCTGCCTCGACACCTGCCACGTCTTCGCCGCCGGCTACGACCTGCGCACCCCCGAGACCTACGCCGCAACGACGGCCGAGTTCGACGCCGTCGTCGGCCTGAAGCGCTTGAAGGTGGTCCACGTCAACGACAGCGTCAAGCCACTGGGCAGCCGCGTCGATCGCCACGCCGGCCTCGGCCTCGGCCACATCGGCGAAGTGGCCTTCCGCTGCCTGGCGACCGACCCGCGGCTGGCCAGGGTGCCGATGATCCTCGAAACGCCGAAGGAGGACGGCGACGGCCACCCGATGGACCCCGTCAACCTGGCGAAGTTGAGAGGGTACTTGACGCCCCAGTGTCGGCGTCGTTAAGATTGTGCGGGGATCACACTGCCTTCGAGGTCCGTCAAATGACTCCGCTCTGCACACTGGTCGCCGGGTTCCTCCTCGCGGCCCAGACACCGTTCCCCGATAAGCCCGCCGACCCGAGACCTAGGGACCTCCCGGCGCGGGGGGCGACCCCAAAGACCCCCGCGTTTCGGGCGGCCGGGGTGGACGCGACGGTCGGCGCAATGCGGCTGGAACAAAAACACGTCGCACGGCAGGTCATCAACATGGCGGCGAACATGCGGCAAGGCGGGGTTTCCCCAGGCGAAGTCTACCGCACCGCCGTCGCCGATTTCCAGCGTTCTGCCGAGATCGAGAAGAGCCTGACCACGTCGGACGAGGAGCGTGTTGAAGCGATCCTGAGCCACGTCGTGTTACTTTTCGAGCTGGAAAGTTACCTGCAAGCACGATCTTCCGGAAGTACGGGAGGGGCCGCTGACTACCTGCACGTGCGATTCCACCGGCTGGGTGTCCAAGCCAGTCTGCTGGTAGCGGTCAAGGCCGACCCGGCCGTGATCCGTCGGCACCGCGAGAGCCAAGTCGCCGTTGGTAAGAGTCTTGACGACATGCTCGCCGTGCGCGCTCAAAGCGGGACGCTCTCGGAGGATATGCTTGTCAGGGCCGAGTCGGTCAGCAGCGAGGCGACATTCGCCGCCACCCGCGGGGCGGCCCCGGCCGAACGGGACGCGGCGAACCGGAGGGCCGTGGAGTGCCTCAAAGAGGCGGAAAAGTACGTCGCATTGCGGGTCACGAGTCGCATCGCGAGTGAGAGCACCTTGCACTACGTGACGTACTTCCGGCTCGACGCCGAACTCCGGGAGGTGAGCGCGGCCGAGAAGCCGCCCGCCGACCGCGTCCGCCAACTCCGCGAGGAGCGGCGAGACGCCATCCGCAAAGTCGTCGAACTCATGGCCGTGCGGCGAGCCGGGGGAATCTTTGTCGAGGCCGATATCGACCAATACCGGACGGCCCAAGTCTACCTCTTGGAAGCCGAACTCGCGCTCGCGGGCGACGCCGAGGCCCGCCGCGTGCTGCTGAAGCGTAACCTGAAAGAGTCGATCGATCACGAGGAGTGTTACGCGAAACGAGCGGCGGGCGGGATCGCAAACCAAAGCAAGAGCGCCCGCTGCATTTGCGACCGGATCGAGGCCGAGATTCGACTCAAACTGGTGAAGTAGGCGTCACGCGCCGTCGATCCAGCGCTCGAACTGGTCGGCCTTGGCGTCCCAACCCTCGTCGCGCAAGCGCTCGCGTGCAACGAGCTGCGCGGCGGGCAGACCTATCGTCAGGCGCAGATTCACGGCGGCGGTGAACGCCTGCGGCGTCGCGGCGAGGTCGGCGGCGTCGGCCCAGGGCCGCGTCGAGGGCAGGTCGCGCACCACCGCCGGCTTGCCCGTGGCCAGGTACTCCTTGAGCTTCAACGGCTGCATCGCCCGCGTCACCGGCGCGTCGGCATACGGCATGACCAGCACCGACGCGGCGGCCGCGAGGGCGGGCAACTCGGCGAACGGTAACGCCGGCCGGAGGGCGAGGCGGGGGCCGGTGACCAGCGCGGGGTCGGGGTCTTCGCGCGGGCCGACGAGCACCACCGTGCCGCGCGCCAGGTTGGCCGTGAGGTGCTGGACGAAGGCCAGGTCGAGCCGGCGGTCGATGACGCCCCAGAAGACGACGAACGGCGGTTCGAGGCCGTCGAGGCACGCTGGCAGTTTGCCGGGGGTCGCTTGCCAGTGGGCGAGATCGACGCCGTGCGTCAGCAGGTGTGCCGCCTTGCCGAGCTTGGCGACGTGCGACACCAGGGTGTCACTCACGGCAACGACGGCGTCAACCTTGGGCACCAGGTCGCGCTCCATCGCCAGCATCGTCGCGCCGTCGTAACCGGGCCAGACGCTGAAGTCATCGACGCAGTAGTAGACCCAGCGGTGCGCCGGCAGTCGGCCCACGAGGTCGGCGGTCAGCGGTAGCGTCGTGACGACGACGGGGGCTTGCGCGAAGGCGTCGAAGGTGCCGCGCAGGCCGCGC
>JANYHV010000334.1 GCA_025362195.1 Fimbriiglobus sp. | reverse complement strand
TCCGGTCGGCCTTCCACCGGCTGAGGTCGTCGTGGGCGGTCGAGCGCTTGGCCAGGTCCGTGGGCCGCACGGCCCACTGGCACCCGGCCTTGGTCAGGTCGAAGATCGTGTTCAGGACCAGCCGCAGGTCGGCCGTCCGCGGCCGCCCGCCCCGCCTGGCGGGGGGGAGCAGGGGCGCGAGGACGAGAACCGGACGCGGGGCGAAAACGCGGTGGCGGGGTCCTGCTCGAGGAGGGACGCGGCCACACGTCGCTCCTCGAGCAGGACCCCGCCACCGGGAGGATGCACGCCAAGCGGCTGAACGCGGCCCTCGACGAGCGGTACCTCGGGCGCAACTTGCGGGGATTCAAGTGCAAATAGGTACGTTGACCCTGGGGCCGACCTTGAGAAATGCCACGTTCGCCACCCACGAGTGCTCACTGCGCAATCCGCAGAGGTGTTGGAACTTTTCGCCCGCCAATACGTCATAAACGATGGGGTTATTTCGTGGGCCAGAGGCAGCGCAGTGAATAGTAGCGCTCAAAACCGGGTGTCGATCCATTTTTAAATGAGAATTCCTGTCAAGAGATTTCTATTCCACACCGGACGATCTCGAATCATGTAAATTGATATTAGTTGAATATATTGCCTGTTATATATCTGGCACGAATTGAATTTCTCCTCGGACACAGGGTTCTGGCTTATGGCACTTTTTGGACAAGTCGGCGGCCGAATTGCTTTTCTCTTCACTTACGGGATCGTCCTGGCCGTACCGGCACCGGTGCGGGCCGACGAGTTCAAAGTTGCCCGCGGTGTGATCGCGCGTCAGTGTTTGACCTGTCACGGAGTGGACGCGGAGAAGGGGGCGTTGCGTCTCGATCTACTGTCCTCCGATCTGACAAAAGACGATGTTTACCGGCAATGGCTGCGGGCCTTTGATCGCGTCGAAAATGGGGAGATGCCGCCGAAGGAGTTCGGGAAGCTGCCGGAGGCCGACCGCAAGCTTTTCCTGGCGTCGATGAAGAAGCCGTTGATCCAGGCGGAATCGACTCGGGCCGTCGCGTCGGTCCGGCGGATGAACCGGGTCGAGTACGAGACGACGCTCCGCGACCTGCTGGGACTGCCCGGCCTCCGCGTCAAGGAGACGTTGCCCGAGGACGGCCGGCAGCACGGCTTCGACAAGGTGGCCGGGGCGCTCGACATCTCGCCGATCCACATGGCGAAGTACCTCAAGGCCGCGGACTTCGCCTTGCGGCAAGCCGTCGCCGTGCCGCCCGAGGCCGTCAAGTCGAAGGTCTGGCGCGAGGCGGCGGCGAAACAGAACTCCGCGCAGGCGGCCCTGGCCACCCACTGCGCCGTGCCGATGAACGGCCGCGACCTCGCCCCGGGGTTGAAAAACCACATCGCCGGCAACCCCAGGGACGACTACGGCAACACCTACCGCGGCGCGACCTTCGACGGCGCGGCGGAGTCGGTGGCCGTGCTGACCGGCGTGGCCGGTGGCAGCCTCCAGGACGGGGTGCAGATCGACCGGTGGAACGTCCCGGTGCCCGGGTGGTACACCGTCCGGTTCTCGCTCTGGGGCTTGCGCTGGACGCGCACCAAGGCCGAGCCGGCCGTGCGCAACGACATCCGCCGGTACACCGTGTTCGCCGCGCCGTTCACACAAGACGCCGCGACGAAGAAGTGGTCGGGGACGCCGATGAAGGAGACCCTCGAACTCATCGGCCGGGAAAACACGGAGTTCTACGGCGACGCCGTGGCGACCCACGTCGTCCGCGCGTCGGTCAAGGGCACGCCGATCGGCTACTTCGACGCCGCGTCCTTGACGCCGAAAACCCACGAGTTCAAAGTCTGGCTCAACCCCGGCGAGCGCATCTCGTTCCACGCGATGACGCTGCCGTCGTCCGGTGCCGCCAACTACGTCACCCAGGACGGCGTCCGCAGTTACGAGGGGCCGGCCATCGCCTACGACTGGTTCGAGGTCGAGGGGCCGCTGGCCAACGACGGGCCGCCCGCGAGCCGGCTCTTCGGCAGCGTGCCGCCGGCCCGGCGGAACGAGAAGCCCAAGGCCGGGACCGCCACGCCGCTCGGGCCGGACGCCGTGGCGCTGCTGCTGAGTTTCGCCGACCGCGCGTTCCGCCGCCCCGTCACGAGGGCCGACATCGACCCTTACGTCAAGCTCGTCGAGCAGCAATGGGCACGGGGGCAGTCGCTCGAAGAAGCCTTGCTCGCGGGCTACCAGACGATCCTCTGCTCGCCCGATTTCCTGTTCGTCGGGCTCGAAGGGGAGGGGCGCGACGGCAAGGACAAGGCCGCCTTTGCCCTGGCCTCCCGCCTCTCGTACTTCGTGTGGAACTCCATGCCCGACGCGGCCCTTCTCGCCCCGGCGGCCGACGGCACTTTGCACCAGCCGGCCGTGTTGAAGGCCCAACTGGAACGCTTGCTCGGCGACCCGAAATCCGAGCGGTTCATCGGGCACTTCCTGGACGAGTGGCTGGACATGAAGAAGCTCGACTTCACCACGCCCGACCCGCAACTTTACCCCGAGTTTGACCCGTGGTTGCGCGACTCGATGCTGGCCGAGACGCAGAAGACGTTCCGCATGCTGCTGGCGGAGAACCGCGGCGTCGGCCAACTGATCCAGTCCGACACCATCCTCATCAACCAGCGGCTGGCCCAGCAGTACGGCATCCGCGGCGTGAACGGCTCGGAGTTCCGCCCGGTGAAGGTGGACAAGGCCTCGCACCGCGGCGGCTTCTTGACGCACGCTTCCGTGTTGCGCGTGACCGCGAACGGCACGTCAACGTCCCCGGTGTTGCGGGGCGTCTGGATCGCCGAGCGGGTGCTCGGCATCCCGCGCAACCCGCCGCCGCCGAACATCCCCGCCGTCGAACCGGACGCCACCGGGGCGGTGACCATCCGGCAAATGATCGAGAAGCACCGGGCCGACCCGACCTGCGCGTCGTGCCACGCCCGCATGGACCCCTACGGCCTGGCCCTCGAGCACTACGACGTCATCGGCGGCTGGCGGGACCGCTACCGACTCAACGGCCCGCCGAAGAAAATCGCCCAGGGCAAGGAGATGGTGGACGAGCCGTCGGTCGTGATTCCGAGCGGGGTCAGTAGTAGTTACCCGACCAGAATCCGTCTCGGGTCCAAAGTCGATGCCACCGGCGAGTTGGACGACGGGCGGACCTTCGACGACGTGGCCGGTCTGCAGGCCCTCCTCATCAAGGACGAAGACCAGCTCGCGCGGAACCTGTTGCGCCAGTTGACGGTCTACGCCACCGGGGCGGGCAACCGCTTCGCCGACCGCGACGCGATCGAGGCCGCAATCGCCCGCACCCGCCCCGGCAGCCACGGCATCCGGTCCTTGATGCACGAAGTCGTCCAGAGTGAAGCCTTCCGCCGCGCGGGGCCGGCGAGCGTGGGGCCGTAGGCCGGGTACCCACAAGGGGCACCCCTACCACGCGGAATGTAGGGGTGCCCCTTGTGGGTCCCCGGCCTACGGCCCCACGCTCGCCGGCCCCGCGCGGCGGAAGGC
>JANYHV010000291.1 GCA_025362195.1 Fimbriiglobus sp. | reverse complement strand
CGCGGCCAGCAGCATCAGGGAGAGTCGCAGCATCGACATGGGAAGGACCTCGGGTGAGAGTGGGGAGGAGCGGGCGTCAGGCGTCAGTTGTCGGCGATGACTTCGCCGCCGGCGCGGGTGATCATGGCCTTCAAGGCGTCGCCGCTCATCGCGGACCGGAGGGTGCGGACGGAGCCGTCGGCGAAGGTCACGCTGCACCTGTCCGTGTCGAACATCAGGAGCTTCTTCATGTCGGCCTTCGGGTCGAAGGCGAGTTCGTCCGGCTTGGTCCACGGCACGCTCGTGGCGGCCGTGGCGATCAGGATGGTGTTCGACGTGCCGTCCGGGAACCCGCCCGGCATACTCACCGCCTTGAGCGGCTCGAAGGCCGCGCCGTTGCCGACGAAGACGCGGTAGTACGTTTCCTTGTCCCCCGGCTTCGTCACCCCCGGCAGGGCGAACACCGCCGGCATCGGGTTGTCCTTCAGCACCTTCAGGTTGTGCTCGCTGTCCCACGCCTCGTCCATCTTGAACTTGTTGAGGAGCGCGGCTTGCTCGACGTAGGGCAGCACCAAGACGCGCCAACTCAACAGCGGCTTGCCCTTCTTGCCGACGACGGCGGCCACGGGTAGTGCGCCCGTGGTGTCGTTGTAGCCGTGCATCGCCAGGCCGAGTTGCTTCAAGTTGTTCTGCGACACGCTGCGGTCCTGGGCACCGCCGACGGACTTGCCGAACTGCGCGGCCAGGGCCGGGCCGAACGGCAGGTCGGTGGGGATCGCCACGGTGGCCACGGCGTCGGTCCCGTCGATGCGGATGGTCGCGGCTTCGACCGACCGCTTGACGCTTTCGGCCAGCGGCAGGATCAGCCGCTCCCCCGCGTCCTTCGACTTGCCGCTCTTCTGGATGCCGGCGTCGAGAACCGTCGTGACGAGGGTTTGCACCGCCCCGAGGGACTTTTCGCAGTCCCGGGTGACCGCCACGTCGCCACTGCGGAAGCGCATCTCGATCGCGAGTTTGTCCGCCGACAACGCGCCGACGACGAGGGCGAGGTCGGACTTGAACAGCGGCAGGAACGGCCGCGCGCCGTTCTCGTTGTTGGCCTCCGTCCGCAATTCGGGCGGCAACATCTCGTAGTTCAGGCCGACGACAAAGTCCTTCGTCGCCGCCGCGGTCAACGCCGGCGTCAGCGCGCCGGGCCTGGTCGCCGCGTCGCGGGACTTGGCCGGGAGCATGGCAAAGAGTTTGGGGTGCAGGGCGTCGGTCATGTCGAGGACGATTTCTTCTTTGACCGGGACTTTACCCCTCATCCGCGGGTCCGGCCCGAACCGGACCGTCAGCACGTTCTTGGCGAACGTGTACGAAAACTTGTCCTCGAACGCCCGGCATGCGACGGCGGCCACGGCGACGAGCCGGCCGGCGTCGATCGGCCGGGTCAGCGTCAAGGTAACGCCGAACGGCTGGATGTCGCGGCCGCCCGGCGACCGCAGGTCGGGGAAGTAGACGGCTGCCGAGGTCACGTCCGCCGGGGTCAGCCCGGTGACCGCCTCGAACTCGGCGACGACCCGGTCGAACTCGGCGATCTTGGCCGCCCGCAACTGCCCGCCGGCCGCGCTGGCCCAGAACTTGGCGACGTTCGCGGAGGCGAAGACGGCCGCGTCCGGCGGCACGTGACTCAGGGCCGCCGGCACCTGGGCGTTCGACCGGCCGAAGCCGACGGCGGCGACCAGCGCCACCAGAAAGAGACGCGACATGACGGACCCTCGGCACGAACGGGGACGGGGAAGCGCTCAGTGTGACCGGCCGGCGACCGCCGGGCAACCGGTTATCTTGAAGACGCCGACGCGGGGGCGAGATTTCACGCCGCCGGGGGATTACAATGCCCGCATGGCCACGACCACACTGCCCGACACCGAAACCGACACGCGCACGAAGCAGTTGCCGCCCTACGCCGTGATCCTCCACGACGACGACTTCAACACCATGGGGTTCGTGTCGGCAGTGCTGCAAAAAGTGTTCGGCTACGCGCTGGTGAAGTGCGTGACGCTGATGCTGGAAGCCCACAAAACCGGCAGGTCGGTCGTCTGGGTCGGCCCGCTCGAAGTGGCCGAGCTAAAAGCCGACCAAATCCACTCGTGCGGCCCCGACCCCGACGCCCCCAAGGCGAAACCCCTGCGGGTGACGGTGGAACCGGTCGGCTGAGGTGGAATTGCGGATTGCGGATTTGGGAATGCGGATTGAAGACGCGAAGCGACAATCACGCCGAGTCGTCGTCCCGCTCCAGGACGAAGCGGATGCCGTCGCACTCGCGGCTACTCTTACCCGCCGAGGACCGCGCCCGAAATCCGCAATCCCAAATCCGCAATCCCCCCACTACTTGATCCGCTCGAGTTCCTTCAGGCCGCCGGTGTCGCGCTTGTACAGCGGCAGGTGGCGGTAGTAGACTTCGAGCGTCAGCAGGGTCATGCAGGTCGTGCCCAGGCGGCCGCAGCTCCGGCCGATGTGCTCGCCGTCGGACTCCCAACTGCCGGCGTCCTTCTTGCCCTGGCCGACTTGCAGGTCGATGAGCAGGTCGCGCATCGCCGGGTTCCACGTCTCGTACCATTCCTTGCCCTCGAAGAAGTGCATCACCTGCGTGGCGTAGTAATAGTAGTAGATGTCCTTGTACGCCTTGGTCGGCTGCTGGCTCTTGAGCAGGTAGCTCACGCCGGCGGCCATGCCGGGGTTGTTCGGCCCCCACCCATCGACGTAGTACCGGCACAACAGGCCGACCGGGGTCAGGGTCAGGCTCGCGGCCGGGGAGTTGTAGCCGTACTGGGACTTGTTCACGCCCGTGGAGACCGCGTCCAGGAACTTGCGGCAGTTCACGAACGCCTTCTTATCGACGATCAGGTCCTTGCAGAGCTTGGCCGACTGGAGGGCCTGGATCTGCCAGCCGACGATCGACGTGTCGCCGCCGGTGCCGCCCGCCTGGTAGTTCCAAGCGCCGATGGCGGTCTGGCCGGCGACGATGTAGTTGACGGCCTTCTGGGCGTAAGGAGCGAGGGCCTTGTCCCCGGACATGCCCAAGAGTTCGCAAAAGGCGATGGTGGCGATGGCGTGGGCGTACATGCCCGACGACCCCTTGAAACTACCGTTGGCCTGCTGGTTGGCGATCAGGTACTTGATGCCCATATCGACGTTCGCCTTGTACTTGTTGTCCTTGGCGAACGACTTGTGCGTCTGCCCGGCGGCGAGCAGTGGCAGCAGGGCCATGCTCGTCGCGGCGATGGTGTCGCCGCTGCTGGTGCCGTCGTACACCCACGACCCGTTGGGCTTTTGCTGCTTGATGAGCCAGACAATCCCGCGGGCGACGGCCGCCTCGGAGGCGGTGTTGCCGCCCCCCTTGGCGGCCAGCAGGCTGCGGGTCGAGGCCCCGCGGCCGAAGGAGCCGTCGGTGGCGACCGTGCCCTCGCCGCCGCCGCCGGCCCCGCTCAGGAACGCCCCGGCGGTCCCGGTCGCCCCGGCGTCCGCCCCCATGCCGACGCCGGCGAGCGGGATGTAGTCCTGGCGGTCGGTCGATTTCGCATCGGCCACCCCGGCGTCGGGCGACTGAATCGCCGTATCGACGTTGATGTCGGCCAGCGCCTGCGAGTCGGTGACCGGAATGATCTCGGGGTCGAGGCCGATGTCCGGGTTGGTGAGATCGACGGCGACCTCTTTTTCCTCGGTCTGCGGGACGACGGTGAGTTCGGACAGCGACAGCGGCACGCCCGGCTGTTTGGCCATGAGCTTGTCCGCGCCG
>JANYHV010000258.1 GCA_025362195.1 Fimbriiglobus sp. | reverse complement strand
GGACATCAAGTTCACCGACCTGTCGAAGCCGAAGGGCAAGTAAGGCCGTCATGGACGAAGTCCCGTTCGCGCCCAAGTTCGACGACGCCGTCTACCGCCGGGTCCGCACCGCCTTCGAGGCCGGCGGCCCCGGCGGCGGTGCCGAAGCCCTGCGCGCCGAGTTGGAGTCGACCGGCGAGTTCCAGGCCCTGTTTTACGCGCTGCTGTTGAGCCGGCGGGTCGAACTCGGCCTGTCGCCGTTCCCGCTCAGCCCGGCGACCGAGTTGCCGCCCGACGCTCACGAGGCCTACGAGGACGCCATCCGCCGGGCGGCCCGGCACGTCGGCGGCCTGCACCTGGGCCGCGGCGAAATCGCCAAGGCGTGGGCCTACTTCCGCATCATCAACGAGCCGGGGCCGGTTAAGGACGCGTTGCTCGCCCACACCCCCGGGCCGGACGACGACATCTACCCGCTCGTCGAAATCGCCTGGCAGCAGGGGGTTTTGCCCGAGAAGGGCTTCGACCTGATCCTCGACCGCAGCGGCGTCTGCTCCGCCATCACGATGGTCGGCTCGGCGGACTTGAACGCCAACCCGACCCTGCGCGACTACTGCGTCAAGCGGCTCGTCCGGGCACTGCACGCCCAGCTAAAAGACCGGCTCGCCGGCGACTTGGCCCAACGCGGCGTCTCTTTCGCCGAGGGTGCGACGATTCCGCGAATGCTCGCCGACCACCCCGAAGTGATGGCCGACGACGCCTACCACATCGACACGTCGCACCTGTCGTCGGTGGTTCTGGCCGCGATGCAATTGCCGAGGTGCGTCGAACTCGACCTGGCCCGCGAACTGGCCCGGTACGGCACGCTGCTCTCGACCAACTACACCGGCGACAACGACCCGCCGTTCGAGAAGACCTACGCCGACTACCTGCCGTACCTGAACGCCGTCGCCGGGGTCGATGTGGACGCGAACGTCGCGCACTTCACGGCGAAGTTGCCCGCCGCGGCCGTCGAGGGCTACCGCTTCCCCGCCGAAGTCGTCGTCAATTTACTGGTGAAACTCGACCGCCTGCCGGAGGCCCTCGCCGTCGCCCGGGAGTTCCTCGCGGACGCCGCCGAGGGGGGCACGAGTTGCCCCGGCGTGATGGAACTGGCCCGCCGGACGGCCGACTACGACGCCCTCGCCGCGCAGGCGATGGCCAAGGACGACCCCGTCAGTTACCTCGCCGCGCTCATCGCCGCCCAGTCCGGGAAAGCGTGATTCCGCCATGCCCGCGCACTTGTTATCCCTCACCGACGGGCCGAGCATCCTGCTCGACAAGCCGATCCTGCTGTTCGGCCGGCACCAGGAGTGCGACGTGCAGTTGAACTCGAAGAAAATTTCCCGGCGGCACTGCTGCATCGCCCAAGTCGGCGAGGTCCTCGTCATCCGCGACCTGGGCAGCACCAACGGCGTCAAGATCAACGGCGAGCGGGTCGTCGAAGGGGTACTCGTCCCCGGAGACGAACTGATCATCGGCAACTTCCGCTACCAGGTCTGCGGCGACGTGATCGGCCGGCCGGCCCGGCCGATCCGCGGCGGGTAGCGTCACTTCTTCTTGACGACGATGACCTTGAGCGCCTGTTGGGCCGCCTTGCCGAGTTTGCTCTTCTTGTCCTCGTCGGCGACGACCTTGCGCAAGTCCTTGACGGCGTCCTTGGCGTTGGCACCCATCTGGCCCAGCCCGGCGATGGCCCCCATCTTGGCGGCCTCGTCCTTGTCCTCGGTCATCATCTTGACCAGGATCGGGATGACTTCCTTCGGGTCGGGGTCGATCATGCCGACCGACTTGGCGGCGGCGGCCCGGACCGTGGCGTCCTTGCTTTCGAGGGCTTTCATCATCTCGGGCACGGCGTCCTTGATGGCCGACTTCTGGATCTGGCCGATTTTGGCGAGTTCTTCCAGGGCGTAGACCTGCGACTTCGCGTCCTTGCCGGCCTTCAAGTCGGCCAGGTGCTTGGCCGCGTCCTCCTTCTTGCCGGCGAGCGCGAAGCCCTCGGGGCCGGCCAGGAGGAACAGGCCCAACGCCAGGCCGCCGACGGCGACCGCTTTCGACAGGATGCGACGCGACATCGACTCGGCTCCGGAACGGGGCAGGGGAGGTGACAGCGATTCTTAGAACACCCCGGCCGGCGCGGAGTTCCGCAATCACGCGCCGGTGAACAGCGACTCGATGACCCGGCCGCCGTTCAGGGTCACCGGCCGGCCGAAGCGGTCGCGGACTTCGCTTTCCGGGTCGATGCCAGCGCGGTGTAAATCGTCGCGCCCACGTCGTCCGGCGAGAACGGCACCGTCGTCGGGAACGCGCCGATCTTGTCCGACTTGCCGATGACCTGGCCGCCGCGGACGCCGGCCCCGGCGAACAGGCCGAAGAAGCACGGTGCCCAGTGGTCCCGGCCCGGCTTCGCCCCCGGGGTTTGCGGGGCGACCTTCGGCGTCCGGCCGAACTCGCCGACCATCACGACCAGCGTGTCGTCGAGCATGCCGAGGCCCGACAGGTCGTCGAGCAACGCCGACACGGCCTTGTCGAGCGGCGGCATCAAGTCTTTCTTCAGGCGGTTGAAAATGTCGTCGTGGCTGTCCCAATTCTGCGCCTTGCCCATGTTCGCCTGGACGACCGGGACGCCGGCCTGGACCAGCCGCCGGGCGAGGAGCAGGGACTGGCCGAACTCGTGCCGGCCGTACCGGTCGCGGGTGGCGTCCGGTTCCCGGTGCAGGTCGAACGCCGTACTCACCTTGCCCGACGCGAGCAACTTGAACGCCTGGCCCTGCTGGTCGGTCAGCTTGCGGGCCTCGGCCACCGCTTCGAGCTTCCTCTGGCTCTCCTGCAAACCGTCGAGGAGCAACCGGCGGTCGGCGAACTGCTCGACGGAAATGCCGGCCGCGGGGGCGACGTTCTCGACGCGGAACTGCTTCGAGTTGGGGTCCTGGTTCAACTGCCACGGGTCGTGCTTCGGCCCCAGGAACCCGGCGTGCTGGCCCGGCCACATCAGCGGCGGCTGTTGCAGGTGCCACGGGAGGTGAACGCCGGTCGGCAGGCCGTCGGTCCGCGGCCGGAGGGCGTCGAGGGCCGCGGCGTAGCACGGCCAGTCGTCCCGGCTGGCGACCTTGTCGAAGGCCGCCCCCGGCTGCGTGTGCCCGGTTTGCAGCTTGTGGCAGGCGACGAGGTGGTTGTTGTCCTTGTGCGACAGCGACCGCACCACGGCGTACTTCCGCGCCCGCGCGGCGAGCAACGGCAGCACCTCGGTCACCTGGAAGCCGGGGACCGCCGTGGCGATCGGCTTGAAGTCGCCGCGGATCTCGGCCGGCGCGTCGGGCTTGGGGTCGAACGTGTCGATGTGGCTCGCGGCCCCGGTCAAAAAGACCAGGATGACCGACTTGGCCGACTTCGCGTTGACCGCACCGCCCCCGGCCGGGCGGGCGAGGGCCGTCGCGGTCGGCGTGCCGAGCAATCCGAGGCCGAACGCTCCGGCGTAGCCGACTTGCAAGAGTTCGCGGCGGTCGATGCCGATGGCGTGCGGCGGGCGGGGCATGGGGTCTTCCCGAAAGGCGAGAGGCGGGACCTGCGGGCAGGTTGGCATTAGAGCAAACTTCGCCACCCCGTGGAAGGGCTTGCCCGCGGTCCTCGATCAATTTCGTACGGCACGGCCGTCGCCGATGTCGCCGTCGGCGGGTCGCAAAACGAAGAGGCGACGCCAGGAACGGAATCAAGCCGTTCCAATTCCGGGGGCGGACAACACGGGTGTTGGCCGCCGCCAGGGGCATCGCTGACAGACTTATAGCTCAAGTCTCGCGCCCGGCCAAGCCGAATCGTCGCTTCCCCGCCGAATCTTCACACCGGCTTGTGGAGCGGGGCGAAGCGGGCCACGACCGCGCGGGCCGTCCGCAGGCCATCGACGGCGGCGCTGACGATGCCGCCGGCGTACCCGGCCCCCTCGCCGACGGGGTAGAAGCCCGAGATGCCGGGCGACTCACGCGTCATGTTGTCGCGGTCGATGCGGATCGGCGAACTGCCGCGCGACTCGGGACCGGCTAGTACCGCGTCGTCCAGGAACCGGCCCTGCCAGCGGCGGTCCATCTGCGGCAGGCCGTTCTTCAACGCCTCGACGACGACCGGCGGCAGGACCTCGCGCAAGTCGGCGGCGACGCCCTTGCGCGGGTAGCTGCTGCGCGGCACGGCCTTCGCCCCGCGGTCGGCGAGGAAGTCGCGGGCGGTTTGCAGCGGAGACCCGTAACCGCCCCGGCCGAGTTCGTAGGCCCGCTTCTCGTACTTCTCCTGCAGCCGCACCCCGGCCAGCACGTCGGTGCCCTCGAACGCCTCGACGGGGACGGTCACGACCAACCCGCTGTTGGCGTACACCGAGTCGCGCTTCGACAGGCTCATGCCGTTGGTGCAGAAGTACCCCGTTTGCGACACGCTCGGGATGACCATGCCGCCGGCGCACATGCAGAAGCTGAACACGTCCGGCGTGCCGTTCTTGCCGCTCGCCACGAGGGAATAATCGGCGTTGCCCAGCGCGTTCTCGTGGCTGGCGTGCCGCGAACCGTACTGCACCTCGTTGACGAGCGCCTGCGGGTGCTCGACGCGGACGCCGAACTGGAAGGCCTTGCGCGACATCGGCACTTTGCGGCGGGCCAACATCTCGAAGGTGTCCCGCGCGCTGTGGCCGACGGCCAGGATGACGACCGACGACGCGAGGAAGCCGGACGAGGTCATCACGCCCTTGACGCCGCCGGCGTCGAATTCGACGTCCTCGACCTTGGTGTGGAAGCGGACTTCGCCGCCGAGGGCCACGATCTTCTGGCGGATCGCCTTGACCACGGCCGGCAGGCGGTTGCTGCCCAGGTGCGGCCGGTGGTAGTACAAGATGCTCGGCTTGCCGGGCTGTTGGCCCTTGCACTCGGCGAAGAGTTCGAGCACGCGCATCACGTCCGGGCCGCTGCCGCGGCAGGTGAGTTTGCCGTCGGAGAAGGTGCCCGCGCCGCCCTCGCCGAACAGGTAGTTGCTCTCCGGCTCGAAGCCGCCGCCGCCGTCGAACTGCTTCACGTCGCGGATGCGGTCGCTCACCTGGGTGCCGCGCTCCAGCACGATCGGCCGGTAGCCGAGTTGCGCCAGGAAGTACGCGCAGACCAACCCGCCCGGCCCGGAGCCGATGACGATCGGCCGGTCGCGGATCGCCTCGGTGCCGGGCGTCGCCATCTCGAACGGCGGCTCGTCGAACAGTTCGACCTGGGCCGTCGGGGCGGCGCGGTCGATAGTCCGGTAGACGACTTCGAGTTCCTCTTCCGGCAGGTCCACCTCGAAGTTGTAAACGAAGCGGAGTTGCCGCTTGTCCCGCAAATCGAGACTCTTGCGGAGGATTCGCCAGTGGGCCAGGTCGCCGGAAGCGACGCCGATGGCGCGGGCAATGTGGGACGGCAGGTTCGCCTCCGGCTCTTCGACCGGGAGGCGCAAGTTGGAGATTCGCAGCGGCATGACGGTATTGTAGCCCCACGCTCCGCGCAGGCCAAGTTACGCCGTGGCGTCCCACGACCGGGCGAAGCGGCCGACGGCGCGGTTGAACACCCAGCGGCCGACCAAGTAGTACAAGGCGACGATGACGGCGGCGATGCCGAGGGTGACGAGGTCGCCTTCGGGGGTGCGTGGGATCATCACGAAGACGCCGTTGACGAGTCGAAAATTCGGCCGCGTCGAGCCGGCGGCGACGAACTCCCAGGGGTCGGTACGGAAGTCGAGCAGCAGATCGATGTCAACGCCCAATAGTCTCGACGCCGTAAAGAACAGGGTCACGCCGACGAAGAGCAGCGCGGCGTGCCAGATGGCCCCGCCAAAGACGAAGTTGCGAAGCGCCCGCGCCGGGGTACTGGCCCACGCGGAGCAGTACAAGGCAAACACAAATAGTGGCGGCCCCACGAGGAGTGTTAGCAGCGTCAGCCCGAGTGCCCAGGCGGGTGGGAACAGCCCCGTCAGGACGGCGGGGGCAGCGACACACGCCCATAAGCATGTCAAGTAGCGGCTCCCGCGGGTGATGCCCGTGAGAATTTGTGTCAACAGTTCTCGGGGCGAAAGGGACGCCATCCTCAGCGAATCGATCGTGTTGCCGGACCGCTCCATCGCGATCGAACTGCTGGCGAGGAAGAGAGTTACAATCGACAAAATTGTAAGTATTGACACGAGTCCAAATTGCAGAATAATTTCGAGCTTATTCGCAATTGGCCACGCATTCGTCCTGAAATAGTTGTTAAGCAGAGGATAGAATGTCACTCGGCCCAATAAATCCACGGCGTAACAACCCAGACACACGATTAACGATGCGGCGAAGCTAGTCGCCAGAACCCGGCGTCTCCTCGCGGCCGGCTCCGGCAGGCCGAAGCTGCAGACCGTGCGCCACGCCAACGGCTCGTCGGGCACCGGCGGGCGCGACTTCGCGGAACGCCGTTGCTTCAGACTTGCGACGTAGTGCTCCGCACTCGCGAGGGGTCGAAAGCGACGCGGTGGCGCGCCGGTCGTGCCTCGCGACCCTTGCGTCGCACGAACCCGCCGCGAGGCCGACAGCGTCCCGCCCAAGAAGATGCCGAGGGTGGCGGCCGCGTACCGGCCCATGACCGTCGCGTCGGACTCCAGCCCGAACGGGCGTCGGGGCGGTGACGGCAATTGGATCGCGTTCGTCGTCACCGGGTTCGCGGCGTTGATGAGACGTGCGAAGTCCTCGAACGTGACGCGGGAGCCCCACCCCAGCGAGTTCGGGAAGTCCCAAACCTCGGGGTCCGTGTAGAACGACGCAACGACGAAGCTAACAGGAATATAGAGATAGGTCGCCACGGCAAAAACTACAATGATAACCCAGACGCGCTTGATGTCGAACGACGACGCCCAGGCCGCCAAGCCGGCGAACGCCAGTGCCGTTAACACGACCGTGGTCCCGTAGAGGAGCATGACTTTGTGGGAGACGCCGACGACCAGTGGGAGGATCGCCAGCACCGGCACGAGGACAATCAGCGGCTCCACGACGCGCCAGAGTTGGACGACGAGCTTGCCGAAGACGATCTCCCGGCCCCGCACGTCGGTGGTAAGCAGCAGGTCGTAGCGCTTCGCGGACCGCTCGTCGGCGATGACACCCGACACGATTACCACCGCCAGAATCGGCAGGCCGAGTCCGACAGTGATGGCGAAATACTTCAAGACGCGGAGGGTGACGTAGTGGATCTGCTCGTTCTGAGAAATGTACTGACTGTAAAAGGTGGTCTGTCCGTTCACAATGACGATCGTGCCACGTGACAGCTCGGCGTAGGACGCAAAAAATAGAATCGCCCCCGCCGCCAAGGCGACGCCGGCCCTCACGAGATGCGTCCGCCGGCTCCGCGCCGCACGCAGGGCGTCCGCGCGGGCGAAGGGGCCGAAAAGCAGGAAGCCGTCGTCGCGTGAGCAGCACGCCGTCAACAGGAGCGCGACGCCGAGGAGGGCGACGGCCCAGCCGGCGTCGGCCCCGGAGTAGAGGCCGGCGACGACGGCGAGGGTGCCGGCGATGCACAGCGGGCGGGCGTGATGCTCGGGGTCGAAGCTGGGCATACCGCAGAGTCTACGTCAAACGCTGCCGCGGAAGAAGACGGCACCCAGCGGAGGCAGGGTCACGTTCAGCGAGAACGGCCGGCCGTGGCACTCGACGTACTCGGCGTGGACGCCGCCGGCGTTGCCGACGTTACTGCCGCCGTAAATATCGGCGTCCGTGTTCAGGACTTCCTTCCAGACGCCCGGGCCAGGTACGCCGGCGCGGTGGTTCGGCCGCGGCACCGGGGTAAAGTTGAAGATGCCGACGATCCGCTCGGGGCCGGACTTCGGCAGCCGCACGAAGCTGAGGATGCTGTGGCTCTCGTCGTGGCAGTCGATCCACTCGAACCCGCCCGGCTCGCAGTCGCGCTCGTGCATCGCCGGCACGGTCTTGTACAGGGCGTTCAGGTCGGCGACGAGTTGCTGCACGCCGCGGTGCTTCGGGTTGTCCAGGCTGGCCCACGGCAACTGGCCGTCGTGCCGCCACTCGGTCCGCTGGGCGATCTCCGCGCCCATGAACATGAGCTTCTTGCCGTTCATGCCGTACTGGTAGGCGAGCAGGAGCCGCAGGCCGGCGAACTTCTGCCACTCGTCCCCGGCCATCTTGTCCCAGAGCGGCCCCTTGCCGTGGACGACCTCGTCGTGCGACAGCGGCAGCATGTAGTTTTCGGAGTTGGCGTACACCTGGCGGAAGGTCAACTCGTTGTGGTGGTACTTGCGGACGATGGGGTCTTTTTGCAGGTACTTCAGGGTGTCGTGCATCCAGCCCATGTCCCACTTGTACCCGAAGCCCAGGCCGCCGAGGTACGTCGGCCGGGAGACCATCGGCCACGAGGTCGATTCCTCCGCGATGGTCTGCACGTCCGGGTAGTACGTGTACACCTCGTGGTTGAACCGCTTGAGGAATTCGATGGCCCCGATGTTCTCCTTGCCGCCGTACTGGTTCGGCACCCACTCGCCGTTCTTCCGCGAGTAGTCGAGGTACAGCATCGACGCCACGCCATCGACCCGCAGGGCGTCGATGTGGTACTTGTCGAGCCAGAACAGCGCGGACGACAGCAAGAAGCTCCGCACCTCGTGGCGGTCGTAGTTGAAGATGTAACTGCCCCAGTCGGGGTGGTAGCCCTGGCGGGGGTCGGCGTGCTCGAACAGGTGCGTGCCGTCGAAGTAGCCGAGCGAAAACTCGTCGGTGGCGAAGTGGCTCGGCACCCAGTCCATGACCACGCCGATGCCGGCCTGGTGCAAGTGGTCGATCAGGAACATCAGGTCTTGCGGGGTGCCGTACCGGCTGGTCGCGGCGAAGAAGCCGGTCACCTGGTAGCCCCACGAGCCGTAGAACGGGTGCTCGGTGAACGGCAAGAACTCGACGTGCGTGAACCCCAGCTTCTTGACGTAGTCGGCCAGCAGCGGGGCCAGCGAGTGGTAGCTGTGCGACAGGTACGGCGGCACGCTCTCGCGCATCCACGAGCCGAGGTGCAACTCGTAAATCGACACGGGTGCGTCGTGCTTGATCTTCGCGCCGCGGGCCTTCATCCAGGCCGCGTCGCCCCACTCGTACGCCATGTCCCAGGTGACGGCGGCCGATTTCGGCGCGATCTCGGTCGTGAAGGCGAACGGGTCGGTCTTGTCCACCCGGTAGCCACTGTACCGGGCCGTGATGCGGTACTTGTAGCAGACGCCCGGTTTGACGTTCGGGATGAACAGCACCCAGACGCCCGCGCCGTCGGCCGTGGCCATGCGGTGCGCCCGCGCGTCCCAGCCGTTGAAGTCGCCGATGACCGACACGGTCTCGGCGTTCGGTGCCCAGACGGCGAACTGAAAGCCCTCGACGCCGTCTACGGTCATCGGGTGCGAACCGAGCTTCTCGTAAAGACGAACGTGGCTGCCCTCGTTGAAGAGGTACAGGTCCTGCGGCGTCAGTTGCGACGACTCGCCCGTAGGCGGCGGCACGACCAGAACGGGCGTGGCGGGCGCGGCGGGCTTGGGGGTCGCGGCGAGCAGCTTGGGCATGGTCGGTATCCGGGGCCAGAGTTCCACACTGATGGAGTACCCGGTTAGCAAGCCGAATGCCAGTACCGGCCGTCCGAACTTGCCCGAACTGCCCAGTCGGCCTGTCGGGAACGCCGGCCCGGTCAGTTGGGGCGGTTATCCGCCGCGTGCCGGGGGCGGCTGGGCCTCCAGCGCGTCCCACAGTTTTTCGACGGCCGGCAACTCGGCCGTCGCCACCGGCCCGCGGCTGTACTGCGTGCGGACGTACAGTTGCGCGACCTCGAACGCCGGCTCGTCGAGGTCGGCGAACTCGTGCCCGAGGCGCACGGCGAACTCGATCGGCGTCTCCCCCGGCTTGCGGCCCCGGTCGCGGTCCCAGGCCCACCCGTCGAGCGCGGCGAACGTGTACTCGACCACCTCCGCCGGCTTGCGCTCGACCCCGCCCCGCGCGAACGGGTTCGTGTACGCCGAGAACGGGGCCGGCCGCTCCTTGACTTTGACCGCGTCGGTCTCGACGCCCGTCGCCCTCCCCGTCTCCTTGCGGGCGAACAGGCCGCGCAGCCAGTCGAGCAGGTTCTTCGCCCAAGTCGTGAACGGCGACAGGTACTTCAAGAAGAACACCGCGACGCCGACGATCACGGCCACGGCGATGACGATCCAGACGACCCACTTGACGAACCCGCCGACCGCGTCCGAAATCTGCGACAACTTCTCGGCCACGCCGGACGACCCGGACTTGTCGCCGTCGCTCTTGGCGTCGTCGGCCTTGTCGTCGCCGCCGTCCTGCTTGTCGTCCGACTGCGAGTCGTCCCCGCCCTTGGACCCGTCCGGGTCGCTCTTTTGGTTCGGGCCTTTCTTGTCGTCGGCCTTCGACTGCTTCGCGTCGCTCTTGCTGCCCTTGTCGTTGCCGTCGCCCTTCTTGTCGCCCTGGTCGCCGCCCTTCGCGTCGCCGTCGGACTTCTTGCCGCCCTGGGAGTCGCCCTTGCCGCCCCCGCCGCCCTTCTCGCCGCCGTTGCCGCCTTTCGGCTCGCCCCCCTTGGCGGACGCCTTGCCGTCGCCCTTCTGCGTCTTCTTGCCGGCCGCGCCGTCGCCCTTGCCGGTCGAACTGTCGCGGACCTGGGCGTTCTTCGAAGCGTTGCGGTCGCTGGTGCGGTTGGTCCCGAGGTTGACCAGTGGCGTCTCGCTGTGCGGCCGCGGCAGGATCGCCCCGACGATCAGGAAGCCGAGGATCAGCCCCCCGCCGAGGAGCAGCCAACTCGTCGTCATCACCGGCGAGATGACCGCCCCGCGCTCGCTCAGGTACCGCCGCAGGCCCATCAGGTTCGTCGTCACGAGGAGTGCGAGGGCGCTGCCGATGTACACGGCCATGTCGAAGAAGGTGGCCGCCCGGCGGGCCGCGTCGTCGGCCGGGATCAGCGACTGGCCGAGCGCGAAGATCGGCAGCGCGGCGAGGCCGAAGTACAACACCCGCGTCCCCGGCGTGTGCGGCCGCTTCTTCCGCTCCGTCCGGTACGCCTCGACCCGCTCCAGCCAGCTGAGTTTCTGCTGCTTGGCCGTCAACTCGACCTCATCGTCGTCGGGCGTCCGGCGGTGGTCGTCGTCCAGCCCGACGGCCGCGAGCACCCCCCGGCCGGACGCCGTGCGGGCGTCGTCGAAGTGCGTGCAGTCCCACGTCAGCCGGTCGGCACAGAACCAGACGAGGGCCATCAGCCCGAGGTTGATGACCGGACCGACGGCCTTCATCAGCGGGGTCGGGTACTCGACGAACGCGAGCATCGCCATGAAGCACGCCCCGGCCAGCCCCACCGCGTACAGCCCGGCCCGCGCCCGGCCCTGCTCGATGGTGATGCGGGCGATCAGGACCGCGCCGAAGGTGAAGAAGAAGAACGTGTACTGCAGGCGCTCGGTGTGCGCGCCGCGGTAGATCACGTCGATCAGGAAGAAGACGAGGCTGCCGACCATCGCCATGATGAACGCGGGGGCGAGCGCGACGGCCGCCAGGTCGATGAGTCCGGACCCGTCCTTCTTCTCGGCCATGCGTCAACCTCGCCGGGGTGTCTGCTCAGTGTACCACCCCGGCGCGGCCGGCGGCAGTCACGGCGTCTTCGGCTTCGCCGGCGGCTTTGCCTGCAGTGGGACGACGAAGACGATGTCGGCCGCCTGCGAGTACTGCTGCTGTCGCAGCGACCCGCCCATGACCCGGCCGCCGCCCCCGCCGCGATTCTTGCCGACGCTCCAAAGCACCGGCTGTCCCGCCGCGACGGGCATCGTGAGCTCCTTCTGACGTGGTCCGCCGGGTCCGAACGTCGGGACGACTCCCGGCACCGCGGTGCCGTCGTCGGCGATCAACGGCTCCTCCACGCCCCAATACACGACCGACCCCGTCAGCGCGCCGACCGCCGCGGCTCGGCTCGACGGCGTCGCCGCGGTGTCCGGACCGGGGGGCGCTCCGTCCCAACCGAGGGCGATCGCCAGCGGATCGACGGGGGCCGTCACGGTCACGGACTGCGGCGGGTCGAACGGGATCGACTCGCCGGCCGCGCTGACGCGGTAGTTGAGCGGCACCCCGGCACCGGCCCGCGCGAACGGGTCGAGCGGCACCTTCGCCAAGTACTTCGGGACGAGTTCGGTCAGGTCGGCCGGGAAGCGGCCCGTCTCGGCCTCGAACAGCCGCAGTGCGACTTGCAACACGGCGACGCGGTGCAACAACAGGCGACTGTTTTCTCCCGTCTCGACCGCTTGCGGCCGGTTGTGGAGGAGGTATTGCATCAGCCACAGGCCCGGGGCACCTTGGAGGTAATCGGGACCGCGGAACGCCCGCGGGTATTCCGGGTGGTAGTCCGGCCGGTTGATGAAACCCACGGCCCGCCGGAGGCGTTCGCGCTCCCACGGCACGGTCCACATGAACGCGATCACGTCGGCCTCCGTCTGCGGGTGGCCGTTCTCGGCGTGGCCCCGCGTCAATCCGAACCCGCCGAAGACGCCGCCGTCGAGAATCTGCGGGAGCCACTGGCCCGGCGCGGCGACGCCGTTCCGTACGATGGTCTGGTCGGCGAGAAAGGTCCGCCGCGGGGACGACGTGTCGAGGCGCTCGTGGTCGAGCAAGACCGTGAGCGCGCGGCGCAAGAGTTCGGGCCGGCCGCGTACCGCCCCGAGCCAGTGTCGGGTCGATTCCAGGGCGTAGGCCTCGGCGGCGTCGGCGTCCCGCGCGGCCATCGTCGGACCGCTCGTCCGGGTCGTGCGGACGACCGAGAGCACCACCTCAAGTCGGCTCACGAAATCCGCCGGGTCGCCGTCGTGCTGGGCTTTGAGGCCGCGGAGGGCGTAGACCTGGAGCATTTTCTGGAAGTAGACCTCGGAACTCTCGATCGCGGCCTGGTACAGGTGCGTCGGGTTCAACTCGTTCGGGTCGATGTACACACCCGTCGGCTTGGTCGAGGATTCGAGGAGGGATTTTTC
Organism: Fimbriiglobus sp.; assembly: GCA_025362195.1. GTDB lineage: Bacteria > Planctomycetota > Planctomycetia > Gemmatales > Gemmataceae > Fimbriiglobus. The sequence goes on along the minus strand of JANYHV010000258.1, from coordinate 10,823 downwards.
CCATTCCCCGCCGTCGAATTGCTTGAGGAAGTCGTCCACGTCCCGGCGGTCCGCCGGGTAGCCGAAGTTTGAGACCTCGTGAACGATTTGAGCCAGCGGTGGCTCGGCCCGTAACCCGAGCCGCTGTTGGTCCGTCATCCGGAAGGAGAAGTCGCTGACCGCCCGCCGGACGTCGCGGCCGGACTGCTTCTCGTCGTAGCTCGGGAGGGACTTGGCGAACGCGATGTCGTCCTCGACTTCCGCGATCTCGGGCACTTCGGCGACCCGCCAGGCGATCCCCCCGGCGAGCGACGCGGCGACGAGCACCAGCCCGCACGCCAGCCGCACGAGTGGGCCGCGCTCCGCCAGGCCGTTGGTCGCCCACGGCCACGCCAACAACCGCGACACGCCCAGCACGATGAGCGGCGGCGTCAACAGTTGCCACGGGCGCAGGCCGCCCGAGAAGAGCGACGGCAACCACAGCGCCGCCGCCATGCCGCCGAGCATCACGCCGACGGCGGCCGCGACGACCGGCTTGCGGAAGACCAGCGCCGCGAGCTGGCCGAACACCAGGCCGTACACCGGGCTGAGCAGGATCAGGAGGAGCATCGGGAAGCCACTCAAGAAGATCATCGACCGGTACACCTGCACAAGGTACGTGGTCGAGCGGTCGGAGTCGGCGAGCGGCGCGAGCCAACTCGGCAGTTGCAACAGCACGATCAGCCAGAGCAGCAGCGCGAAGCCGAACGCCAGCTTCGCGTTCCACAGCCCGCCGACGCGCAGCCGCCGCTCGCCCCAAAAGCGGGCCGACTCGGTCCCCTGTTCGTCCGCGAACAGGGCGACGCCGACGATCACGCCGAAGAGCAGCCCGAGCGGCGGCCAGGCCGTGATGAACACGGCGTCCGGAATGAGGAGCATGCACCCGGACGCGACGGCCGCCAGGGAGAGCCAGACAACGGTCACGCGGTGCTGCCGGAGCAGCAACCAGGCGAGCCGCTTCGCCCGCTGCACCAGGCGCACCGACGGCAGGTTGAAGCGCGGGACCACGAACCGCAGCGTCTTCATCTCGCCCGTCGGCGTCGGCACCGACACGAATCCGCCGACGGACCGTTCCCGGTCGGGGATCGTGTACAGAAATGCCGACAGCAACAACGGCACGACGAGGGACACGAACGTGATCGTGACGGGAACCAGTACGCCGGCTTCTTTTTCGAGACGAATCCTGAGCAGTTCGCTCGCAATCGCCTCGCCCAGCGCGACCACCGCGGCAATCACGCCGACGGCCAGCACGCCGAGGACCAGGCCCGCGGCGCAGGCCCCGAGGGACGTGCGCATCAGCACCGAGCCGACCGTCCCCCAGGCGAAGGCGAAGAACGCCGAGACGCTGAAAAGTAGGGCGGCTTGGATGTCGGCGTCCGGCCCGTCGATCAGGCCGGTCAACCGCGCCGTGACGCAGTAGCCGACCGCCGGGACGGTTGCCATCACCAGGCCGACGATGATTTTCCGCCACCAGATTTGCCAGCGGGTCGCCGGGAGCCGGCCGAGGAACGCGAACGTCCCCGCTTCCCGCTCGCCGGCGAACAGCGTCGCGCCGATGACGGCCCCGGCCGCGACCGTCAGCAGCGTCACGCCGACGACGGCGAGGCTCTTGAAGGCGTCGATGTCGATGCCGCGCGAGCGTTCTTGCGGGTCGAGGACGACGGACAGGCCGGCCATCAGACCGCAGCCCAGGACCAGGAGCGCGACGACGATGGTCGCCTGCTCGCGGAGTTCTTTCCAGACGATGGCGAAGGTCATGACCGCACCCCACTCTCGACCGCGGCCGCGTGGGCTTCGCCGTTCGACCCGACGGGCACGCCGCGCGGGCTGCTCGCCGGGTGGGCCATGACGGCGGCGTACACCTCTTCGAGCGACACCGACTGGTCTTCGATGTCCGTGATGCCGGGGGTGGCGCGGAGCTGCGCGAGCTGGTGCGCGTCGGGGTTCTCGATGAGGTACTGGACGAACCGCCCGGTCCGCTGCGTTTCGTGGACTTTGCCGATCGCGGCCGCGTCCGGCATCAGCCCCTCGTACCGCAAACTCACGCGGCGGAACTTCGTCCGCAAGTCGTCGAGGGTCGCGGACAGGAAGAGTTTGCCGTCCTTGACGAACCCGGCGTGGCTGGCCGTCCGCTCCAACTCGGCGATGGAATGGCTCGAAATCAGGATCGTCCGGCCTTCGGCGGCGAACTCGACCAGGCCGGCCAGGAACTCCCGGCGGGTGATGAGGTCGAGGCCCGACGTCGGCTCGTCCAGCAACAACACCTCCGGGTCCGGGGCCAGCGCCAGGGCCAACCCGACGCGGGCGTACCCGCCCTTCGACAGGTCCTTCAACTTCTTCGCCGGGTCGAGGCGGAGGCGTTCGACCCAGTCGGTGAACTTGTCCCGAAAGCCCGGGGCGTAAAAGCCGGCGGCGAACCAGCCGACCTCGCCGACCGTCATCCAGTCGTACAGCTTCGGCCGGTCCGGTACGTACCCGACGCGCTGCCGCAGGTCGTACGCCTTCGACCAGCAGTCGAGGCCGAGCAGGGTCGCCCGCCCGGCGTCCGCCCGGACCTGGCCGGTGAGGACTTTCATGGCCGTCGATTTGCCCGCGCCGTTGTCGCCGAGGAGGGCGTACACGCTGCCGCGCGGGACGCCCAGGGTGAAGCCGTCGAGGGCCACCTTGCCGCGGTACTTGACCACGAGCCGGTCCGTCTGAATCGCGAGGTCGTTCACGGGAATTCGCTCCTGGGGACGGGTGGGGGTCAATGGGGGGTTTTGGCGGTACCGTTGCGGCGGGGCCATTCGTCGTCCACGAGTTGCCGCAGTTCCTCGGCCGACAGCCCGGCGGCGGCGGCCTCGCGGACCGTCTCCCGGACCCGGTCGCGGACCAGCACCTTGCGGCGGTCGCGGCAGACCTTCGGGCCGCCGTCGGTGACGAACATGCCGACCCCGCGGCGGGCCTCGACGACGCCCAGCCGCTCCAACTCCTGGTAGGCGCGGGCGACCGTGTTCGCGTTGACGATGAGCTGCTGGGACAGTTCGCGGACGCTCGGCACGGCCTCGCCCGCCGGCAAGTCGCCCGCCGCGACGGCGAAGACGACCTGCGACAGGATCTGCTCGTAGATCGGGACGGCGGAGTCCGGGCTGACGCGGAGACGCATGGCCTGCCCAACGCTGAGGTGGTGTACCAGTGAACCAGTACACTACCAGCGCGGCCGAATGGCGGTCAAGCACCAAGTGGGAAAATTATTCGGCGTCGTCGAACGGGTGGCGCGGCTTCGGGTCCGCGGGCGGGACCGGCCGCAGCAGGGCTTCGGCCAGGGCGAAGTCGGCCGGCGTCGTGATCTTGAAGTTCGCCGGCGACCCCGGGACGACGACGACCGGGTAGCCGGCCGCTTCCATCAGTTGGGCGTCGTCCGTGATCGGCCCGGCGAACTCGGCCCGCCGCGCGTAAGCATCTAGCAGCCAGTCGCGTCGAAAGACTTGCGGCGTTTGTGCTTGCCACAGGTCGCCGCGCGGTACGGTCTCGACGACCCGCGTCGATTCCGCCTCGACCCGCTTCAGGGTGTCCGCGACGGGCACCGCAGCGACGGCCCCGCCGTGCGCGGCGGCCGTGGCGAACACGGCGTCGATGACCGTGGCCGGCGTCAGGCAGCGGACGGCGTCGTGGACGGCGATGAGGTCGATGCCCTCGGGCACTAGGGCGAGGGCGTTGGCGACCGACTCGAACCGCTCGGCCCCGCCGGCGACGAGTTCGACGTACTCGTAGGTGAAGCCCAGCATCACGCCGTAGCGCGTGCGGAACTCGGCCAGCGCGTCCGCACTCAGGACGAGGTACACCTTCGCCACATCGGGCCGGCGGGCGAAGAGGTCCAGGGCGCGGTGCCAGACCGGCTTGCCGTCGAGGACGACGAACGGCTTCTTGACTTCGCCGCCGAAGCGCGTCGAACTGCCGGCGGCCGGGATGATGACGGCGACGCGGATCACGACGGGCCTCCGGCGCGTTCGGCCCACGTCTGGTAGGCGTCGAGCCAGTGCCGCACCGCGTCCTCTTCCCGGGCGAGCACCTCGTCCGCGGCGGCGACCGCGGCCCGGGACGCCTCGACCGCCTTCGCTTCGGCCGCCGCCGGCGCTTCCAGCAGCGCGGAGGCCGTGCCCCGGGCGTCGTCGGCGTCCGGGCGGAGCAGGGCGGCGTACGTCGATTCGTGGCGGCGCAGGCCGTCGCGCACCGCGTCCAGGCCGGCCTCCATCTTGCCCAAAGTGTTCGGCCAGTCGAGAGGCCCGAGTCCGCCCATGAGTCCCCCCGTTCGCAGTGTCGCGCCCCCGCACGACCGGCCGATGATTTAGCGAGGCCCGCACGTTTGCGGAAGCCGAAGTTCCGCGGTTTCGAGGCGGAATACCCCACTCAATGCTTGCACCGCCGGCCGAGACAGGGTATCGCCGGCCGGGAATCGACGGGTTCGCGGGCGGCCACGATTGCGGCCGACCGCGGGGGGTTGCGTCTGCCCGGGCGCGGAAATCATGCGGAGGGGAATGTCATGTTGGTCGCCTGCTCGAATTTGTGCTTCACTCATCTCGACCTCAAAGACGCGATGCGGACGATGCGCGAGATGCACTTCTCGCAAGCCGATTTGGCCCTGCACCAGCACGGCCCGCACTTGAAGCCGTCGGACGTCCACCAGGACGTCGGCCGCGTCGCGGTGCGGCTGCGGGCGGAGAACCTTCAACTCGTCGCCTTCCACTTCGCCCCGGCCGACCCGTTCGGCCCGGAGGGGCGGGCGCACTTGTCCTCGGCCTGCCGGCTGGCGCGAATCCTGGCCGTCCCGGTCATGACCGTCGCCGCCGCCCCGGCCGGCAGCGACATCGCGGCCGAAGTCGCCCGGCTGACCGACTGGTGCAAGGTGGCCACCGGCGAGGGCGTCATCCTCACGGTCGAGACGCACAACGAGACGCTGACGGCCGACCCCGACGTGGCCAACGAGTTGTGCCGCCGGGTGCCCGGTCTGGGCCTGACGCTCGACCCCAGCCACTACCTCGTCGGCCCGCATGCCGGGGTGAACTACGACTCGTTGTACAAGCACGTCAAGCACGTCCGGCTCCGCGACTCGGGCAAGAAGGCGGACGAGTTCCAGGTCCGCATCGGCCAGGGCGACCTCGACTACAGCCGCATCCTGACGCAGCTCGAACTGAACCACTACGACCGCGCGCTCACCGTCGATTTCCGCAACCGGACGGACAGCCCGTTCCCGGTCGAACCGGAAGTCCGCAAGCTGAAATACCTCCTGGAATCGCAGGTCTGACCGAGTCGGCCCGAAAACCCCGGTCTCCCGGCAAGTGCCCTTGCCGGTGACCGTTGGCCGCTTTAACATGCCCTTCGTTAAGGGGTGGTAGCTCAGTTGGTAGAGCGCTGCAATCGCACTGCAGAGGTCAGGGGTTCGACTCCCCTTCACTCCATGAATCGTGGCAAAAGCCCCCGGGACTCCCCGGGGGCTTTTTTCGCGGGTCACTTCGCCGGCAGTACGGCCACCGGCACCTGCCGGGGCGACGCCAGGTAGCCGACCAGGTCGCGCAACTCGGCGTCGGTCAACTTGTCGAACAGGCCGTCGGGCATGATCGATAATTGCGTCGTCTTCCGTGCTTCCACGTCGGCCACCGGGATTAGCACTTCCTCGTTGAGCGTGCGGATGGTGAGCGTCTGCGGCGTCTCCTTGCGGACGATGCCGGCGACGGTCCGGCCGTCAATCAGCGAGAAGGTCGTCAGCCGGTAATCGTTGGCCACGACGGCACTGGGGTCGAGGACGTTTTCGAGCACGTAGTCGAGGCTCGTCCGCTGGGCACCGGTCAACTCCGGGCCGACGGTACCGCCGTCGTCGAACAGCTTGTGGCACGCCGCACAGTTCGCCACGAACAGCCGGCGACCGTTCCCGAGGTCGGCCTTCGCCAGCGTCTCGGTCGTCAGCAGGGCCTTCAACTTCACCGTTTGTTCGACGCGGGTCGCCGCTGCCGGGCGGACCGTCCCCCAGACGACGCCGAGGCGGGCGCTGACGGACTTGTCGTTGAGCGCGAGCAGTTGCCGCGCGGTGTACGTGTTGATGTCGAGTTTCGGCACCGCCCCGCGCTCGACGGCGTCGAGTAAGGCCAGCGCGAACGCCGGCCGCGAGGCGAGCGTCTGCACGGCGTCGGCCTTCTCGTCGGCGGTGAAGCCGGCGTAGGCGTCAAGGATCGCCTTGGCACTCGCCGGGTCGGGGTACGCCGCCAGGCCACGCACCGCGGCCGAGCGCATCGCGGCATCCTGAAGCAAGTTGCGCAAGGCGTCGGCCATGCCGGGGACGCGGCGGGCGAGAAGTTGTTGCAGCGCGAACTGACGGCTCTCCGTCGGCTCCATCGTGTCGGCGAAGCGGCTCCGCATCGCGGCGACGGCCGTCGGATCGCCGACGAGAACCGCCACCGCTTCGGCCTGTCGGCGGGCGCGCGGGTCGGCGCTCTTCGCCAGGGCGTCGGTGACCGTCGCCCATCCGGCCGGGGCGACGAGGTTGACGCGGCCCTCGAACGCCTGCTGGACCCCGGTAAGCAGGTCGCGCCGCACGGCGTCGGACTTCGCGGCCACGAGCGTCGGCATGACGAGGGCGAGTTGCGTCGTCGCGTCGGTTTTTGGCAGCGTCAGGATGTGGCGAACGATGTTGATCCGGACCCGCTCGATCGGCGTGTCTTGCGCGAAGGCGAGTGCCCCGGCCGGGTCAGCGGCCACGAGCGGTTGCACGGCCAGCCAGTACATCAGCGTCAAGTTGGCGTCGGCGTTGTCTTCGGGGTGGCTCAAGTTCTCGCGGAGGCTGGCCCAGGTTTTCGGCTTCGCAACCGCGGCGGTGGCGAGTGCGGCGCGTACGAACTGGGAGTCTTCGGCTCGCGCGGTCTCGGTGCCGATGCGTGCCGACCAAACCCGCACCGCTTCGCCCTTGTCGCCCGCCATTCGGGCACGCAACTCCGGGGTCATCTGCCCCGTCGCCGCCAACACCCAGTACACCCGCAGTTTCGCCGGCTCGTCGGCCGTGTCGAGTTGCGCCACTAGCTTTGCCACGTCGAGTTTCTTGCCGGCGGCGACGCGCTCGTGCAGCACCCGGCGCGCGCGGCGCACCAGCCACTCGTTGTTCGACTGTTGCGCGGCCATCAACTCGGCGTCGGTCATCTTCGCCACGTCACCCTTGAAGGGCTTCGGCGTGCCGTAGCTGATGCGGTAGACGCGGCCGTTGGTCTTGTCGCTGACCTCGTAGTTGTGGCACTCGCCGGTGTCGCTCCAGTCGCAGACGTACAGGCTGCCCTCGGGGCCTTGCTTGACGGCGATGCCGCGGAACCAGGGGTCGTTGGCGAACGCGAAGTCGGGCCGGCGGACGCCCTTCATGCCGCCGGGGGTGCGGACCAGGCCGTCGTTGTTGAGCCGGCTGCCGTGGATGTTGCAGGTGAACAGAGTGTTGCGGTATTCGGCCGGGAACTGGTCGCCGAGGTAGATCGCGGCCCCGCTGTGGGCGTGTCCGCCGCCGACCGCGTCGAGTTCTTTCTTGACGACGCCGGTCGCCTTGTCGGCCCGGGCCTCGGTCCAGTGCCCGCCGACCCAGTGCTTGTAATCGACGGCACTTCCCATGTGGCCGAACGAGTACGGGTTCTGGTCCTGGCCGTACATGCGCTGGTAGCGGCCACCGGGGACGAGGTGCCACAGGTGGTCGATGACGCAGTTCGTGGCGAACATCTCGCCGCGGTCGTCCCAGTCGAGGCCCCACGGGTTGGTCATGCCGACGGCCACCACGTCGAACACCTTCTTCGTCGGGTGGAACCGCCAGACGCCGGCGTCGAGGAAGGTGCGGCGGTCCGCCGGGGTGCCGGGGGCACCGACGTTCGACTTCGTCTGGATGCCGTTGCACCCGTACAGCCAGCCGTCCGGCCCCCAGGCCAGGCCGTTGAAGACGTTGTGCTTGGCGTCCTTCAAGTTCCAGCCGTCGAGGAGGATTTGCGGCGGGCCGCTCGGCTTGTCGTCCTGGATGGGGATGAACAGCAAGTTCGGCGTCGAGCAGAGCCAGATACCGCCGAAGCCGACTTCGATGCCGGACAGGTTCGAGCCGTTGTCGATCACGACGGTCCGCTTGTCGTGGACGCCGTCGCCGTCGGTGTCTTCGAGGATTACCACGCGGTCGGACCCTTTGCCGTCGGCCCGCCACTGGGGGTAGCTCAGGCACTCGACGACCCACATGCGGCCGCGGTCGTCGAAGGTGAAGGCGATCGGCTGGACGACGGCCGGTTCGCCGGCGAACAGCGTGACGTTGAACCCCTTCGGCACGGTGAACTTGCCCGCGGCCTCGGCCAGCGGTACCGGTTTGTCTGCCGCTATCCCCGTGGAGATGCTGGCGATGAGCGCACAGAACGTCGGCAAAAGGCGTCGCATCGGAAGCGTCCCGGGGGAGTTGGGAGTGTCTGGCAGGCGGACACAGCATAACCGACGGTCCCGGCGGTTGCACCACATTGTTCCCGGTCTTGCTCCTCGACAGCGTCGCGGGGCGGCGGTATCATCCGCTTTCCCGCCGAGTCGCCCTATCCGAGTACCCGCCATGCTTCGACTCCGAACGGCCGTTCGTTTCACCCTGTTCGGGCTGGCGTCGTTGCCGGTGTCGTACCTCGGCGCTCAACCCAAGCCGCCGGTGAACCCCGCCCCGACGCTGACGACCCCGGTCAATTTCGGCACGAAGCCCGGGACCGCGGCCGACCTCGTCCTGACGGGGACGAACCTGACCGACGTGACCGGCGTCTGGACGAGTTTCGGCGGCACGGTCGCGGTCCCGGACGGGCAGAAGGACGCCACGAAGTTGAACGTCCGCGTCGCGGTGCCGGCCGCGGCGTTCGGCCTGTACGAACTGCGCGTCGCCACCAAGTTCGGGCTGTCGAACGCCCGGCCGGTCTGCATCGACGACCTGCCCGAGGTGAAGGAGGCCGACGGCAACCGGTCGAAATCGACGCCGCAAAAAGTGCCCAACCCGTGCGTCGTCGTCGGCCAGGCGGACGCCGAGTCGTCGGACTTCTACCGCGTCCCGGCGACGGCCGGCGTGCCGCTGACGCTCGAAGTGTTGGGCCGCCGCCTCGGCTCGCAGATCGACCCGGTGATCCTGATCCACGACGCCACCGGCCGCGAAATGGCGGGCCTGTACGCCGACGACACGCCGGGCTTGCAGACCGACGCCCGGTTGACGCTGACGCCGAAAATCACGACCGACTACATCGTCGAGGTCCGCGACACGACCTACCGCGGCGGCCCGGAGTACGGCTACCGGCTCCGCGTCGGTAACTTCCCCGGGGCGACCACGGCGTACCCCGTGGCCGTCGAGCGCGGCAAGGCGACCGAAGTCGGGTTCGCCGGGCCGGGGGTGAAAGACGCCCTCGCCGTGAGCGTCAAAGCGACCGCTCAAACGGCCGCGACGGTCACGCCCCGCTTCAAGTCAGGTGGGGCCGGGTGGCCGGTGCCGGTGCTGGTGTCCGACGTGCCGCAACTCACCGAGACCGAGCCCAACAACGACCCGAAGACGGCCAACAAGCTGACCCTGCCGTGCGGCGTGACGGCGAAGTTCGACCTCAAGAACGACCTCGACTGCTTCCGCTTCGCCGTCGTGAAGGGCAAGAAGTACGGCGTCACGGCGGTGACCGCGGGGATCAACTCGCCGGCCGAGGTGCTGCTCAAAGTCCAGGACGACAAGGGCGGCAAGCTGGCCGAGTCGAACCCGACGCTGCCCGTCTGCCGGGCCGAGTTCACGGCCGCGGCCGACGGGGACGCCGTCCTCGTCTGCGAACACCTGAACTACCTCGCCGGGCCGGCGGAAGTCTACTGGTTGCAACTGAGCGAAGTGCTGCCCGACTTCACCGTCACCCTCGGCCAGGACAAATTCTTCGTCCCGCTCGACGGCGTCGGACTGGTGCCCGTTACCGGGTTCGGCAAGCTCAACGGCTTCGCGTCCGCGGTCGAACTGACCGTCACCGGTGCCGACGGCGTCAGCGGTAAGTTGACCCTGCCCGCGACTGCCAACCCGACGCCGGCCCTGCCGATCTACCTGCCCGTGGTCGTCAAAGCCGGCTCGCCGTTGGGCGCGTCGGTCGTGCAGGTCACCGCGTCGGCGAGCGTCGCCGGCCGCGACCTCGTCCGCCGGGCGAGCGTGACCGACCTCGTCAAAGCGGCCTACGGCGGCCTGCCGAACCCGCCGCCGGAATCGACCGAGCGGGTCGGCGTCGCCGTCGTGCCGAAGGGCGCGTTCACGCTCTCCGTGACCCTCACGAAGCCCGGGTTCCCGGCCATGAGTGGCTGGAACCGGTTGAAGCCCGACGCGACCGCCGGGACGACGATCAAGGGTACGATCTCCGTCCAGCGGACCGCCGGCTTCGCCGAGGAGGTGACCCTGACGAGCGTCGCCACGCCGCCCAACGCGACGGTCAAGTTCAAGCCCGTCGCCAAGGACAAGAGCGAAGTCGAATTCGAGCTGGTGCTGGCCGCGAACGTCCCCGTGGGGCCGGCGCAACTGATCGTCCGCGGCGCGGCCAAGCCCGGCGGCCGGGACGTGGAGGCGGTGTCGATGCCACTGGCGTTCGCGGTGCTGGAGGCGAAGAAGGTCGAGCCGAAGACGACCGAGCAACCGAAGAAGAAGTGAGCCGTTGGGGTGTGCCCGTTGATTTTGGCACTCGGTCAAGCGGCGACCCAAAGGTCACGCCAGTCGGGGGTGTCGCACAGCGCGATCAACTCCACCAGCGGGCCGACGTTGGCCACCGCCCAACGCGCCCCCGTCTTCTTGAACCGCT
>JANYHV010000250.1 GCA_025362195.1 Fimbriiglobus sp. | reverse complement strand
CCTGACCGACGACCAGTGGGCCCTCCTCGCGCCCCTCCTCCCCGCCGCCAAGCGGGGCGGGCGGCCGCGGACGGCCGACCTGCGGCTGGTCCTGAACACGATCTTCTACCTCAGTAAGGCCGGGTGCCAGTGGGCCATGCGGCCCACGGACCTGGCCAAGCGCTCGACGGCGCACGACTACCTGAGCCGGTGGAAGGCCGACCGGACCTGGCAGGCGGTCCAGGACGCCCTGCGGCGACAGGTGCGGGTGGCGGCCGGCCGGGAGCCGGAGCCGTCGAAGGCGGCGATCGACTCGCCGACGGTCAAGGGGAGCGAGGCCGGCGGGCCGCGGGGGTACGACGGGGGCAAGAAGGTCAACGGCCGCAAGCGGCACCTGCTCGTGGACACGATGGGCATGATCCTGGTCGTGGCGGTCACGGCCGGGAACCTCGACGACGGCACGGACGCCCCGAACGTGCCGGCCCGGCTGACGGCGGCGCACACGAGTCGGCTGGACGAGGTGCGGGGGGACGGGAAGTCCAACAACCGCGAGCTGGACCGGTACCTGAAAGCGACGGGGGCGAAGTACCGGGTGACGGTGGTCGAGCGGCCGGCGGGGGTGACGGGGCTGGTGCACCTGCCGGACCGGTGGGTGGTCGAGCGGACGAACGCGTGGGTCGGGAAGTACCGTCGGACCAGCAAGAACGACGAGCGGACGACGGCGGTCGCGGAGGCGGTGATCCAGGTGAGCCTGATCCACCTGATGCTGAAGCGGCTCAAGCCGGACCCCGATGCGACCCAGGCCGCGTTCCGCTACGTCCGGAAGCCCCCTACGAAAAGCAGTCCCAGTTCCCGGATAGACTCTCAGCTCGGCTGGTGCCGTTTTCGTGGTCGTCGTCGGTGGTAAGATGGTACTGCCGACGCACTCGCCACGACCGCCGAGGATGGCCGCCATGCTCTTACCACCCGAGGCCGCCCCGCTCCTCGCTCTCTTCGCGGCCGAGTTCACCAGCCCCACCGCCGCCCGCGTCCACGTCCTCACGGCCGCCGCCATCCTGACGACCGGCCGCCGCACCGTCGCTGGCGTCCTCCGCACCCTGCGGCACCTGGCCCACGGCCACCCGACCGCCTACCGCCGCGTCCTGTCGCGGGCCGAGTGGTCCGGTCTCGCCCTCGGCTGCGCCCTGGCCCGCCTCGTCGTCGCCCGCCTGCCGGCCGACGCGCCGGTCCTGCTCGTCGGCGACGACACCATCGACGGCCACACCGGCCGCACGGTGTACGGCAAGGCCCGGCACCGCGACCCGGTCCGCTCGTCCCACGCGTTCACCGCCCGGCGGTACGGGCACACGTGGGTCGTCCTCGCCGTCCTCGTCCGCTTCCCCTTCGCCGCCCGCCCCTGGGCCCTGCCGGTGTTCGTCGACCTGGACCGCAGCGAGGCCGACGACCGCGCCCGCCGCCGCCCCACCGGACGCTCGCGCAAGTCCTGTGCGTCCTCCTGCGGCTCCTGTTAATCCGCGTGCCCGGTCGCCGGTTAGTATATTATTAAAACGATGGGTACGGCCGCCACGAGGTCGCCCGCTTCTGCCGCCGGCACCGCGCCCGCCTGACGCTGGTGAGTAAGCTGCACCCGGAGGCGAACCGGTACGACCCGCCGGGGGCGTACCGGGGGCGGGGCCGACTGCCGGCCAAGGGGGCCCGCCGGGCCGATCCGTCGCAGGCGGCCGGGCCCGCCGCCCGTCGCGGCGCGCTGACCGTGGACTGGTACGGCGGGGGCTCGCGCCAGGTCGATGTCGTCTGCGAAGCGGCCCACTGGTTCAATTCCGGCCGCGGGCTGGTCGCGCTGCGGTGGGTGAGCGTGCGCGACCGGACCGGCACGCACCGCGACGAGTTCCTGGACGCCACCGACCCGACGCTCACGCCCGCCCAGATCGTCGGCTACTCCTGTGGGCGATGGAGCATCGAGACCACGTTCCAGGAGGTGCGCGAAGACGGTGACGCGGGCCGCCCCGTGCCTGTTCGGCCTGGACACGGTCGTGGCCCTGATCGACGACGCGACCCCGGCCGCCCTGCGGCCGGGAGCGCTCGCGTGGCCGGGCAAGGCGGCCGTGACCTTCTCCGACGCGCTGGCGTGCGTCCGCCGGCGGACGTGGTCGGAGGGGTTCTGCGACAGGCGGGGTGCGGGCCGGGTCTCGCGGAACACCCCGAACCAGTACGGGAACTCCTACTCACCACGCTCGCCCCGGCCGCATGACGGGCAACGAAAACGGCACCAGCCGAGCTTAGCGGGCTTGACAAGCCGCCCCGGTTCGCCGTACTGATTACAGCCTTGCCGAAGTCCCCAACGCCCCGGGACGGACCCCGCGGCGGCCGTGAAGGAGTTGCCCATGCCCGCCGACCGCTCCCCCGACCAACCCGCCGCCGTGCCGCTGTGCGACATCGCCTTGCAGTACCGCAACCACCAGGACGAGATCGAGGCCGCGGTCCTGGGCGTGCTCCGGTCCGGCCAGGCGATCCTCGGCCCGGTCGTCGCGGCCTTCGAGCAGGAGGCGGCGGACTACTGCCACGCGACGCACGCCCTCGGCTGCGGGTCGGGCACCGACGCCCTGTTGCTCGCCCTGCACGCCCTGGACATCGGCCCGGGCGACGAGGTCATCCTCCCCCCGTTCACCTTCTTCGCCACTGTCGGCAGCGTCACCCGCGTCGGCGCGACCCCGGTGTTCGTGGACGTGGACCCGGACACGTACAACATCGACCCGGCTCTGATCGAGGCGAAGATCACGCCCCGGACCCGCGCGATTATGCCGGTCCACCTGTTCGGCCGGTGCGCGGACATGGACGCCATCTGGAACATCGCCGACCGGCACGGCCTGTACGTCATCGAGGACGCGGCGCAGTCGTTCGGGTCCGACTACCGCGGCCGCCGGTGCGGCACGCTGGGCGTCGTCAGTTGCTTCAGCTTCTACCCGAGCAAGAACCTCGGCACCCTCGGCGACGCCGGCATGGTGACGACGAACAACCCCGACCTGCACAAGAAAATGGCCGCCCTCCGCAACCACGGCAGCGACGTGAAGTACTACCACAAGTACGTCGGCTGGAACGCCCGCATCGACGCCGTCCACGCGGCGATTTTGAAGGTGAAGTTGCCGCACGTGGACGCGTGGATCGAAGGTCGCCGTGCCGCCGCGGGCCGGTACGACGCCATGATCGCCGCCCAAGGCCTCGACGGCTTCTTCGAGCGGCCGGTGCCGAACCCGTCGGGCTTGCACACGTTCAATCAGTACGTCGTTCGGGTTGCCAACGGCCAGCGGGACGCCCTGATGAAGCACCTCAAGGCCGAGAACGTCGGGTGCGAAGTGTACTACCCCCTGCCGCTGCACCAGCAAGAGTGCCTGACGCACCTCGGCCATCGCGCGGGGGACTTCCCGGTCAGCGAGGCGGCGGCGAAGAGTGTGCTGGCCCTGCCGATCTTCCCGGAGATCACCGAGGCGCAACAGACCCGGGTCGTCGATGTCTGCCGACAGTTCACCCGCCAGCAGTCCCGTCAGGCCGCGTAGTTTTCCGCCACCGCCAGGCCCCGACCGCCGTCAACCCGCACGCCGCCAGGGTGAGGGTCAGCGGTTCGGGAACGTCGGGCGGGGATGTGACCCACCCAGTCGGCTTCTCGATGTGGCCAATCTCTTCGATCCCGATGGACACGGACGTTCCGCCCGGCGAGGTGATCGTCACCGCCGTCGGGCCGCCCGCACCGGGCCAGCCGTCGAAGTAAAAGGCGGCCGCCGGTTGCGCGAAGCCCGCCCACGCGGCCGCCACGCCGACGGCGTAGTGAAGAGAATTCCGACCCATCTCGATGCCCTCTCACCGCAGCCCGCGTCGGCCCGCCCGTCCCCCCGAACGAGTGGACCGACGCGAAAGCTGCTGTTGACGCACGACCCATGACAGTTGCGGCGGCGGCTGTCAAGGAATTTCCCGGGGGTTTGCGTCCGAAGTTTGTCGTGGGAATCTGTGCGGGTTGTCGGGGCGGAATGCCGATGAGAGGCGGGAATCCGTCCGCTTCGTCTCAGGGCGACCGTAATGACACTACCGGGAGTGAGAGCCGCCCTCCTCGCGGCCGTGCTCGTGACCGCCGGCCAGCGAGTCCGTGCCGAAGAGCCGTGGACGGCCACGCCGGGCGCGGGGGCGAACTGGACGCGGGCGACCGTGCCGCCGGCCCCGCTCGCCCCTTCCGCCCCGAGCGAAATACTCCCGCCGCCGCGCCCGGTCGTACCGGACGTGCCCGCACCGAAACCGTTCGTGCCGCAACCGGTCGCGCCGCCGGCCCCGCCGGCGAAACCGCTGCCCAAAGTCGAAGTGCCCGTGCCGCCCGCGCCGAGTGCCCCGGCCCCACAGTCCCTGCCGGTCTACCGGGTCGCGCCGGTCGCCGCCCCGGAACTGGAGCCGTGGCCCGGCATCGTGCCGACGGCGGCCCAAAGTCGTGGCGTCGTCGGCTCGCCGAACTTGACCCTGTCCCGCGACTACTCCGTCCTCGACCTCTTTGGCGTCGGCCTGTTCGGCGAAGATTCCCGCACGGCAGTCGTCGGCCAACCGGCGTCCGACCGGCGGAGCTTCGTGCAGGCCGAGTTGCTGCTGTGGCAGGTCCGGGCCGGTCAGGTGCCGGTGCTGGCTTCCACGGCGAGCGGCCAGGAGGTCGGCTACCTGGGCATGGCGAGTACGCAAACCCTGCTCGGCCCCGGCACCTTCGGCGACTCGTCGCGGACCGGCTTCCGCCTCCGCGCCGGCACCCTGCTCGGCGACTCCGGGTCGGCCGGCATCGACGCCGGGTTCTTCTATCTGGGCGAGAAATCGACCGACTTCCGCGTCGATTCGGGGCAGTTTCCGACCATCGCGCGGCCGTTCTTCGCCCCGAACTTCAACCGCGAGTTCGCCGAACTCGTCGCCTTCCCCGGCCTCTCGACCGGGGCGCTCGAAGTCCGCACGACGAGCCGGTTGTGGGGCGCGGACGTGAACAGCCGGTGCGTCCTCTGCACCCCGTGCGACTCGCGCCGCGAGGTCTTCGCCGGCTACCGGCACCTGAACTCGCGCGAGGAGTTGACGATCGCCGAGTTCATCACCGCCGGGCCGAACGCGCCCGACCCCGCGGGGACGAGCATCGTCGTGCGGGACTCGTTCCGCACGCGCAACCAGTTCCACGGCGGCCAGATCGGGTACGCCTTCGCCCGGACTTTCGGCGCGGTCGAGTTCGACGCCCGGCTGTCGGTCGCGCTCGGCGTGACGCACCAGGAGGTCGAGATCGACGGCTCCCAGACGCGCACGCGGCCGGGGCAAGTGCCCGAGACCTTCCGCGGCGGGCTGCTCGCCGCCGGGCCGAACCTGGGCACGTTCCCGCGCAACGCCTTCAGCGTCGCCCCCGAAGCGACCGTCAACGTCGGCGTGCGGCTCACGGACCGGTTGAAGACGTACGCCGGGTACAACTTCCTCGCCTGGTCGAACGTCGTCCGCCCGGGCGACCAGATCGACCGCACGGTGGACCTGAGCTTCGTGCCGAACGGCCCGCGGGTGCCGCTGAGTGCGAACCGCCCGGTGCCGACGTTTCGACAATCGGACCTGTGGGCGCACGGGGTCCAGTTCGGCCTGGAGTACCGCTGGTGACGCGGGTTGCGATTGTCAAAGTCCGGCGAACGGGTTACAAGCCGGCGTGAGTGGTGAGAGAACTTGAGTCCGACTGGGGCAACTGCGCAAGTTCGCCCCGGCCCGGCGTTGACGGTCGTCCTGCGGAGTTCCCGCCGGCGTACTCTCCGAGGTGGAATGTCATGCAACGATTCGCGCGCCTCGCGCTGTTCGGCGTCCTCGGCGGGGCCGTCGCCGCGGTCCCCCTGGTCCCGGCCCCGGCGGTCGCCCAACAGCCGGTCGGCGGCCCGGACGGGGTCGAAGTGCTGGCCCGCGGGCCGGTCCACGAGGCGTTCGCCGCGACCGCCGAAATGCCGTCGGCCGGGCCGATCGTTCAGCAACTGCCGCCGAACCCCGTCGAAGAACTGCCCCCGGACGAGAAGCCCGAGGGGGACAACGTCCAGTGGATCTCCGGGTACTGGCACTTCGACGAGGAGAAGACCGACTTCATCTGGATCAGCGGCTTCTGGCGCGTCCCGCCCCCCGGCCGCGTCTGGCTGCCCGGGAGCTGGCGGGACGTGTTCGGCGGCCGGCAGTGGGTCCGCGGCTTCTGGCAGGAGATCGCCCCGGCACAGTTCCAACAGCCGCAAGCCCCGCAGCAACTGGAATACCTGCCGCCCCCGCCGCAACCCCTCGAACTCGCCCCGAGCGTGCCCCAACCGGACCTGACGAGCTTCTACGTCCCGGGGTCGTGGCTGTGGCGCGGCCACTACGTCTGGCGGCCCGGGTACTGGGTCGGGTACCGGCCGAACTGGGTCTGGGTGCCGGCCCACTACTGCGCGACGCCCGGCGGCTACCTGTTCGTGGACGGGTACTGGGACTACCCCCTGGAGCGC
The DNA here is from genome assembly GCA_025362195.1 of Fimbriiglobus sp. Lineage (GTDB taxonomy): Bacteria > Planctomycetota > Planctomycetia > Gemmatales > Gemmataceae > Fimbriiglobus. Next base: position 24,614 of record JANYHV010000250.1, on the reverse strand, counting down.
CGCGGGGTGCTGTTCGCCCCGGTCTACTTCTCGCCGGTCGTGTTGAACCGCCGGGCCTTCTACTACACGCCGACCTACGCCGTGTCGCACCAGTGCATGGTCGGCGCGCTGTTCGTCCGCCGCGGGTACAGTAGCTACTACTTCGGCGACTACTTCGAGCCGCGGTACACGACCATCGGGTTCAACGCCTGGTGCGGCAGTTCGCGGGGCACGAGCTTCGCGCTGAACGTCAGTGTCGGCCGCGGGGCGTACTACGACCCGCTGTGGAGCCACTACCAGATTCAGCACCGCGCCGACCCCGTGTTCGTGACCAACATCCAGAACGTGTACGTCGGCCGGTACAACGGCGAAGTCGCCCGCCCGGCCCGCACGCTGGTGCAGCAAACGACGATCGTCAACAACATCACCAACGTGACCAACACGACGGTGAACAACACGACGAACAACGTCACGAACAACAAGGTCGTGAACAGCAACAACAACGCCACCAATTTGACGATGATCCAGCCGCTCAAGACGATCCAGCAGACGAACACCAACGTCGTGTTGAAGACCGTGCCGAAGGCCGAGCAGGTCAAGGAGCAGGCCCTCGTCAAGCAGACGCGGGACATCGGCGAGGAGCGGAACCGGGCCGAGACGCAACTGGCCTCGAAGCAACTCGCCCCGGCCCTGGCGACCGACAAGCCGCGGCAGGTGAAGCTCGACGTGCCGCAACAGGTGGTCGCCCGAGCGCAGGCCCCGGACAAGCCGCAGTTCGTGCTGCCGCCGAAGCCGACGGCCCGCCAGGCCGACCTGAACGCCAAGGCCCCGCCGACGATCCCGCCGGCCACCGACTTGAACAAGCCCGCGATTCCGGTGACGCCGACCAAGCCGGTCACCCCGACCGTCAAGGAACTGCCGGCGAAGCCGCAGCCGGTCGCGCCACTGCCGGTGAACCCGGTGCCGACGCCGGTGAAGCCCGACGTGAAGCCTGTGCCGCCGGTTCCGGTCAAGCCGTTGCCGGTGCCGACCCCGGTGATGCCGGTCAAGCCCGACGTGAAGCCGGTCGCCCCGGTGCTACCGTCGAAGCCGTTGCCGTTGCCGGCCCCGGTGTCGCCCGTGAAGCCCGACGTGAAGCCGGTCGCACCGGTCCCGCCGATGCCGTTGCCGCTGCCGCCGAAGCTCGGCGTGCCGCCGCCGACACCGCCGGTCGCCACCCGGCCGGTCACGCTGCCGCCGATGAACCTGCCGCCGGTCGTCCAGGCCCAGAAGGTCCAGCCGATCCAAGCGCCCCAGCAGCGGCCCGAAGTCCGCCTGCCGGCCCTCCCGCCCCCGGCGCAAGTCCCGCCGGCCCGGGTCGAAGTCAAGGCCCCGCCGGTCAACGTCCCGCAACCGCCGATGCCGCGACCGGTGCCGCCGGCCCCGCGCGACGCGAAGGACGCCAAAGACCCGAAGAAACCGGGCTAATCCGATGACGACCGCCGGGCCAGGAGCGTGAGCGACGGGAGGTCTTTCGATCTCCCGTCGCTGACGCTCTTGGCTCGCCAAAATTTAGATTCAGTCGATGACGCGCTTCGTCAGGTTGCCGTAGAAGTCGATGCGGCGGTCGCGGAAGAACGGCCAGTTGCGGCGCACGTCCTCCATCACCTTCCGGTCGCACGTCTGGACCAGAATCTCCTCCTTCGCCGTCGCCGCTTTTTGCAGCAGCCGGCCGAACGGGTCGGAGACGAACGAGCCGCCCCAGAATTCGAGGCCGCTCGTCGGGTCGTTGTCCGGCGGCAGTTCGTGGCCGATGCGGTTCACCCCGCCGACGTAGACGCCGTTGGCAATCGCGTGCGCCCGCATACTCGTCTCCCAGGCGCTGTGCTGGGCCTCGCCGTACTCGGCCTTCTCCTTCGGGTGCCAGCCGATGGCCGTCGGGTAGAACAGCACTTCGGCCCCTTGCAGCGCCGTCAGCCGGGCCGCTTCGGGGTACCACTGGTCCCAACAAATCAGGGTGCCGACCTTGGCGTACTTCGTGGCGAAGACCTTGAAGCCGAGGTCGCCCGGGGTGAAGTAGTACTTCTCGTAGTACAGCGGGTCGTCCGGGATGTGCATCTTGCGGTACATCCCGAGGAAGCTGCCGTCGGCGTCGTGGACGGTCGCCGTGTTGTGGTAGACGCCGGCCATGCGCCGCTCGAAGAGCGAGCCGACGACGACGACATTGTTGGCCTTGGCCGCGCGGCCCAGGCGGTCCGACGACGGGCCGGGGATCGGTTCGGCGAGGTCGAAGGTCGCGGCGTTCTCCTTCTGGCAGAAGTACGGCCCCGTGAAGAGTTCCGGCAGGCAGACGATTTGCGCCCCGCGCTGGGCCGCCTCCCGGATCGCGGCCTCGGCCTTGGCGAGGTTCGGCTCGGGGTCGGGGTCGCACTTCATTTGCACCAGCGCCACCGTGAACGTGTCGGCCATGATTCCCACTCCGAAGTTGCGGTTGACGGGCATCTTATCTACGATGCCCGCACCCGCTTCTCTCTCGTTGTACGGCCGGCCGCCCGCCCGCACATCGGCCAACCCAGGTGCCCTCCGATGGCCTCCCCCGGTCCCAACATTTCCAGTTCGCTGAAGGAAACCCGCACCTTCGCCCCGCCGGCCGAGTTCTCGGCGAACGCCCACGTCCGCAGTGAGGCCGAAGCCCAACGCCTGCGCGACTGGGCCGAGCGCGACCCCGACGGCTACTGGAGCACGCAGGCCGAGAGCCTGCAGTGGGCGAAGCGCTGGGACGTGGTCTGCGACTGGACCGGGGCACCGCACGCCAAGTGGTTCGTCGGCGGGCGACTCAACGTGAGCGCCAACTGCGTCGATCGGCACGTCGAGGCCGGCAACGGCGACAAGGTGGCCATCCTGTTCGAGGGCGAGCCGGGCGACGCGCGGTCGTTGACCTACGCGCAACTGCTCGTCGAGGTCTGCAAGTTTGCCAACGTCTTGAAGTCCCTCGGCGTCGTCGCCGGGGACCGCGTGACCATCTACCTGCCGCTCACGCCCGAAGCCGCGATTGCCATGCTGGCCTGCGCCCGCATCGGCGCGGTCCACTCGGTGATCTTCGGCGGGTTCAGCGCCGAGGCGGTCGCCGACCGCAACAACGACGCCAAGTCCAAAGTCATCGTCACGGCCGACGGCGGCTGGCGGCGCGGCAAGGTCGTCCCGCTCAAGGCCAACGTCGATGTCGCCCTGGCGAAGTCGCCGACCGTCGAGACGTGCGTCGTCTACAACCGCTGCGACTCCCCCGTCACGATGACGCCGGGCCGGGACGTGTGGTGGCACGAGGCGATGGCCGCCGCGAGCGCCGACTGCCCCGCCGAGCCGTTCGACAGCGAGCAACCCCTGTTCGTGCTGTACACGTCGGGCAGTACCGGCAAGCCGAAGGGCGTGCTGCACACCAGCGCCGGCTTCCTCCTCGGCGTGTCGCTGACGCACAAGCTCGTCTTCGACATCAAGGACAGCGACGTGTACTGGTGTACTGCCGACGTCGGCTGGGTGACCGGGCACAGTTACACCGTGTACGGCCCGCTGGCCAACGGCTGCACGGTGGTCATGTACGAGGGGGCACCGAACCAACCGCACGAGGACCGCTTCTGGCGGATCATCGAGAAGTACAAGGTCAGCGTCTTCTACACGGCCCCGACGGCGATTCGGGCGTTCATGAAGTGGGGCGACCAGTGGCCGAAGGGCTGCGACCTGTCGTCGCTCCGGGTGCTCGGCAGCGTCGGCGAGCCGATCAACCCCGAGGCGTGGATGTGGTACCACGAGGTCATCGGCGGCGGCCGGTGCCCGGTCGTGGACACCTGGTGGCAGACCGAGACCGGGGCCATCATGATCGCGCCGCTGCCCGGCGCGACCGTCACCAAACCGGGGAGCGCGACCAAGCCGCTGCCGGGCGTGATCGTCGATGTCGTGGACCGGCAGGGCAACCCGGTGCCGGCGGGGGAGGGCGGCTTCCTCATCATCAAGCGGCCGTGGCCGAGCATGATGCGCACCATCTACGGCGACGACGCCCGCTTCCGGGAGGCCTACTGGAGCCACATCCCCGGCGCGTATTTCACCGCCGACGGGTCGCGGAAGGACGCCGACGGCGACATCTGGATCATGGGCCGCGTGGACGACGTGCTGAACGTCTCGGGGCACCGGCTGAGCACGATGGAGGTCGAGAGCGCGCTGGTCGGCCACACCCAGGTCGCCGAGGCGGCCGTCGTCGGCAAGCCGGACGACTTGAAGGGCGAGTCGATCGTCTGCTTCGTCACCCTCAAGCAGGGCGTGACCGCGACGGACGAGTTGAAGGTGCTCTTGAAGGCCCACGTCGCCGAGGAGATCGGGGCGCTGGCCCGGCCGGACGAGATCAAGTTCACCGACTCCCTGCCGAAGACCCGCAGCGGCAAAATCATGCGGCGACTGCTCCGGGACGTGGCCGCCGGAAAGGTCTCGACCTCGGACACCTCGACGCTCGAGGACTACAGCGTCCTGGCCAAACTCCGCGAAGAGGACGAGTGACATTGCCATGACAGTCGCGCTGGGGGACGTGCTCGCGCCGCGGCCGGCCGACGCCTCGTGGGAGTTGCCGGCCGAGTCGATCGCCGTCAAAATTCGCTGGTTCGGCCTGGTCGTCGGGCTGTTGTTGGCGAACTTCGCCGTCGCCGCCGAGTCGCGCGGGCCGCTCAACGCGATCCTGACGTTCGGGCTGGCGTTCACGCTCCTCGACACGGCCGCCTTCCGCGCCGGCCGGGTGTTCCTCCGCGACCAGCCGTTGCTCGTGTCGGCGATGGAAGCGATTTACATCGGCCTGCTGTGCGAGTACGAGGCCGGGCCGGCGTCGCCGTTCCGCTTCTACTACCTGTTGTCGCTGATCTGCTGCGCCGTCCGGTACGCCCCGCGGGTGACCTTCGTCACGTGCGGCCTGGACGGCCTGAGTTACGCGGTCGTGTTCGCCGCCGCCGACCCGGCCGCGCGCGACCCGTCGGTGTTCGTGCTGACCCTCGTCATCCTCGTCTGGGTGACGTGGGCGGCCGCGGCGATGGCCCGCCTGCTCCGCGGGGCGAGCGAGAACCTGCGAGAGTTGAACGCCGCCCTGCGCGAGAACCAGACGCACCTCGAGAGCCGCATCGCCGAGCGGACCCGCGACCTCGAAGACAGCCAGGCGCAGGTGCTGCACCAGGAGAAGATGGCGGCGTTCGGCCTGCTCGCCGCCGGCATCGCCCACGAGGTCGGCAACCCGCTCGCCTCGATTTCGGCCGTCGTGCAAATCCTCGAACGCCGCGAAACCGACGCCTACACCCGGGGCAAACTGCAACTGCTCGCGCCGGAACTCAGCCGCATCCAGACGATCCTGCGCGAGTTGATCGGCTTCAGCCGGCCGGCGAGCGACCTCCTCGGCCGGGTGGCGATGGAGGACGTCGTCGTGGAAGCCCTGCGCATCGCCAAGTTCTACAAGGGCGGCAAGAACCGGCAGATCGTCGCCGTCCTCGACCGCGAACTGCCCGCGTTCCAGGGGGTCCGCGACCAGTTCGTCCAGGTCGTGTTCAACCTCGTGCTGAACGCCATCGACGCGACCGACAAGGGCGGCCGCATCGAAGTTTCCGCGAGCCACGCCGGCGGCACGCTGAAACTCGCCGTGGCCGACAACGGGTCGGGGATCGCCGCCGAACACGCCGCCCGGCTGTTCCGCCCGTACTTCACCACGAAGAGTCACGGCACCGGCTTGGGCCTGTTCGTCATCCGCCGCATCGTCGAGGCCCACGGCGGGACGGTCGCCGTGGAGAGTGCCGTCGGCCGCGGGACGACGTTCGTCGTCGCGCTGCCCGTTGCCGGCACGGTCGCCGCGGCGGTTGGAAGTGCGGAGGTTACCGCATGACGACCGACCCCGACCGGCCCGCGATCCTCGTCGTCGACGACGAGCCGGTGATCCGCGACACGCTGGCCGAGTACCTGCACCTCGAAGGGTACGCCGTGGCCGTCGCCGCGACCGGCGAGGACGCGGTCGCCCAAGCCCAGGCCCAGCGGTTCGACGTGGTGCTGTGCGACGTGAACTTACCGGGGCTGGACGGCCTCGAAGTGCTCGAAGAACTGTCGAAGCGGTGCCCCGAGACCTTCGTCATCCTCGTCACGGCCTACGCCACCGTCGAGACGGCCGTCGAAGCCTTCCAGCGCGGCGCGCACGACTACCTGATGAAGCCGGTGATCTTGAAGGACGTGCTGACCAAGGTCCGCCGGCTGCTGAAGACGCGCGACCTGTTCCGCGAGAACCAGTGGCTCCGCCGGGAACTCGCCCGGGACACCGAGTGCGTCGAAGTCGTCGTCGGCCGCAGCAAGGTCATGCGCGACGTGTACGAACTCGCCCGCAAGGTCGCGCCGACGCCTTCGACGGTCTTGATCCTCGGCGAGAGCGGCACCGGCAAGGAAGTGCTGGCCCGCGCGATCCACCGCATCGCCCAGGAGGTCAAGCCGACCGACGGCCGCTTCCTGGCGATCAACTGCGCCGCGATCCCGCACGACCTGCTCGAAAACCAACTGTTCGGGCACCGCAAAGGGGCGTTCACGGGGGCCGACCAGAACTCGGCGGGGCTGTTCGTCCACGCCGGCGCGGGGACGGTTTTCCTCGACGAGATCGGCGAACTGCCGCTGGGCACGCAGGCCAAACTCTTGCGCGCCATCGAGCAGAAAGAAGTCTTCCCCGTCGGGGCCAACGAGCCGGTCAAGGTGCAGGCCCGCATCCTGGCCGCGACGAACAAAGACCTGCGGGCCGAAGTGACCGCCGGCCGCTTCCGCGAAGACCTCTTCTACCGGTTCAACGTCGTCAGCGTGTCGCTGCCGCCGTTGCGAGAGCGGCGCGAGGACATCCCGGAACTCGTCGATGACCTGCTCGCCCGGCACGCCCGCGCGATGGGCCGCAAGTTCACCGGCGTCTCGCACGACGCCCTGCAACTGCTGCTCGCCCAGCCGTGGAAGGGGAACGTCCGCGAACTCGACAACGTGTTGCAGCGGGCGGTGATCCTCGGCGAAGGCCCGCTCGTGTTGCCGTGCGACCTGCCGCCCGACATCCGCCCGCAACCCGACGACCCGTTCGCCATCGACGAGTTGAACAGCGCCGTGCAGCGGTTCGAGAAACTGCACATCGAGCGAATCCTGCGCCTGACGACCGACAAGCGCGAGGCCGCCCGGCGTCTGGGCATCGGCCTGAGTTCGCTGTACCGCAAGATCGAGCAGTCCGGCATCCGCCCCCCGGAGTCGATGGGGTAGGGTCAGAGCGGTGTGACCTCGACGACGCCACCGGGAGATAAGTCCGCCCTCAACCGGTGCCACTTGAGCACGGCCATCCCGACCAAGGCGTCCTCGCCGATCCCGTAGACCGACACCCGCTGTCGGACTCCGTCCCAATCGATCTCGGCCGGGTAGACACGGTACTCGACGCTGGATCCGTCCGCCAGGAATGCGTGACCCTCCGCGACACTCACCAGTCCGAGTTTGGAGATCGTCTGGGCCGGCAGTGTCAAACTGGCCGTGAATCCGGTGTCGATGACCGCCGTGACGAGTACCTCGCCCAGCGGCCCGAAGACCCGGAGTGGCAAAACGGCTTCGGACAGGATGCTGACGTGGCCGGTCACGATTGTCCTGCCCCGGACAGCGCCCGAATCTTGCAGGCCGAAGGCCACCCGGCGCGCTCCAACCAGACCCGAGCGCCGGCCCGGCGAGAGTGGAGTCGCATGACGGCTTCGATGTCACTGGCGTCCACCTCGAACTCGCCGGTATCGACATTGATGGCGACGTACTTGTTGTCGTCTTCCGGCTGCAGTTGCGGCTTGACGACGCGGGCGTACAGGTCGGGGCCGAGACGGCCCACGTCACTCACGCCGTTGTGCAGATCGGTCTCGGGCATCGCTGTCTCCGTGCCGGGTGCGTCACATTCTACCGCTCAGGCCTTGGCCACGCCGGTGCCGCGCATCGCTTCGTTGGCCAGGTGGGCCGCGGCCGCACTCGTGACGCCGGCCCGGACCGGGGCGACCGGCTCCTTCCGGCTGCGGACGCAGTCGATCCAGTTGGTCAGGTGCAGGAGTTCGCCGTCGGGCTTGTCGTAGAAGTCCGCGCCCGGCGGGCCGGTGCCGAGGACTTCGCTGACCGCCTTGACCGTGCGGCCGCGCTCCGGGGTCAACTCGAACCGGCCGCGATCGACGTACACCGTGGCGTCGGTGCCCAGGAATTCGATGCGGGCGGCGTTGCGGGCGTTGCTGAACGTCCCCTCGAAGTGCATCTGGATCGGGCCGGGGTACGTCAACAGCGTCTGCACGGTGTCCGGGGTTTCCCACACGCCCTTGGCCGCGACGTGCGCGCCGACGCTGACCGCCGACTCGGGCGCATCGACGCCGAGCACCCAGTGGGCCACGTCGATCCAGTGGACCATCAAGTCGGTGAAGATGCCGCCGCCGAAGTCCCAGAACCAGCGCCAGTTGCGGAAGCGGTACTCGTCGAACTCCTGCGCCTTCGCCGTGCCCAGGAAGGCCTTCCAATCCACCGACTTCGGGTCCACGCCGAGCGGGAAGCGCTTGACGCGGTCGCTGTTGCGGTTCCAACTCATTTTGACCTTCAGCACCGTGCCGATGGCCCCGGCCTGGATCAACTCGCGGGCCTTAACGATGTGCGGCATGCTCCGCTGCTGCATCCCGACCTGCACGATCCCCTTCGATTTGGCCGCCGCGGCCAAAAGGACCGCCCCCTCGGCGGCGGCGTGCGTCACCGGCTTCTCGACGTAAACGTCCTTTCCGGCCAGCAGCGCCGCGACAGTCATCGGCACGTGCTGGTGGTCCGGCGAGCCGATCAGCACCGCGTCGATGCCCTTGTCGGCCAGCAACTCGGCGACCACCTTCGTCGCCGTCGCCCGGGGGTCGGCGAGCGGCCCGGCCTGGCTCAGCGCGGCGTCCCACACGTCGCACAGCGCGACGATGCGCACCCCGGGGATCGACGCGAGGGGCTTCATCAGGTGCCGCGCCCGGCCGCCGGTGCCGAGGACGCCGACGCGGACGGCGTCGTTGGCCGCGTACCCGCGGGCGCTGTCGCCGATCACCAGGGAGGCCGCGGCGCTGGACGCGCCGAGGAGGAAACTGCGGCGGTGCATGGGAGGTGCCTGACCGGGAGAGTTTGAGGATGCGGCCATTGTGACGGCCGCGTCCCCGCGTGTCACCCAATATCGCTGCCGCTCCGGTGAGTATAACAACGCCACGCGCCGACTCCCCCGAGCGATTGCCCATGAAAGCGATTCAACTCCAGGCCCCCGAACGCTTCGCCGTCATCGACGTGCCCGAGCCGGCCGACCCCGGCCCCGGCGAGGCGCAGGTGCGCGTCCACCGCGTCGGCGTGTGCGGCACGGACATCTCCGGTTACCTCGGCAAGATGCCGTTCTTCACGTACCCGCGCGTCCCCGGCCACGAACTCGGCGTCGAGGTGCTGGCCGTCGGCGACGGCGTGACCAACGTGAAGCCCGGCGACCGCTGTGCCGTCGAGCCGTACATCAACTGCGGGGTGTGCTACGCCTGTCGAAAGGGGGCGGGCAACTGCTGCGTCAGTTTGAAGGTGCTCGGCGTCATGACCGACGGCGGCCTGCGCGACCGCTTTAACGTCCCCGCCCGCAAGCTGCACGTCTCGAAGTCGCTGAGCTTCGACCAACTCGCCCTCGTCGAGACGCTGGCCATCGGCTGCCACGCGGTCCAGCGGAGCGGCCTCAAGGCGGGTGAAACCTGCCTCGTTATCGGGGCGGGGCCGATCGGCCTGGCGACGCTGGAGTTCGTCAAGTTGACCGGGGCGAAGACGACGGTGCTCGACACCAACGCCGAGCGCCTGCGCTTCTGCCGCGAGGTGATGGGCGTCGAGAACGCCGTCGCGCCGGGGGCCGATGTGGTCGCGCAACTCCGCGACCTGCACGGCGGCGATCTGCCCGACGTGGTCATCGACGCGACCGGGCACAACGGCTCGATGTCCGCGGCCTTCGGCCTGATCGCGCCGACGGGCCGGCTGGTGTTCGTCGGAATCACGACCAAGGAGGTGACCTTCACGCACCCGATTTTTCACCGGCCCGAGGGCACGCTGTTGTGCAGCCGCAACGCCCTGCCGGCCGACTTCACGCGCATCGTCGGCCTCATCGAGCAGGGCAAAATTGCGACCGACCCGTGGATCACGCACCGCACCCGTTTCGACGACCTGATCGCGGCGTTCCCGAGTTACACGCTGCCCGAGACGGGCGTCATCAAAGCCATCGTGGAGGTGAACTGATGATCCGCTCCGCCGTGACGATTTGCCTGGTCCCCGAGGCCGCCGCCGGCCCATTCGTCTTCCACGGCGACTGCGCAGCGGCGTGCGCCACCGCCGCGCGGCTTGGGTTCGACGCCGTCGAAATCTTCGCCCCCGACGCGGCCGCCGTGAAGGCGTTGAACCTGAAGAAGCTGCTCGGTGACAACGGCCTGTCACTCGCCGCGCTCGGCACCGGCGCGGGCTTCCTGCAACGGCACCTGACGCTCACGTCGCCGTCGGCGACCGTGCGGGCGGAGGCCGTCAACTTCGTCTGGGCGATGATCGACGTGGCCGCTGAGTTCGGGTCGGCGGTTATCGTCGGCAGCATGCAAGGTCGCTGGACGCGGGAAGTCCCGCGTGAACTGGCCCGCTCTTACCTGACGGAGGCGATGTTTCTGCTGGGCGGCGCGGCAGCAACGCTGAAAGTCAAGGTGTTTTACGAGCCACTCAACCGCTACGAGACGAACCTGTTCACGACCCTCGGGGACGCGGCGGAGATCGTCGGCAGTTTCCCGCTCCCGTCGATCGAACTGCTTGCCGACCTTTTCCACATGAACATTGAGGAGCGCGACATCGCCGCCGCGCTGGTAAACGCGGAGTCGATCGCCGACGAGCGGCGGGGCGGGTGGCCAATCGTGGGGCACGTCCACTTCGCCGACTCGAACCGCCGCGCCGCCGGCTTCGGGCACACCGACTTCGCCCCGATCGCCGCAGCGTTGCGTGAGATGAACTACGACGGCTACGTCTCCGCGGAGGTGCTGCCGTGGCCCGACGCCGAGGCGGCCGCGGCCCAGACGATCGCGGCATTTCGCGTCCACTTCCCCCGCCCGGTGTCGTGATGTTCGACTTGAAGCCCGCGGCGGCGTGCCGCTTCGACCAGGTGTCGCTCGGCGAGGTCATGCTGCGGCTCGACCCCGGCGACGGCCGCGTCCGCACCGCCCGCACCTTCACAGTGTGGGAGGGCGGCGGGGAGTACAACGTCGCCCGCGGCCTGCGCCGCTGCTTCGGCCTGCGCACGGCCCTGGTGAGTGCCTTCGCGGACAACGAGGTCGGCCGGCTGCTCGAAGACTTGATGCTGCAAGGCGGCGTCGATTTGTCGCAGGTCCGTTTCATTCCGTTCGACGGCGTCGGCCGGACGGTTCGCAACGGCCTGAACTTTACCGAACGGGGCTTCGGGGTCCGCGGGGCCGTCGGCGTCTCCGACCGGGGGTTGACGGCGGCGTCGCAAATGAAGCCGGGCGATGTCGATTGGGACCACCTCTTCGGCACACTCGGCGTCCGCTGGTTCCACACCGGCGGCATCTTCGCCGCCCTGTCGGCGACGACCTCGGCCCTCGTCGAGGAAGCCCTAATCGCGGCCAAGCGGCACGGCGTTGTCACGTCGTACGACCTCAACTACCGCCCGTCGCTGTGGCAGTCGATCGGCGGCCCGGCGCAGGCCCAAGCCGTGAACAAACGCATCGCCAAGCTCGTCGACGTGATGCTCGGCAACGAGGAAGATTTTACCGCCTGCCTCGGCCTCGAAGTGCCCGGCAACCCCGCCGACTTGAAGGCCCTCGACCACGGCGCGTACCGGCGGATGATCGAGTCGGCCGTCCGCGAGTACCCCAACTTTCGGGCCGTGGCGACGACCTTGCGCACGGTGAAGAGCGCAAGTCGCAACGACTGGGGGGCGGTTTGCTGGGCCGGCGGCGACTTCCATGAGGCGACGCACCGCGAGGGACTCGAAGTCTTCGACCGCGTCGGCGGCGGCGACAGTTTTGCCTCCGGCCTGATCTACGGCTTCCTCGCCGGCAAGTCGCCCGCGGAGGCCGTCGAACTCGGCGCGGCGCACGGGGCACTCGCCATGACGACCCCCGGCGACACCTCGATGGCGAGCCTCGACGAGGTGCGCAAGCTCGCCCGCGGGGGAAGTGCGCGCGTGGAACGCTAGCGCCGCGCCAGAGCGTTCAGGATTTCGACGCCCCGGTGCAATGTCTCGTCGGACGCGGCGTAGGAGATGCGGAAGTGCGTGTCGCGGCGGCTGAACACGTTGCCCGGGATGACGAGCAGGTTGTGGCGGATCGCCTCGGCGACGAACTCTGTGCCGGTGCCCCAGGGCGTTTTCGGGAACAGGTAGAAGGCCCCGCCCGGCAGGCCGAACTCGAAGCGATCCCGCAGGCCGGCGGCGACGAGGTCGCGCTTGCGGCGGTAGTCGGCGACGATGCCGGTCGCGTCGAAGTCCATCGCCGCGATGCCGGCTTGCTGCACGATGCTCGGCGCGCACACGAAGGTGAGCTGTTGAAGTTTGACCATCTCCTCGATCACGGCTTTGGGGCCGTGGGCGTACCCGAGTCGCCAGCCGGTGATGCCGTAGGTCTTGCCGAAGCCTTCGACGACCAGCACGTTCGCGTCGGTCTCGCCCGGCGACACGGCCGGGCCGTCGTAGTGGAACGCCCGGTAAATCTCGTCGCTGATAACGAGCACGTTCCGCTCCCGGCACAGCGCAACGACCGCCTCGACGGCGTCCGGCGAGAGCACGGCCCCGGTCGGGTTCGCCGGGCTGCACAGCATCAACACCTTGGTCCGCGGCGTGATGGCGGCCCGCACGCGCTCGGGGTCCACGTCGAAGCTCGGGTAGGTATCGACGCGGACGGTGACCCCGCCGGCGAGGGAGATCATGTTCGGATAGCTGACGAAGTACGGGTCGAGGACGATCACCTCGTCGCCCGGATTGACGACCGCCAGGAGCGCGAGCAGGAGTGCCCCGCTGGTGCCGCTGGTGACGACGAGGTCGCGCGACTGGCCGGGGAAGCGGTCCGCCACGTCGGCCTTGAGTTTGGCGACGAACGCGGCGTCCCCCTGGGTGACGGTGTAGCCGTTGCGGTTGCCGTCGATGGCCGCCTTGGCCGCCGCCTTGATCGGCTCCGGCACGTCGAAGTGCGGCTGGCCGATGCTCAGGTTGACGGGGTCTTTCAAGCTCCGCGCCAGGTCGAACACCTTGCGGATGCCCGACACCTCGACCGCCTTGGCCCGGTCGGCGATCCAGCGAGACTGATCGAGCATGACAACCCTATATTTCGGATTTGGAATTTCGGAATGCGGATTGAAAGGCAACACCATGTCGAGCGGGGCGGTTCTAGAATCCGCAATCCCAAATCCGCATTCCGCAATTCTTGACTACCGTTCGATCTCGTCGGGGTCGGCGAGCTTCGACAGGGCTTCGTCGGCCAGGGTGTCGAGGATACCGCGGACTGCGCTCATGCTCTCGGGCCGCTTCAACGCGCTGAAACTCAGGCAGCGGTGGATCAACTCGGCGAGCGGTTTCGGGCAGCCGGGGTTCAGGTCGGTCACGGGCTTGAGCAGTTCGTGGAAGGTCGCTTCTTTGAGCTCGAGGCCCTCGGCCGCGGGGACGACGTTGGGCGGCAGCTTGAAGGTGACGAGGCGGTACATGGTCGCGCCGAAGTTGTAGATGTCCGTCCGTTCGTTGACGATTTTCCGCATGGCCGTTTCGGGGGCCATGTACTCCGGCGTGCCCTGGACGCGGTCCTTCGGCTCGCCCTTGATCCAGGCCAGGCCGTAGTCGATGACCTTGGCGTTCGTGCCCCGGCCGATGAGGATGTTGTTCGGCTTCAGGTCGGCGTGGACGACACCCCGACTGTGCATGTGCGCCACGCCCGACGCCGTCTTTTCGAGCACCCGGAGCAGCTTGGCGTGGTTCAACAGCTTGACCTTGTCGAGCGTTTCCCCGGGGACGAACTCGATCAGCAGCTTCGCCTTCTTGACGCGGAACAACCAGTCGGACTCGGTCTCGTAGCAGTAGACTTTGACGAGGTTCGGGTGGTCGAGCATCTGGCCGACGCGGTATTCGTGCTTGGCCTGGTCCAGGAACTTCTTGTCGTCCTCGGACTCGACCGGCACGATCTTCATCGCGTACTCGCGGCCGTCGGCCTCCCGGCGGACTTTGACGATGCTACTCTGGGCACCCGCCCCGAGGGTGGCGAGGACCGTCACTTTCCCGATTTTGTCGAAGGACATCGAACGCACTCCCGCCGGTCGCCAATAATGAAGCAGTGCGATGATACCGCCGGCCCCTCCCGCCGGCAAACCGACCGAGCCGTTCACGCCGGGAGCAAGCCCGTGACGCCCGCCGCATTCGACGCCCGCGTTCAAACCTTCGGCCGCGAAATCTTCGCCCGGCTCGACCGAACCGGCCCGACGCCGCTGACCAAACCGTGGCTCGACGAGAAGATGATGGGCCTGACGATGGGCCACGAGGCCCTGAAGGTCCAACTGTTCCGCTTCGTGGACACCCTGCCGTACCTCATCGGCGACCCCAAGGAACTGGCCCGGCACCTGCGCGAGTACCTCGGCGAGGCCGGGGACAACCTGCCCTGGTGGGTCCGCGCCGGGGTCAAGTTTCTGCCCGACGGCGGGCTGGGCGGCAGGGCGCTCGCGGCCGCGGCCCGGCACAACGCCTCGGGCATGGCCCGCAAGTTCATCGCCGGGTCGAACGTCGAGGAGGCCATCGAGGCCGTCCGCACGATGCGCGGCGAGAACCTGGCGTTCACCATCGACCTGCTCGGCGAGGCGACCGTCAGCGAAGCCGAGGCCGACCACGTCCAGCGGCAGTACTTCGACCTGCTCGAAGGCCTGTCGCGGACGGTCAACGCGTGGCCGGAAATCCCGGGCATCGACCGGGACGACCGCGGCCCCATCGCCCGCGTCAACGTGAGCGTCAAGCTGTCCGGGTTGTACAGCCAGTTCGACCCCATCGACCCCGCCGGCACCGCCCGCGCGGTCAGTGCCCGCCTGCGGCCGATCCTGTCGCTGGCCAAGGCCAAGGGGGCGTTCGTCAACTTCGACATGGAGCAGTACGCGTTCAAATCGACGACCCTGCAAATCTTCCGCGACCTGCTCGCCGAGCCGGAGTTCCGCGACTGGCCGGACGTCGGCGTCGCCGTGCAGGCGTACTTGACCGAGACGGAAGCCGACCTGCACCAACTCCTCGATTGGGCCAAGAACGTCCGCCGCTGCCCCGTCTGGGTGCGGCTGGTTAAAGGGGCGTACTGGGACTACGAGACGGTGGTCGCCGCGCAGCAGGGCTGGCCGGTGCCGGTGTTCACGCGCAAGGCCGAGTCGGACGCCAACTTCGAGAAGATGTCGCGGTTCCTGCTGACCAACGTCGATTGGCTGACCCCGGCGTTCGGCAGCCACAACATCCGCAGCATCGCCAACGCCCTGGCCGTGGCCGAGGAGTTGAAGGTGCCGCCGCAGCGGTTCGAGTTCCAGATGCTGTACGGCATGGCCGACCCGATCAAGGACGCGATCAAGTCCCTCGGCTCGCGCGCCCGCGTTTATACTCCCTACGGCCAACTGCTGCCGGGCATGGCCTACCTCGTCCGCCGGCTGCTCGAAAATACCTCGAACGACTCGTTCCTGAAGCAGGGCTTCGCCGACGGCCTGCCCGAAGACATCCTGCTGCGCGACCCGGCCACCCCCGCACCCCCTCGGACCCCGAGCATGACGACTCTCGCGCCCCCGGCAGTTCCGGCGAGCTTTCACAACGAGCCGCTGAGCGACTTCGCGCGGGAGGCCAACCGCCGGGCGATGGCCGACGGCCTCGCGCTGGTCAAGACGCAACTCGGCCGCACGTACCCCGTCGTCGTCGGCGGTCGCCCGGTGTCGACGCCGACGCTGCTCGACTCGTTCAACCCGTCGAACGCGACCCAACTCGTCGGCCGGTGTGGCAGCGCGACCGTCGAACTGGCCGACCAGGCCGTCGCTGCGGCGAAGCAAGCCTTCGAGTCGTGGCGCGACAGCGATGTTCAAGCTCGTGCCGCCGTGCTCGACCGCGCGGCCGGGATCATGCGGCGGCGGCGGTGGGAGCTGGCCGCGTGGATCATTCTCGAAACCGGCAAGCCGTGGCGCGAGGCGGACGGCGACGTGGCCGAGGCGATCGACTTCTGCGTTTACTACGCCCAGGAAATGCGCAAGCTCGCCTCGCCGCAGCGGCACGACGTGGCCGGGGAAGAGAACGCGACCTTCTACGAGGCCCGCGGCGTCGCCGTCGTGATCGCGCCGTGGAACTTCCCGCTGGCCATTTTGTGCGGCATGTCGGCGGCGGCGGTGGTCGCCGGGAACACGGTCATCCTCAAGCCGGCCGAGCAATCGTCGGTCGTCGGCGCGAAGCTCCTGGAAGTCTTCCAGGAGGCCGGTGCCCCGCCCGGCGTGGTCAACTACCTGCCCGGCGTCGGCGAGGTAATCGGCCCGCGATTGGTCGGCCACCCGGGCGTGGCCCTGATCACCTTCACCGGCTCGCTCCCGGTCGCACTCGCCATCAACGAGCAGGCCGCGAAAACGCCGGCGGGGCAGGGGTTCGTCAAGAAGGTCGTCGCCGAGATGGGCGGTAAGAACGCGATCATCGTCGACAGCGACGCCGACCTCGACGAGGCGGTCCGCGGGGTCGTCGATTCGGCCTTCGGGTACGCCGGCCAGAAGTGCAGCGCCGGGTCGCGGGCCATCGTCCACGCCGCCGTGTACGACCAGTTCTTGACGCGACTGGTCGCGGCGACCAAGAGTCTCACGGTCGGCGACGCCGAAAACCCCGGCTCGTCGCTGGGGCCGGTCATCGACGCCGAGGCCCGCGACCGGATTTTACGCACCATCGAGCACGGCAAAACCGAGGCCCGGCTCGCCTACCAGGCCGACGTGAGCGGCATCGCCGGCCGCGGCTACTACGTCGGCCCGACGATCTTCGCCGACGTGCCGGCGGACGCCTCCCTCGCCCAGGAAGAAATCTTCGGCCCGGTCTTGTGCGTCACGAAGGCCGCCGACCTGGACGACGCCTTGCGCATCGCCAACGGCACCAAGTACGCCCTGACCGGCGGGGTGTACAGCCGCAGCCCGGAGAACTTGAAGACCGTGAAGCGGCGCTTCCGCGTCGGCAACCTGTACGTGAACCGCAAGTGCGTCGGGGCACTCGTGAGCCGCCAGCCGTTCGGCGGGTTCAAGCTCAGCGGGGTCGGCAGCAAGGCCGGCGGCCCGGATTACTTGCTGCAATTCGTGGTGCCCCGGACGGTCACCGAGAATACGATGCGCCGCGGCTTCGCGCCCGAAGTCGGCCCGCACGACTGACCCGCCGAAACCCGGCCGCGCCGCGGTCGGTACGATAACGACGCACTACACCCGACGGAGATTCTCATGATTCGCTGGTGGCTCCTAGCACTCTCCCTCGGGTTCGTCCCCGGCCTCGCCCCTGGGGCCCGGGCGGACGACGACGCGAAGCCGACCGCCGACAAGGTCAAGGCGGCGGAGAAGGAGTACGCGATCCCGTACCGGCTGACCGACACCAAGCACATCCTGGTCCGCGTCAAAGTCAACGGTAAGGGGCCGTTCAACCTGATCCTCGACACCGGCGCGCCGGCCGTCTTCATTACCAAGAAGAGCGCGGAGCGGGCCGGCCTCGACACCGACAAGGACGGCTGGGCGGCGACCGACTCGTTCGAGCTGGAGGGCGGGTTGAAGGTGCCGGGCGCGAAGGCCCGCGTCGCCGACCTGTTCCAGCTCGAAGGCATGAACGGCATGGGACTGGCCGGCGTCGAACTGCACGGCGTCGTCGGGTACAACGTGCTGGCCAAGTACCGCATCACCTACGACTTCACGGCCGACAAGTTGAAGTTCGTCGCGCTAGACTTCACCCCGCCGGCGGTCAACGCCAAGGGCAAGGACAACAGCCAGGGCGGCCTCGACCTGCTCGGGCCGGCGATGAAAATGCTCGCCGGGTTCATGGGCATCAAGCCGAACTTCGCCGTCGAGCCGCGCGGCTTCCTCGGCGTCGAACTCGCCGAGACCGACGGCAAACTCGCCGTGAAAAGCGTCGTCAAGGGGTCCCCCGCGGCGGCGGCCGGGCTGAAGCCGGGCGACCTCATTACCGGCGTGTCGAAGGCGTTCGCCGCGAAGGGCCGCGAGCCGGGCATCGACGACCTCGACCGCCTGAAAGCCTTCGGCCGCTGGGTCGAACCGATGCGGGCCGGCCAGAAGGCCAAGATTCAAGTCGAGCGCGGCGACAAGACCGAGACCGTCACCGTCGAATTCGGGAAGGGGCTGTAACGTGAACTTCAAACTCGCCATCGCTTCGTTATTGACCGTCGCCATCGCCGGGGGCGTCCAGGCCCAGGCCCTGCCCGAGGCCAAGCCGCTCAAGGTGCCCTTCAAGCTACTGCCGTCCCGGCACATGCTCATCGAGGTGACGATCAACGACAAGGGGCCGTACAAGTTGATCTTCGACACGGGGGCACCGCTGAACATCGTCACCAGCCGCCTCGGCAAGGAGACCGGCATCTCGAAGCGGGGCGGCGGCGGGATCGCGGCGCTCCTCTCCGGCGGCATGAACCAGGTCGAGATCGGCACGATGCAACTCGGCGACGTGACGGCCAAGAAGGTCGCCGCCGTCGTCATGGACCACCCCACGGTGAAGGCGATTTCGGACGCCTTCGCGGAGGAGCACGGCACCATCGACGGCATCGTCGGCTTCCCGTTCTTCGCCCGCTTCGCCACGACGGTCGATTACCAGAAGAAGGAACTCCTACTCTCGCCGCGGGACTACAAGCCGGGCAACTACATCGAAGACTTGACGAAGTCACTGTCGGCTGCGGGCGAGAACGCCGGCCAGGCCAAAGTCGTCGGCCCGGCCGGGCTGTGGGGCTTCACGCTCGCCAAGACCAAGGCCGACGACGAGCCGAGCGTCGCGGTCGGCGAAGTCTACGAGGGCACCCCGGCCGCGGCGGCGGGGCTGAAAGTCGGCGACCGCGTGCTGACCATCGACGGCCGCTGGACCGACACGTTGGGCGACGCCCACGTCGCCGTCAGCCTCGTCAAACCGGGCCGCAAGGCCGACGTGACCCTGACCCGCGACGGCAAGCCGATGACGTTGAGCATCACGCCGGTGGTGGGATACTAACGGTTGTCGATTTCAGATTGTAGATTGAATACCACTCGCGGATGTGTTTCAATCTTCAATCTTCAATCTTCAATCTTCAATCTTTCAGTTAATTTTTTAGCGCGTAGATCACGGCGGCCGCGGCGAGTCGTAAGGCGCTCTCGCGGGTGTGGCCGAGGCAGTCGGACGACTTGTGGCCTTCCATCGCGCAGCCCAGGTCGTACTTGCTGTAGATGATCGCCCAGCGGCCATCGACTTTGATTCCTTCCAGCAGCGGCGGCAGGTCGGCGAACCCGCTCTCCTTGTCGGCCGTCGAAGCCTTTTCGCGCCGCTTGACGGTCGGAATCACCACCCGTTTGACGCCGCCGACCGTCTCGGAATAGAGGTCGTCGTCGGCCGGGATGACTTCGAGTTTCTGCGTCGGGAACAGCGCCGCGGCGAGCTTGCGGAACGACTCGTCGAACTGCGGGGCACCGCAACAGGCGTCCGCCAACAGCACGCCGCCGGTTTGCAGGTTCGCCTTCAGGCCGTTGATTTCTTCCGGGCCGAAGGTGAACGACTTGCGGCCGTGCAAGTACAGGAACTTGTACTTCGGCAAATCGACGCTGTCGGCGCTCAGGTTCTCCACGTCCAACACGACATCGAGCTTGGCATTCTGCTGGAGGTAGGCCGACAGGTTGCGCATCGCGGCCGGGGCCGGCGGGGCCTCCCCGGGCAGGCGGATTTGGGCCGGCTTCAAGAACCCCTTCGGCGGCGACTTGACCGCCGTGCCCTTTTCGACGATCGTCCGCTTCGTCAGCCGTTGCGTCGGCGGCTCCATGCCAGTGGCGTAAGCAATGATGTTGGCCGCCAGGCGGAACGCTTGCTCCCCGCGGTTCGCCGCGGTCTTGCCGGCCGGGGCCATGAACCGCGACTCCTCCCAGTACCCGGCGAGCGGTTGCGGGCTGAACACCATCGCCGTGCGGCAGCCGCGCTCCAGGACCATCAGCCCCGGGAAGTCCGACGGCGGCACGGCGTAAAAGCTCGTCCAGATCGGGTGCTCCGGCGGCATCGGCTTCAACTGGCTGTCGGGGAACTGCGCCTTCACCAGCGCCTGAAAACTCTCCGCGAACGCCGGGGAGCCGCAGCAGGCTTCGGCGATCACGAACCCGCCCTCTTCGACGTACTTCTTGAAGATTTCCTTGTGCTGGCCCGGCAGGTTTAAGCGTTCGTGGCCGGTGAGGTACAAGATGGGCGACTGCACGAGGACGCCGACTTCGGCCAGCACTTCTTCGGGGCGGGCGAAGTCCTTGCGGCGCGGGTCGTACACCTGCCAGCCGAGCGGCATCCCCTGGAAGAGTTCGCGGCCGGCGAAGGCCGTCAGGTTCCGCACGTCGTTGTGCTTGCGGTTCCAACCGACCACCCCCGGGGCACTGCCGCGTTCGACCAGCGTGCCGTTGTCGGGCATGGTGAACTCGCCGTGCGCGACCTTGCTGATGAGGACCGGCGTGCGGCCCTTCGACAGGAACAGCAGTGCGAAGCTGGTCGAGATCGTGGCGACCGTGTCGTAGCTGGTCTGGGCGTTTTTGGTCCACCCGCCGTCGCGGTTCTGTTCGCGGACGAGGAACTCGCAGCCCTCGCGGTACCAGTCGATGCGGCCGATGAACCGCTGCCCGGACAGGCGGCCGGCACGCTCGATGCCGTAGACGTTGTAGTACGTCGATTCGCCGCCCCGCGGCCGCGTGAAGGTGAAGTTCCGGCCGATGTAGTTCATGCCCCGGTTGATCGCGTCGTTCTCCTCGTACAGGCCGCACTTGGCCGCCACGCCGGTCGCCGCGTCGAGCTGTTGTTGGCTGGTGTTCAGGCCCATGCCGGCGATGTACAGCCCGGCGACGCCGGCGACGGTCATCGTGAAACTCGGCTCGCTCGCCTTGACGTAACTCCACGACCCGGAGTTCTCCCCCTCCTTGCGCAGGCCCCGCAGGTACAGCGCCCGCAACTGCTCCCACTCGGCGTCGGCGATCTTGGCCCCGGCCGTCTTGGCGGCGTACAGGCCGAGCAGAGCGTACTGCGTGTTCGACGCGTCCGGGATTTTGTAGTCGTTCAGGGGGTACGTCCACCCTGTGATCCGCCCGTCGGCGCGGAGGGCCGTCTGGAGCAGCCAGTCGCAGTTCGCCTGGATGAGCGGCAGGTCGCGCGGCTGGCGGGCCTCGGCCAGGACCATCGTCACGAGCGCGACGACGTACGTCGTTTGCTTCGGCAAGGCGCGGAGGAACTCGATCGCCGTCTTGACCTCCTTTTCGTCGGGTTTAACGCCGCAGTTCAGGAGCGCGAGGGTGGCCAGGGCGGTGACGCCGCCGCTCAGCCCGACCACGTCCCCGGTCCAGTACCCCTCCCAGGTGCGGTTCTTCTGCGACGCCCGGAGGAACTGCACGCCGCGGTCGATGGCCAGGTTGACCTGATCGACGAGTTCCCTCTCGTCCCCCGGCGGCGGGGCGGCGGTCGCCGGCGGGGCGACGGCGAGCAGGGCCGCGAAGGCGGCGGCGAGCAGTGGGCCGAGAAACAGGTGCGTCCGCATCGTGGCTTCCCCAGGGTGACACTCCCATCGTAACGGGCGGGGGCAACCGGGCGTGAGCGGACGGCGAGAATTCCCGCGTCAGGACCGCAGCGGCCGCTGCCACGCTTCCTTCAAATCGGCGAGTCTGGCCCAGACGAGCCACTCGCCGTCCGCCCCGGCCACCCGCAAACGCGGCTCGACCACGGTGACGCCGATGTCGCTTATTGGCAGGTCGCCGAAGAGTGCCGTCACGGCCGCGACGTTCTCCGGGGTGACCTCCAGGACGAACCGCGTCGCACTTTCGCTGAACAACTTCGCCGCGTCGCTCAAGCCGGCCGTCCCGCCCAGCGCGGTCACGTCCGCCCCGACCCCGCCGGCGAACGCCATCTCGGCGACGGCGACGGCCAGCCCGCCTTCGCTCAAGTCGTGGCAACTCCGCACCAGCCCGCGGCGGATCGCCTGGTGCAGGGCCGCGAAAATCTTCGGCGCGGTCACGAGGTCGGGGCAGGGGACGCGGCCGCCGGTCCGGCCGGTGACGAGGTGGTAGTGCGACCCGCCCATTTCGTCCTTCGTCGTCCCGACGAGCAGCAACCGGCTCCCAGGGGTCTTCAAGTCCATCGTCACGCACTGCCGCACGTCCGGCACCCGACCGAGAGCGGTGATGAGGAGCGTCGAGGGGATCGTAATCCGCTGCGTCGGCGACTTGTACTCGTTGTTCAGGCTGTCCTTGCCGCTCACGAACGGCGTCCCGTAGGCCAGCGCCGCGTCCCGGCAGGCTTCGGCGGTGCGGACCAGTGCTCCCAGAAGTTCGGGGTCGGTGACGTTGCCCCAGCAGAAGTTGTCGAGGATCGCCGTGAACGCCGGGTCCGCGCCGACGGCGACGACGTTGCGCAGGGCTTCGTCGATCGCGCACGCGGCGGCGGCGTAGGGGTCGAGGTCGGCGAACTGCGGGCACAAGCCGTTGCTGACCGCCGCGCCGAGGGTCAGCCCGAGCACCGGAATGACGACGGCGGCGTCCGACGGGCCGTCGTTCAACAGCCCGACGAGCGGCTTGACGACGCTCCCGCCCTGGACCTCGTGGTCGTACTGGCGGACGACGCTCTCCTTAGAGCAGACCGTGTAACTACCGAGAATTTTCAGCAGCGCGTCGTGCGGTGACATCGTGCCGTCACCGACCGCGGGCGTCACCGGCTTGCGGGTGTACGTCGCCCGGCGGACGACGTTCGGCCGGCCGTCGTGCAGGAAGTGCATCGACAGGTCGCCGACGGGGTTGCCGTGGAACGACAGCTTCAAGCGGCCGGTCGCCTCGAAGGTGCCCAGCACGACCGCTTCGACGTTTTCACTGCGGCAGAGGTCGTGCAGTTCCTGCCACTTCTCCGGCGGCACCGACAGGACCATCCGCTCCTGCGCCTCGCTGATCCAAATCTCCGTGTAGCTCAGCCCTGCGTACTTCAGCGGGGCTTTGTCGAGTTCGACGTGGGCACCGAGGTCCGCGCCCATCTCGCCGACGGCGCTGCTGAAGCCGCCCGCGCCGCAGTCGGTGATGGCCGTGTACAAGCCCCGGTCGCGGGCCTGCATCAGCACGTCGAGGACCTTCTTCTCCTCGATGGCGTTGCCAATTTGAACCGCCCCGCCGCTCAGCGTCTCGGACTGGTCGGTCAACTCCAGCGATGAGAACGTCGCGCCGTGGATGCCGTCGCGCCCGGTGCGGCCGCCCATCGCCACGATCAAGTCGCCGGGCATGACCTCTTTGACGACCTTGTTGATCGGCACGGTGCCGACGGTGCCGCAGAAGACCAAGGGGTTGGCCAAGTACCGGTCGTCGAAGCTGATCGAGCCGTTGACGGTCGGGATGCCCATGCGGTTACCGTAGTCGCGCACCCCGGCCACGACGCCCTGCATCGTGCGGCGCGGGTGCAGCACCCCGGCGGGGAGTTGGTCGGCGGGGTAGTCCGGGCGGGCAAAACAAAAAACGTCGGTGTTGCAGACCGGTCGGCCGCCCAGCGCCGTGCCGAGCAGGTCGCGGATGACGCCGCCGAGGCCGGTGTTGGCCCCGCCGTAAGGCTCGATCGACGACGGCCGGTTGTGCGTCTCGACCTTGATCGCCAGGTGGAAGTCGTCGGAAAACTTCACCACCCCGGCGTTGTCCGAAAACACACTGACGCACCAGTCGTCGGGCCCGAGCCGCCGGCGAATCTCTTGCGTCGCCCCGAAGATCGTCTCCTTCAAGAGGTTGCCGTAACGCCGCGTCGTCGTGACCCCTTCGGCGGTCTCAGCGTAGTCGATCACGCCCTTGAGCGTCTTGTGCGAGCAGTGTTCGGACCACGTCTGGGCGACCGATTCGAGTTCGCAGTCGGTCGGGTCGCGGTCGTGCTCGCGGAAGTGGGCCTGGACCGTGCGCATCTCGTCGAGACTCAGCGCTAACTGGCCGTCGCGGCTGATTTGCATCAGCCCGGCGTCGTCGAGGTCGCGCAGCGGCACGACGACCAGACGGAAGGCGTACGGCTGGCCGACGGCCAGGTTGCTCGCGTGCAGCGGCCCGGTGACGGCCTGCTCGATCGCGCCGTTGGCCAGGATCTTGCGGGCGAGCAAGTCGCGGTCGGCGGCGTGGGCGTCGGGGCCGTAGTAGCGGCGGAAGGTGCGGGACTGCGTGACGGCGTAGCCGAGGTCGGTCGCGGCGGCCGTCACGCTGTCGGCGACGTTGTCGGTGACGCCCGGCTTGAGCAGCACCGTCGTCGCCGGGGTGCCGAGCGGCGTGCCGAGTTCGCGGACATCGACGCGCTCGACGAGCCGATCGACGAGCAGTTCGTCGCAGAGGTTCTGCACGTCCACGTCGGCGAGGTGGCCGTCGATCAGGTAGCCGCGGCTACTCGC
>JANYHV010000148.1 GCA_025362195.1 Fimbriiglobus sp. | reverse complement strand
TCCGGCGGCGGCTCCGTGGGTGCCGGCGGTGGCGTGGGCGGGGTCGGGTCGTCTGTGGGCATCGGGGCCTCGGGCGGTGGGTGATTGGGCGGGGGCGTGCCGCCGTTTACTCGGCGTCGTAGGCGACGATTTTGGTGTCGTCGCGGAGGTAGATTTTGCCGCCGACGAGGACGGGGAGTGCCCACGTGCGCGAGCCGGACAGGACGCCGGGGAGTTCTCCGCGGAGCGTGAACTCCTTGGGGTCGGCGTCGGCCAGGAAGAGCGTCCCGGCGTGCGTCAGGCCGAGTAACTTGTCGCCGGCCAGGATCACGCAACCCTTGGCGACCGGTTTGTTCGCGCCGTCCCGGGCCTCCCAGCCCTCGACGACTTCGCCCTTGCGCAGGTTGACGCACTTCAACTCGTCGCCGTCGTAGCCGTACAAGTAGCCGCCGCGGGGCACGCAGTTCGAGTGGTGGTTCTGCATCACGCGGCGCGGCCGGAAGTAGACCGTCTCGGCCTTGAAGGCGTCGCCCGATTTGACCACACGGAACAGCCCGCAGCCCTTGGCGTAGGCCGACGAGATGAACACGTAGTCCTCGACGGCGAGCGGCGTGGCGATGTTCCCGTTGAACTGCGTGGCCCACGGCACGGACCAGAGTTCGCGCCCGGTGTAAGCGTCCGCCCCGACCATCTTCGTGCCGCCCACGGCGATCACCTGCGCGACGCCGGCCAGGGTGGCGACGGTCGGCGAACTGTACCCGAGCGGGTCGCCGGGGGTCCGCCAGAGTTCCGCCCCGGTTTCGCGGTCGAAGGCGACGAGCATCGCGTCCTTGGCCCCGGCCTGGACGATGACCGTGTCCCCGTAGGCGACCGGCGACCGGGACACGCCCCAGGTCGGCCGCGGCGCGCCGAACTCGCCGATCAGGTCGTGCTTCCAGGCGACGGCTGCCGCCGCGCCCTTGGCCGGGATGGTGATGGCGACGAGTTGCCCGTCGGCCGTGACGGCGAAAACGAACCCGCCGGAAATCGACGGCGTAGCCCGCGGCCCGTTGGCGAAATTGGAGTCGATGCCGCTGTAATCGACTCGGATCGAGACGCTCCACTCGGTCGCGCCGGTGCCCTTGTTCAGGCCGAGCACGCGCTCGACGCCGGCGGCGTAGTCCTGCGTCACGAGCAGGTCGCGGACGACGGCGAACGACGAGTGCCCGCCGCCGCACGGTATCGACCACAGCAGTTTCGGCGGCTTCGCGGCCCAGTCGGTACGGAGCGGGCCGGCCGGGGCGCGGCCGTCCCGCGTCGGCCCGAGCCACTGCGGCCAGTCCGTGCCGCGCGTCCCCTCGGCGAGCGGCGCGGCGTCGAGCGCGGCCAGTTCGACGGGGTCGGCGGACTCGCGGTCGAGCAGCCCCGGCACCAGTTGCGGCGCGAACTTGCTCAAGACCACGAAGCCGCACAGGAGCACGACCAGCACGAACCCGAAGACGACGGACAGCGACCGGCGGCGCGTCATGGGAACTCCACAGGGGGGCAAACCGAATACGGTTCACCGCAGAGGGCACGAGAGGGCGCGGAGCAAGGCAAAAACGAGGAGGGCTAAAACGAGTGGGTCATGCACACGGGCTGTTTACCGCGATTGCAGACGGTCCACGGAAGGTTCTAGCACGGTTTGGTGACTTTCTCGGTTTTAGCCTTTCTCCGCGCCCTCATGTGCCCTCTGCGGTCAATCTTTGTTGATTTTAAGCCACCAAGGCCAGCGACTCCCGGGCGGCGCGGAGGGTCGCGTCGATGTCGGCGTCGGTCGTCGCGCCGCTGATGAACGCGGCTTCGAACTGGCTGCACGGCAGGTACACCCCGCGGTCCATCATCGCCCAGAAGAAGCGGCCGAACTTCGCCGCGTCGGCCGTCGTCGCCGTGGCGAAGTCGGTCACCGGGGTCGGCGTGAAGAAGAAAGTCCACATGCTCCCGACGCGGTTGATCGCGTGCGGGACGTTCAGGGCCGCGGCGATCTCGCCCAGCCCGGCGGCGAGTTTCGCCCCCATTGCGTCGAGTCGGGCGTAGGGCGGGGCGGCCTTCAATTCGGTCAGCGTGGCGACCCCGGCGGCCATCGCCACGGGGTTGCCGGACAGCGTCCCGGCCTGGAAAATCGGGCCGGCCGGCATGACTTTGCGCATCACGTCGGCCCGCCCGCCGTAGGCCCCGACGGGGTAGCCGCCGCCGATGATCTTGCCCAGGGCGGTCATGTCCGGCTCGTCGCCCAGGAGTTCTTGCGCGCCGCCGTAGGCGAGGCGGAAGCCGGTCATCACCTCGTCGTAAATCAGCAGCGCCCCGTGGTGCCGGGTCAGCCGCCGGAGTTCGGCCCGGAACTCGGCGGTCGGCACGATCAGGCCCATGTTCCCGGCGACCGGCTCGACCATGACGCCGGCGATCTCGTCGCCCTGGGCGGCGAACACGTCGCGGAGTTGTTGCACGTCGTTGAACTGCAAGATGAGCGTGTCCCGGGTGCCGCCGGCCGGGACGCCGGGGGAGTTCGGCACGCCGAGGGTCAGGGCGGCCGACCCGGTGGCGACCAGGAAGGCGTCGAAGTGGCCGTGGTAGCAGCCGGCGAACTTGACGAACTTGTCCCGCCCGGTGGCCCCGCGCGCGACCCGCACGGCCGACATCGCCGCCTCCGTGCCGCTCGACGTGAAGCGGACCATCTCGATCGACGGCACGGCCCCGATGACCATCTCGGCGAGTTCGCTTTCCAACTCGCACGGGGCACCGTAACTGGTGCCGCGGAGCATCGCCGCCGCCGCCGCCGCGCGGACCTTGGGGTGGGCGTGGCCCAGGATCATTGGCCCCCACGAGCCGATGAAGTCGAGGTACGCGTTGCCGTCGAGGTCGTGCAGGTACGCGCCCTCGGCGCGGTCGATGAAGATGGGCGACCCGCCGACGGCCCCGAACGCCCGCGCCGGGCTGTTCACGCCGCCGGGGATCAGGGCCTTGGCGCGGGCGAACGCTGCGAGGGACTTCGGGCGGTGGACGGTGGTCGCGGTCATGCGGGGCGGCTCCGGGTCACTTCGGGGTCGATTCGAGGAGCTTCGCGGCCCGGGCCAGCAGCGGCTTGTACGCCTCCGCGGACTCGTCGGCGTACAGCGTCACAATGTCCCGGCAGGCGTTGCGGATGACCCGCTTGGCCGGGCCGGGGTTCTCGGTGCCTTCGAGGGCTTTCGCCCGGGCTTCGAGTTCGTCGAGCTTGGCCGCCAGCCCCGCCAACCGGTCCTTGGCGTCCTGCTCCTTGTCCTTCGGCTCGGAGCTTCGGCCCACCCGCTCCGCGCCGATCAGCGTCCAGACGCGTTGCCCGGGGTCGGCGGCCGTCAGCTTGACGAGCTGCTCCCACTTGGCCCGGGCCTTCGACTTGGCCCCGAAGTCTTCCAGCTTGAGCGCGGCGAAGGCGAGGTCGTCGGGCTTGCCGGTCTCGCCGGCCCGGGGGACTTCGTTCCGTCGCTCGGTCTCGATCTCCTCGCGGAGCTTCTTGACGGCGGCCGGGGCCAGGGTCTGGATGTCCGTCAACCTCTTGTCGGCGACCCAGCCCAGGCGGCAGCGGTTGACTTCCTCCTCGGTCGTCAATTTCGCCGGGTCGGGTGGCGGGGCCTTCTCCTTGACCTTCGCCCACAGGTCGGCGGCCCGCTTCAACTCCCCGGCCGCTTCGGCGTCGATCGCCTGCATCGCCAGGGCGTAGCCGTCCGCGTCGAAGCTCTCGGTGTTCGTCATCTTTGCGGCGTGCCGCCTCATCAACGCCGTCTCGGCGACCGTCACGTTGTCGGCGATGAACAGCCCGCGGGCCTTCTCGACGGCCGGGTCGGTCTTGCCCCCGTGCGCGTCCAGGAAGGCCTTGGCCGCGTCGCGCCGGCCGTCCGGGGCGGTCGCCTCGACCTTGGCGAACGCCGCCTCGACCGACTCGGTGCGGAAGACGTTACCGACGAGGAGGTAACCGCCGACGGCGACGACCGCCAACAGCCCCAGGGCGACGGGCACCGCCTTCACCCACGGCCGCTGGCCGAGCGGCCGGGGCTTCTTCTTTTTCTTCTTGCGCTCGCCGCCGCGCAGGGACTTGGCCGCGTCCTTGTCCGCCGCATCGACGGGTGCCGACCCGACCGGCCGGTCCACCCGGCGGGCGTTCGCCACCTCCGCCCCGACCGACTGTTGGGCCTGCACCTTCTCCTCGATCTCGGCCAGCATCCGGCCGACGGTCGCGGCGTCGAGGGGGCGGTTCGCCTTGTCCTTTTCGAGCAGGAACATGATCAGGTTGTCGAACCAGATGGGCAAATCGGGCACGAGCTTGCGCGGCCGGACCGGCGTCTCGCCGACGTGCTTCATGAACATGTCGATGGTGCTCTCGCCGACGAACGGCTTCTTGCCGGTGACGAGTTCGTACAGGCAGATGCCCAGCGAGTACAGGTCGGACTTCGGGCCGAGGGTCTTGTCCCCGCGGCACTGCTCGGGGGACATGTACGCGGCCGTGCCGATGGTGCTGTTGGCCCCGGTCAGGGCCGTCACGTCCGTGTCCTTGGCGATGCCGAAGTCGGTCAGCTTGAGCACCCCCTGGCGGTTGACCATGAGGTTCGACGGCTTCAAGTCGCGGTGGACGATGCCCTTGTCGTGGGCGTGCTGGAGGGCGTCGCACAGTTGCTTGCCGTACTGCACCACGTCCTCCCAGGCCAGGGACTGGCGGCGGGCGAGGACCTTGTCCAGGGACTCGCCGTCCACGTACTCCATCGCGATGAACGGCGTCTTGCGGTACTTGCCGACGGCCAGCAGGCGGACGATGTGCGGGTGCTTGAGCTGCTTCAGGATCGCCGCCTCGCGGTCGAACCGGGCCATCGCGCCCTCGTTCCCGAGCAGGCCCATCGAGACGATCTTGATCGCCACGGGCGTGGTCGCGCCGCCGTCCTTGGCGTAGGCGGCCTTGTACACGGTGCCCATGGCCCCGCTGCCGAGTTCCTTCTCGACGGTGAACGGCCCGATGGTTTCGCCGACGAGCATCGCGGTGTCCTGACTCGGGCCGGGGGAGGGGCGGGGGAGTTACAGTTTGGTCAGCTCGTACCCGAAGGTCGCCGCGACGGCCGCGTTGGTCACCTTGCCGGCCCGGACGTTCACCCCCTGGGCCAGCCCGGCGTTGTCGGCCGCGGCCCGGTCCAGGCCCTTGTTGGCGAGTTGCATGACGTAGGCCAGGGTGACGTTCGTCAGCGCCTGCGTGCTCGTCCGGCCGACCGCCCCGGGCATGTTCGTGACGCAGTAGTGGACGATGTCGTCCACGATGTACGTCGGCTTGGCGTGCGTCGTCGGCTTGCTCGTCTCGAAGCACCCGCCCTGGTCGATGGCCACGTCGATGACGACGGCCCGGGGGAGCATCTGCTTCAAGTCCGCGCGGTTGACCAGCCGGGGGGCGCGAGCGCCGGGAATGAGGACCGCGCCGATGACCAGGTCGGACCGCCGCAGGCAGTCGAGGACGTTGTGCCGGTTGCTGAACAGGGTCGTCACGTTGGGCGGCATCACGTCGTCGAGGTACCGCAGGCGGTCGAGGTTCACGTCCAACAGGTACACGTTCGCGCCCAGCCCGCCGGCGACCCGCGCGGCGTTGGCCCCGACGATGCCGCCGCCGATGACGGTGACCGTCGCCGGGGCGACCCCGGGGACGCCGGCCAGGAGAATGCCGCGGCCGTCGAACGGGCGTTCGAGGTACTTCGCCCCCTCTTGAATGCTCATCCGCCCGGCCACCTCGCTCATCGGGGTGAGCAGCGGCAGGCCGCCGCGGGCGTCCTTGATCGTCTCGTAGGCGACGGCCGCGATGCCGGACTTCATGACCGCGTGGGTCAGTTCCTCGTCGGCCGCGAAGTGGAAGTAGGTGAACACGGTCTGCCCGGCGCGGAGGTGGGGCCACTCCTCGGGCAGCGGCTCCTTGACCTTGACGATCAGGTCGGCCTGCCGCCACACGTCGGCCGCGGCGGCGACGATCTCGGCCCCGCACGCCGCGTACTCGTCGTCCGTGATGCCGCTGCCGACCCCGGCGTGCGCCTGGATGAGCACGCGGTGCCCGGCCTTGGTCAACTCCTCGACGCCGTTCGGCGTCATGGCGACCCGGTACTCGTCGCCCTTCACTTCTTTCGGCACGCCCACGATCATCGCACGCCTCGCGTCAGGTCCGGTGGGGAACACTAGCTCATTGTCGAACCCGGCCGGCGCAAATCAAGCCGCGCTAAACTTCCGGCACGTCGCGGAACGCCTCGGGCTTGCCGAACTGGGTCGGGTCGAACTGGCCGCGCAGCTCGGACTCGACCATGCGCAGGCGCGTCTCCAGCTCGCGGAGCTTCGCCGCCTGGGCCTCGATCTTCACGTCCACGTCGTCCCGCTTCTTGACCCGCGGGACTTCGGGGTAGTTCAACTGCCGCTGGAGGGCCGCGAACAGGAACAACGGCTCGCGGCCGCGGCTGGCCTTGGCGATGCGGCCCTCGCGGTCGCCGAAGATCGGCGGCACGGCCGGCGTGTAATTGGGGAACTTCCGCCGCTCGTCCACGACGTGCTGGGCCGACCGCAGGTAGACGAGGTCGCAGAAGTCGATGACCCCGGCCGACCGCCGCACGAGTTCGACGTAGGCCGCCCAGTCCGGCCCATAAATCGGGTCGCCCTTGACGCTCGTCAGCCCCTCGTCGTACCCCAGGCGGTTCCGCGCGATCGTCTCGAACTGGTAGACGAACAGGCCGGCCCGCTCGGTCTCCTTGCCCGCGCTCTGGGCCTTGTACGCCGCCTCCCGTTCGAGGATCAGCAGGGCGACCGGCATCGTCAACTGCTGGCGGTCGTCCTCGGCCTGCTTGACCACGAAGGTCTGGAACGGGGTGAAGTAGTGCCCCAGCCGCGCGAACCCGGTCGAGAGCCGGCCGGTGTGCTTCATGTCCGACGACAAGAACTCGATCGCCATCGGCAGCCGCGTGGACGGGAGTACGTCCTCGTGGATCGTGCGGAGGATTTCCTGCGACGGCACGTTCTCGGCCAGCCGCTCGCGGAAGGTGCGGAAGAAGTACGCCTGCTCCACGCACTCTTCGTGCGCGGGGGGCAGGCCGTCGGCGGGGGGCGGCGTCATGCCGGTATTGTAAGCGAAACCGCGCCGGTCGTGCCGGTCCGCCCGGTGCCGGGGGCCGCGCCGGCCGCGCCGGTCGTGGCGGTCCCGGGGTCTGAGCCGGTTCGGCGAGGCGGGGGGCGGAGTATTCGCGGGGTTCGCGGGGGCGGGGTTTGTGCGGCCCGGATCGTCGGGCAGACTGACACACTGGACACCCCGCACCGAGCGACCCATCGGGACTTGTGATGAACTTCGTATCGCGCGTGACCGCCGCGCTCAGCGTGGCCCTGACCCTGACCGCCGCACCCGCCTCGGCCGGCCACTGCGGCCTGTGCGGCTACCCGGCTCCGTTCGTGGCCGCGGAGCAGTGCTCCCCGCCGGTCATCACCAGCCGCATCGCCTACCAGCCGGTGACCGAGCAGGTCAACGAAGTGCAGTACCGCACCGTCAACCGGACGGTCCTGCAGCCGCAGAACTTCACCTCGTACCGCACCGTCTACGACCAGCAGGTCGAGGCCGTGCCGTACACGGTGAATAAGCCGGTCGTCGAGTACTTCGACACCGTGCTTAAGTCGGTGATTAACCGCACCGTCGTCGATACCCACTTGCAGGAGCAGCGGTACACGGTCAACCGCCAGGTCGTCCGCGAGGTCCCCGTGAGCGTGCCGTTCTCGACGTACCAGACGGTCGTCGATCAGCACGTCCGCCAGGTCGCCCGCACCTACAACCGGCCCGAGTACTACGACTACTCGGTCGCCGTCCCGTTCACGACCAGCCGGACCGAGTACCAACAGCACGCCCGCGAACAGTCGTACACGGTCAACCGGCTCGTCACCCAGGACTACCAGGAGCCGGTGTCGTACACCGTCAACCGCGCGGTGTACGAGCAGCACGTCCGGCCCGAAAACTACGTCACCTACCGCCAGGTCGTCGAACCGTACCAGGTGCCGGTCACCTACTCGACCTACCACACGGTCGCCGAGCAGCACGTCCGCGAGCAGCGGTACACGACCTACCGCACCGAAGTTCAGACGTACCAGGTGCCGGTCAACTACTCGACCTACCGCACGGTCACGGACACGGTGACGAATTACGTCCCCGTGACGCGCTTCAACACCGTGACCGACCTGGTCGAGCGGACGCAGACGAGCTACGTCGTCGAACCGGTCACGACCTCCCGCGTCGTCGCCGTGGACGCCGGGGGTTACCAGACGGTCTCCGAGTACGTCCCCGGGCCGGTGGTGACGCGGTACACCCGCACGCCGGGCACCTGCTCGTTCGACCCGTGTACGTGCTCGACGAACTACTGCCCCGGGCAACTGGTCGCCACGCAAGAGCAGTGCCCCGGCCGCACGGTCTGCCGCCAGGTGTACGTGCCGAACGTCCAGTGCCGCACCGTCTGCGAGACCCACTACGTCCGCAAGCCGGTCTGCACCACGGTCCAGGTGCCGGTTTGCCGGACGGTCGCGCACACTGAGATGGTACCGGTCTGCCGCACGGTCTGCCGTACGGTCCGGGACGACCACACGGCGATGGTCACAAAGCAGCACTGCTACCGCGTCCCCGAGGAGCACGTCCAACAGATCCCGTACACGACCTGCCGCGTGGAGCGCCAGGACCACACAGCGATGGTCACGAAGACCCGCTGCTACACGGTCGCCGACCAGCAGACGCGGTACGTCCCGTACACGACCTGCCGCGTGGTGCCCGAGACGCACACCCGCATGGTGGCCAAGCGGCACTGCTATTACGTCCCCGAGACGCGGACGGTGCAAATCCCGTACACGACCTGCCAGGTGATCCGGGAGAACCACGTCCGCTACGAGACCCGCCGGGCCTGCCGCATGATCCCCGAAACGGTGGTACAGAACATCCCGTACACGACCTGCCGCGTCGTCAAGCACGATCACGTCCGCACGGAGGTCCGCCGGTACTGCGAGAACGTGCCCGAGCAGTGCGTCCGGTACGTGCCGGTGCAGACCTGCCGCGTCGTGCCGGAAGAGCAGTTCCGCACGGTCCGCCAGTGCAGCGTCCGGTACGTCGCCGAGCAGCACTGCCGGTACGTGACCCGGTGCGTGCCCCGCTGCGAGGCCGTGCAACAGTGCCGCATGGTGCCCGTCCAAGTCTGCGCGGTCGAACCGATGACCGTGACCCGGTGCGTGACGCGGTACGTCCCCGTCTGCGTGACCGGCTGCCAGTAGAAGTTTCCGAGTTGCGATTGAGAGCGACCCGCCAGAGTGGCGGGTCGTTTCGTAAATAGTGGAGTTCGTGTGACTGTAGCTCCGTCGCAGGCGAGTCTTGTTAGCCCGACGCGCTAGCGAGGGTCGAGCGGTCGAGGGCAACGCGCTTGTCCATGACCGCGCGGCCCACGACTCCAACAGAGTCAACGACCCCTCGACCCTCGCTAGCGCGTCGGGCTAACAAGACTCGCCTGCGGCGGAGCCACCTACCCCCGTCCCGCGAGCGTGATCGGCACCGCAACCGTCACTTGCGGCCTTGCAGGATGACGTGGACGCCCTTCTTGTTCGACGCGACGATGTCTAGCAGGCCGTCGCCGTTGAGGTCGATTACCTCGAACTGGGTGCCGACGCCGGAGTCGTCGTCGATCAGGTGCGGGGTGAAGCTGGTCAGGCCGTCCTTTTCCTTCACGCACTTGATCCAGTAGATGCGCGCCGGCCAGGCGCTGCCCGGCTCGCTGCGGCCGTGGCTCCACCACCGCTTGCCGGTGACGAGGTCCTTCTGCCCGTCGCCGTCGATGTCGAGGAAGTGCGCGGCGTGCGTCTCGCTGCCGAGCGTCGGGAACAGGTCGTTCTTCGTGAACGTCGGGTCGCCGCCCTTGTCGTTGGCCCGCTGCTTGAACCACCAGATGCCGAACTTGTGGGCCGACGTGCCGATCACGTCGGCCTTGCCGTCGCCGTCGAAGTCGTGGGCGAACAGGTCGGCGGACGCCTCGCCGAGGTTGGCCGGGTGGAACTTCCACGGGGTCGTGCCGTCGGCGGACGCGGGCTGCTCCCACCAGCCGCCGGTGCAGATCACGTCGAGTTTGCCGTCGCCGTTGAGGTCGCCGGCCCCGAGGCCGTGGCTGTACCGCTGGGTGCCCGGCGCGCCCTTACCCGGTTCCGCCGCGGGGCTGATCGGGTGCAGCGTCCAGAGGGCGTAGGGGTCGCCCTTGACCGGCGTGAAGTAGGCCATCTGGCCCTGGTTGCCGTCCGGCTTCGCCCCCTTCGGCTGGGTCGCCATGAGCAGGACTTTTTGCCCGGTGCCGAGCAGATCGACGTAGGCCGGGGTCTCGTTGCAGGCGCTGTGCCAGATCTCGTGCTTCCGCCAGTGCCCGCCCTTCGCGCCGGGGTTCTCCATCCAGTGGCACGGCTCGCCGGGGAAGCCGATGGTGATGAGGTCGGGCAGGCCGTCGGCGTTGAAGTCGGCGGCCCAGGCGGCGAAGACGCGGGAGTAGCCCTGCTCGCCGGTGCCGTGGTCCTTCGGCGGCTGCATTTCGTGCGGCGTCCAGGCCGGGGCCTCGTACCA
Organism: Fimbriiglobus sp.; assembly: GCA_025362195.1. Lineage (GTDB taxonomy): Bacteria > Planctomycetota > Planctomycetia > Gemmatales > Gemmataceae > Fimbriiglobus. The sequence continues at coordinate 87 of JANYHV010000148.1, read as the reverse complement.
GTGCTCGCCGGTGAGCACGTCGAGCTTGCCGTCCCCGTTCACGTCGGCCACCGCAACGCCTTCGCTGCGGAACTTGGCGTCGAGGAC
>JANYHV010000130.1 GCA_025362195.1 Fimbriiglobus sp. | reverse complement strand
GGCACCGTCGTGACCCGGTCGCACCCGCAGCCGGGCGTGGACCTGACGTACGTGAAGCGATCCGGCGAGGCGAGCGGCGACGCGGGCGACCAATACACGGGGACGGACCGCTTCGGCCGCGTCGTCGATCAGCGCTGGGTGGTCGCGGCGAGTGGGGTGGCGGCCGACCGCTTCGGCTACACCTACGACCGGAGTGGCAACCGGCTGACGAAGTCGAACGGGGTCAACGCGGCGTTCGGCGAGGCGTACGCCTACGACGGCCTGAACCAGTTGGCGAGCTTCGCCCGCGGGGCGCACACGCAGTCGTGGGACTACGACGCCCTCGGCAACTGGAACGGCGTGACGACCGACGGCACCACCCAGACGCGCACCGCCAACGCGCAGAACGAGATCACCGCCATCAGCGGAGCGGTCACACCGACCCACGACGCCAACGGCAACATGACGGGCGACGAGACGGGGCGGCAGTTCGTCTACGACGCCTGGAACCGGCTCAAGGTGGTGAAGAGTTCGGGCGGCGTGGTGCTCGAAACGCTGGGGTACGACGCGCTCAACCGGCGGATCACGGCGATCGCCGGCGGGGCGACGACGGACCTGTACTACTCGGCGGGGTGGCAGGTGCTCGAGGAGCGCGTCGGCGGGGTGGCCAAGACGAGCTACGTCTGGTCGCCGGTGTACGTCGATGCGCTGGTGAGCCGGGACCGGGACGCGGACGGCAGCAGCGCGAACGGGCTGGAGGAGCGGCTGTACGCGCTCGCCGACGCCAACTACAACGTCACCGCGTTGGTGAGCGTCACCGGCGCGGTGGTGGAGCGGTACGCCTACGACCCGTTCGGGGCGGTGACGGTGTACACGCCGACCTACACGGTGCTGGCGGGCAGCGGCTACGCCTCGACGGTGCTGTTCCAGGGGCTGCGTCAGGACGTGGTAACGGGCAACTACCACGCCCGGAACCGCGACTACTCGCCGAAGCTGGGGCGCTGGGTCACGTCGGACCCGATCGGGTTCACAGCAGGGGATCAGAACCTCTACCGGACGGAGAGTAATAACCCCTTGCGAGCGACAGATCCCAGCGGACTTTGCGCGCCTCCCGCTGTTGCCGCTCCTGCTGTTGCGGTAGCGGGTGGCGTAAGTGCGGCTACAGTGGCTATCATAGCCCTACCAATAACGATAGCGGCTGGCGCGATTGTTGTCCAAAAAGTCCCTGGGGCAGCGGAGGGTATTGCCGAAGGCATCGGATGGGTCGAGGGTGCCGATGCAGTTGCCCGCGCGGAGGCTAGGCTGAGGGCGGCAAGGGCGGCAAGAGCAACGCAACCGGCCCCGGCCCCGTTGCCTCAGTCAGAAGGTGGTGGAAGGCCTCCCAATCAGCCGCCCCACCCTCCAACTTCGCCACGGAACCCTTGCTCACAACAGGAACTTGATTTTCTTAACGCAGCGGTGAATGCTGCCGGAGCTGCCGTCCGGGAGCTGGAATGTACGACTCAGCCGTTTTTAACGAGTGGTGAATACCTCCGCAGGGCAATGCTGTTTGGTACCTTAGCAGCAGCTAGGGTTGCTAGAGATTATCGCTGTTTTGGCGGTGGGGACTCAGGTCATATTGAAGCACAAAAAAATGCAGTGAATGGATTCTTGAAATGTTTGACATGTTTTGGGAAAGCGAAAAGATATGAAGATCGAAGAGGTCTTAACCAGCCTTAAACAGAAAGTTTCAGTTTTGTTCGACGCGACAAAAATCGACGGATCAAACTTAACTATAAAGCAAACTTACGAGTGTGAGCTTGGCGAATTCATCAATTTACGTTCAGAATCATGGAAAAATATTGACTGTGATTTTGTCAACCGAAATAGTGAGGCGATATTCTTCATATCTGATATTGATGTAAAAAGTATTATACCTGCTTATTTTATGTGTGCACTAATTCTGCCTGCAAACCGTAAAATTGTACACACAATGCAATTTTATCTCAGCAATAGATTCTCTTTTTCCGGCAAAGAATGCAAGCCAGATGCCTATCTATATCTATACGACATCTACAATGTTGAGCAGATTAGACTAATGGTAGATATATATATATATCTAACTGATAAAATCCGATGATTGTTTTGTACATATGACGACTGTATTAATTTCCGCCTCGTGGTCTCCGGTTGCAGCGTCGTGAGCCAGGTGCGGCGGGACTTCAACGGCCTGGGGCAACTGACAGCCGAGTACCAGGCCCACGGGGCCGCGGTCGCCACCGCGACCACGCCGAAGGTGCAGTACGCCTATAGTGCGCTGGACGCGGCGAACCGCAGCCGGCCGGTGTCGGTGACGTACCCGAACGGCCGCGTGCTCACGAGCGACTACGGCACCGCCGGGCAGCTCAACGACGCGATCAGCCGGCTGGCTTCGCTCAAGGACGGGGCGACGACGCTCGAAGCCTACGCCTACCTGGGCCTCGGCACCGTCGTGACCCGGTCGCACCCGCAGCCGGGCGTGGACCTGACGTACGTGAAGCGATCCGGCGAGGCGAGCGGCGACGCGGGCGACCAATACACGGGGACGGACCGCTTCGGCCGCGTCGTCGATCAGCGCTGGGTG
>JANYHV010000129.1 GCA_025362195.1 Fimbriiglobus sp. | reverse complement strand
GCTGGCCTGGGCTTCGCTCCCGTCGGCCGAGCGGGTCCTCGCCTGGTCGGTCTGGCGTCGGCGGCACCAGCACCGGGCGAGGGCGTGCCACTACCGGAAGAGGAAGGCCAAGCCGCCCGATTAATAACTACGGCTGTAGGACTAACCGCCCACGCCGGCAACATCGCCGAACACCCCCCGACGGCCGGTCCGTTCGCCCCACCGGCGAACCAGCCCGTGCGTCGCGTCGTTGACCCTGGTGAATGCAAACCGGCGACAGAACCGACGAAGGGACCGAGGGGCGGCCCGCCGGCGTGCGGGCCGCCGCCGTCCTTGTTTTTAGCTATCCGATGCGCGAACCGTGGGTCCCTCACGGCTGCGGCCGATCGCGGTAACCGCCGATCGGTTCGCCGGACCCGTCGAGCAGGCGCACCGAGATCAGCCCGGCCGTCGGGATCTCCGGGACGCCGCCGCCCGCCCGCGTCGCCGTCGGGAAGTACGCCGGCTGCGGACTCTTCGGGGCCGAGGGCGATTCCAACGTCAGCCGCTCGCAGTCCCAGTCCGCGTCGAGGTCCGCGTCGCGGCGGAAGTAGCCCCAGGTTTCGGGCCGCACGAACGCCAGGCCGCTGAATTCCACCTCCGCCGGGTAGTCCTTGGCGTTCCGGCCGGTCCGCTTGAGACCCTCGAAGTCGACCCGGACGAAGACCATCAGCGTCGTCGGGCCGCGCTCGGCGTAATACGGTGCGCCGCTGTTCCGCTGGACGGCGTCGGCCTCCGCCGGGGAGCAGTCGCGCAACTTGCCCTCCGCGGTCGAGAACGCGGCCCGCCTCGCGTCGATGGAGGGGTTCGCCCCGATGTCCCGGAACACTCGGGGGCGAGTGTTCGACGTAGCCGACCGCCTGGCGCGAGCCGCCGAATTGCACCGATGTCCCAGGGCGTCCGTGGGCGAGAGTCCAACTGCCGGTCGGGAAACGCCACGGCATCCGTCTCGGACGGTATATTCACATGCGGGTAACTCTCACCGAGTGGACGCTGCCATGGCCTCGATCCCGACAGTCCATTACGCGCACTCCGCAGGGCGACCCATTCCGAACCCCAACTGGCAACTTCTCCGGGACCACCTCGAAGGCGTGGCGAAACTGGCCCGCGACTTCGCCGCGGAGACCGGGGTGCCGGGCCTCGCCGCCGCGGCTAACGCGGCCGGCTGGCTGCACGACCTGGGGAAGTACCAACCCGCCTGGCAGAAGTATCTGCTGGCCTCCGCGGCGGGACTGTCGCCGAAGTCGGTGCCGCACTCGATCTACGGGGCCGCGCACGCGTACTCGGTGGGGCATTGCCCGCTGACGCTCGCCATTGCGGGTCACCACAGCGGGCTTCTGGACTGGGATGGGGGCAACAAAATTGGGGACGAGCACGGCCCGCTCCACACCGTGGTCCGCGCGTTGGTGGCCGTCGCCAAAGGGGAGTGCCCCGACTTTCCGAATGCGATTCCCGCGCCGGAGTTCGAGGACTCCGACGCAGGCAAGCGGCGATTGGAGTTTTGGACGCGGGTGCTGTTCTCGACACTGATCGACGCCGACCGACTCAACTCGGCCGATCTCGGCCGGTCGGACTTACGACTCGATCCCGGCGCGCTGCTGGCCCGGATGCGGGCGGCACCGCCGAAGGCGTCCGACGGCACCCCGGCGCGGCTCAACGAGTTGCGCGACAGAGTTTTCGAGGCCTGCGTCCTCGCGGGCGAAGGCGACCGCGGATTCTTCGAGTTGACCGTGCCGACGGGCGGCGGCAAGACCCGCTCCGCGATGGCGTTCGCGCTGGCCCACGCCGCGCGGCGCGACCTCCGGCGCGTGTTCGTCGTCATCCCGTACTTGTCGATCATCGAGCAGAACGCCCGCGAGTACCGCATGCTCTTCGGGAACGAGGTGGTCCTCGAACACCACTCCGCCGTCGTCCCGGACGGCAAGGCCCCGCCCCCCGGCGAGCCGTACGAAGCGCGCCACCTGCCGACCGAGAATTGGGACGTGCCGATCGTCGTCACGACTTCGGTGCAGTTCCTCGAAACGCTTCTCGCGGCGTCCACCCGGCGGTGCCGGCGGTTGCACAACGTCGCCCGGAGCGTCATCGTCTTCGACGAGGCGCAGTGCCTGCCCGCGCACCTGCTCAACGCGCTCCTGGACGTGTTCCGCGAGTTGGTCTCGGCCTACGGCTGCTCAGTCGTGTTCAGCACCGCGACCCAGCCGGCGTTCCGGTACACCGCGCACGGCCTGCCGCGGGGGCTGCGCGATGGCGAACTGGTGCCGATCGTGTCGGCCACGCTCCGGGCCGACCTCGACCGCGACCTCCAGCGGGTGACGTTCGTGAACCGGACGGCCACCCCGTGGGACGACAAGACTCTGATTGGGGAACTGGTCCGATCGCCCGCGCTGTGCGTGCTGAACACCCGCCGCCACGCCAAGGAGGTCTGGGGACTGTTGAAGGAGGCCGTCGCCGAGGAGTCCAGGCGACTCGGGAAGAGCGAGGCTGAGGTGTGTGAGGCGGTCGCCGGCGTTCGGCACCTGTCGTCGAGCCTGTGCGCCGAACACCGCGCGGACATCCTCGGCCGGAAGGGGGACCCCCGCCCCGACACCATTTACGCACGCCTGGAGGCCGGGAAGCCGTGCTGGGTCGTGAGCACGCAGGTGATCGAGGCCGGGGTGGACATCGACTTCCCCCGCGTCTTCCGCGCGCTCGGGCCGCTCGACTCACTCGTCCAGGCCGGCGGCCGGTGCAACCGCGAGGGCAAGGCCAAGCGGGGCGAGGTCGTCATCTTCCGGCCGGCCGACGACGGCGTGCCACAGGGGCTGTACGAGACGGCGACGGGACTCACGCTGGACTTCCTCAATAAGTACCAAGACCTCGACGAACTCGTCACAAACCCGGCGGTGTTCGCCAACTACTTCGAGACGCTCTACGGGCGAGTGGCGACCGACCCGGCCGACATCCAGGCGTTGCGGGCCGACTTCAAATTCGCGCAGGTGGCCAAGGCGGCGCGGGTCATCGAGGACGGCGGCCGGTCGGTCATCGTGCCCTACCGTATGGCGGCGAAGTGGGTCCAGCGGTTGCGACGCAAGGGCACTTACGACCTGGCCGTGATGCGGCGGCTCCAGCGGTACACGGTGAACTTGCGGGAGTATGATTTCGTACAAGCATCGAAGTTAGGTCTGGTCGCACCGCTGTTTGGGCATAAGCCGGAAGGGCCGTGGGTTCTCGTCGAGGGTAGCTACAGCGTCGATTTGGGTGTAGTCATCAACGGCATAACGCCGGAGCAAGAGATAGTATGAAATAAAGCAATCATTCGTACAAAGAAAGATTGCTATTTGACCGTCCGTCAAAGCTAGTTTCAATCCATCCCACGACAACGTGGGAAACTCACTTCTTCCCCTCTTGACGAAGGGAACGGCGCGAGTACAGTCCAGTGTATCGCCTAGCTATGACGCACGGCGAAACACACCGGAGGCCTGAAATGTTACCACCCGATGAAGTCCTTGTCGAGACGTACCCCCTTGTTGGGATTTCAGCCGATCGTGTCGCTTCGGAAGACACTTCCAAAGCTGCCTTCATGGCGGCGTTGCCAAACTGCTACCGTGGAGCAAACGCAGAACTAACCGCAAAAAGACTGGTTAATCTTCGACGGTCAGGGAAGCTGCCAAGGCTCTTCCGTGATCTTAGCCGCAAGTAAACAAGGGGCAATCCATGACTGCAACTGTGTCCCTCCGCGTGTGGGGGGACTTCGCGTGCTTTACGCGGCCCGAGATGAAGGTGGAGCGGGTGTCCTACCGCGTGCCGACGCCGTCGGCGGCGCGGGGGGTTCTCGAGGCCGTCTTCTGGGAGCCGGAGATGTACTACCTCATCGACTCGATCGCGGTGACGAAGCCGGGCAAGTGGTTCTCGCTCCGCCGCAACGAGGTCGGCCGGGTCATCAGCCTGGACGCGGCGAAGTCGGCGATGGAGGGCCGCAAGCCGCTGGAGCCGATCCGCGCCGGGGGCGGGGCCGCCGACGCCGCCCAGCGGAACATGCTCGGCCTCGTCGATGTCGAGTATGTGTTCACCGCCGAGGTCCGGCTCACGGAGAAGGGCCGGGCGGCCGGGGAAAAGGTCGCGAAGTACGCCGAGCAGTTCCGCAAGCGGGCGGCGAAGGGCAAGTGCGCCCACCGGCCGGCACTCGGGATGCGCGAATTCGCCGCCGACTTCGACTTCGCCGAGGGACCGCCGCCGAGCGCTGGTGGGTTGACGGAAGACCTCGGGCTGATGCTGTACGACGTGTTCGACCCGACCAACCGCCAGGGGGATAAGAACGTGACGCCGCGACCGGTCTTCTTCAACGCCGTGGTGACGAACGGCCGCATGGACTGCCACCCGGACCGGGTGGCGATCCTGCGGCCCGGCACGGGGAGGGCGTAACCGTGCTCCTGCAAGCCCTTCACAAGTACGCCACCGAGCGGAAGCTGCTGGAGCGGCTGCCGTTCCAGGTGCGGACGGTCCACCTCCTCATCCCGCTGAAGGCCGACGGTTCGGTCCGCGGCAACGGCTTCGTCGTGCTAACCACGCCGGTGACAGTCGGCACCAAGACGAAGGAAGAGCCGGGGCGGAACCTGCTGTTGCCCCGGTTCCCCGGCGAGAACAACGGCGGGAAGGCGTACTACCTCGCCGAGAGCTTCCCGTGCGTGTTGGGCGTCGGCGTCAAGTCCGGCGACCCTCTCCCGGCCACGGACTCCGGCGCGGACCGCAACCCGGTGCGCGCCCACCGGCACTTCTGGGAGCGGGTCGCCGAGGCCAAGACTCGAACCGACGACCCTCGGCTCAAGGCGTTACTCGCCTTCCGCTCCAAGTGCCTGGCGGGAGACGAGGGGGCGGCGCGGTTGTTCGACTGGCTGGAGTGGCGGCCGAACGAGTCGAGCCGGGACAAGAAGCCGGAGTGGCACGGCCGGCTCGCGACGGGCGACTGCAAGCCGATCACCAAGCTCACGACGTTGGCGTTCGAGATCGACGGCGTGCTGTTGGCGGTGCCGCGGGAGGGGTGGCGGGACGACCGGCTGTGGCAAGACTGGGCGACCGTGTACCGCCGCGAGTCCTTCACCGAGGAGGACGCGGGTGACGCGGCCCCGACCGCCGCCGCCACGTTCTGCCTGGTGACGGGCGAGGCGGGCCAACCGGTGGCGCGGTCGCACAAGCCGAAAATCCTCGGCGTGCCGGGGTTGGCGTCCGGCGGCTACGTGGTCTCGTTCGCCAAGGAGTCGCCGGCGTTCTCGTCGTTCGGGTTCGAGATGGGGGCGAACGCCCCCGTTTCCGAGGCCGCGGCGGCGACTTACGCCCTCGGGCTGAACGACCTCTTGGCGACCGCCGACACACACTTCGGCGTCGGCGGGGTGACGTTCTGCTTTTGGGCCAAGGAGAACCCGGCGGTCGCCTCCGCGAACGCTCGGATGCTGAATACGGCCAAGCCGGCGGTGGTGAAGGAGTTCTTGAAAGCACCGTTTGCCGGCGTGCCCGACCGCGACGTTGCCAAGCCGGACCGCTTCCTCTCGGTCACCCTGTCGGCGAACGCCGGGCGGGTCGTCGTCCGCGAGTGGCTAAGCATCCCGCTGGTCGCCGCCATCAAGAACTTCGCCGACTGGTTCGCCGACCTCGAGATCGCGTCGCTCGGGGAGGGGTCGGCGGACGACGGCGAGAAGTCCGGGCCGTACTCGCTGTTCCGCCTGGCCGTCGCGCTCGTCCGCGAGTCCGGCGAGCTCGACCGGATGAGCGAGGCGATTGCCACCCTGTACCGGGCGGCGTGGGACCGGGAGACCGCCCCGCCGCTGCGGCTACTCGACTGCTTACTCGGCGAGTTCCGCTCGGCGTTGGTTACCGACGCGCCGAAGAAGCCGAAGTTCCCGTTCAACCAGTCGCGCTTCGCCCTGCTGAAACTGATCCTGATCCGAAACCACGAACCCGACAAAGGGGAGTTCATGCCGCGCGTCCACTTGGCCACCGACACTCCGGACCAGGCGTACAACCTGGGCCGCTTCCTGGCACTACTGGCCGCACTCCAGAAGAAGGCTCACGACGGGAAACTGGAAGGCCCCGGCGTCGTGCAGCGCTACTACGCCGGGGCCGCCTCGTCCCCTCGCACTGTTTTCCCCGTGTTGTTCGGCTTGCACAACCACCACATCCGAAAGTTGGAGCAGCGAGGGGCGTCGGGTGTCCGCCTGGCCAACGGCTTCCGGGCGCGCGTCGGGGACGTGCTGAAACTGATCCCGAGAGACGCAGCCGGCGTCGCGCAGTTTCAGGCGGTGTTTGACCTTAAGGAGCAAGGCCGCTTCGCGCTGGGGTTCTATCAGCAACATGCCTACGACCGGGCGTCGTCCCGCGTGGGGCATTTGCTAAGCGAAGCCCGAAAGGCGCAGAAGGCCAACGACACGGGTCGCGCCGCCCGGCTCCTCGACGAGGCGAGCCAGGCTGTCACATCCGACGACTACCCCGACCTTTGCCGCCGTGTGAACGACTTCAAACTCAAGTCCCCCCAGGAGTAACTGCCCATGCCCGTCAACCGCCACGACATCCTCATCGCCTTCGACGTGACCAACGGCAACCCGAACGGCGACCCCGACGCCGGGAACATGCCGCGGACCGAGCCGAACAGCGGCAAAGGTCTCGTCTCGGACGTCTGCCTGAAGCGCAAGGTGCGTAATTTCGTCTCCGCGTTCCCGCCGGGTGTCACGGGGGCGAACCAGTTCGGCATTCTGATCCAGCAGGGGAACATCCTGAACAACGAGATCAAGAAAAGCATCGACGCCTCAGCCGTTGCCCCGGCGGAGGGCGAGGCCGACGTGAAGCCGAAGCGCGGGGCGAAGGCTGCGCCGGGTGACAACAAGGCCGAGAACGCCATGAAACACCTGTGCAAAACCTTCTACGACGTGCGCACGTTTGGAGGCGTCCTGTCCACCGGGGACGATGTCCTGAAGGGGTCGGCCTACGGGCAAGTTCGCGGGCCGGTGCAGTTCACCCTCGGCATGTCGGTCGATCCGATCATGATGCAGGAAATCACGCTCACCCGCTGTGCGGTCACCAAGGAGGAGGACGCCAAAAAGGAGCGGACGATGGGTCACAAGCACATTGTGCCTTACGGCCTGTACGTGGCAAAGGCCTTCGTGTCGCCGCTGTTCGCCGACAAGACTGGCTTCGACGAGGCCGACCTGAAACTCTTCTTGGAGTCCTTGGAGCACCTGTTCAGCAACGACCAGTCGGCCGCGCGGGCGGAGATGTCGGTGCGGGCGGTCTTCGACTTCGAGCACGTCGGCACGCAGGCGGCGAGCAACGAGTCGCAGAACCGCCGCGAACGGCAACTCGGCTGTGCCCACGCCCACAAGCTCTTCGAGACCGTCCGCATCAAGCGGAACGCTTCGTCCGCAGGGTCTTTCCCGGCGGCGTTCACGGACTACGACGTGAGCGTGGACGGCTGGGCCGGCGGCCGGCACGCGAACTTCCCCGGCGTTACACTTCACCGACTCGTCGGGTGACGCCGTGACCCCTCTGCCCCTGTCACCCTCCCTGCCCGCGGCCGACGGCGACGAGTACCCGCCGCTGTCGGCCTTGAACGACTTGTTGTTCTGCGCCCGCCGGTGCTACCTGCACCGCGTCGAGGGGGTGTGGGTCGAGAACGCGCACACCCTCACCGGCAGCCTCGACCACCGCCGCGTCCACGCCGTCAAGGACGGCGACCTCGTCACCGGCCGCACCGCCCGCGGGCTGCGGCTGGTGTCGCACGCCCTGCGCGTCCAGGGGGTCGCCGACCTCGTCGAGTTCCCCGGTGGAGTGCCGTTCCCCGTCGAGTACAAGCGCGGCAAGCGGCGGACGTGGGACAACGACGACGTGCAACTGTGCGCGCAGGCCCTGTGCCTCGAAGAGGCGCTCGGCGTGACCGTGCCCGCCGGGGCGGTCTTCCACGTCCTGTCGAAGCGCCGCCGGGACGTGCCGTTCACCCCCGCGCTGCGCGAGTTGACCCGGCGGTCGGCGGCGCGGCTGCACGAGTTGCTGCGGCTGGCGACCGCCCCGGCCCCGGTGCTGCACAAGAAGTGCCGGCAGTGCTCGCTCCACGCCGTCTGCCTGCCCGAGTTGATCGCCGCGCCGCGGGAGTACCTGCGGGCGAGTGAGTCGCTGTTCCGTGCCCCCGCCCCGTGACCCCGCCGGTGCCCCGTGGAAGTCCAACTCAACACGCTGTTCGTCGTCACCCGCGCGGCGACCGTGCGGCGGGACCACCTCACGCTGCAGGTCCTCGTCGAGAAGCAACTCAAGCTGACGGTGCCGGTCCACCAGCTCGACGGGGTGGCGGTGTTCGGCGGGGTTCACGTGACGCCGTCGGCGATGGCCTTGTGCGCGGAGAACGCCGTGGCCGTGTCGTTCCTCACGGAGTCCGGCCGACTGCTGGCGCGGGTGGACGCGCCGGGGTCGGGCAACGTGCTGCTGCGGCGGGTGCAGTTCCGGGCGGCGGACGACGAGGGGAAGCGGACCGAAGTGGCCAAGGCGGTCGTCGCGGGCAAGATTCACAACACGCGGAACCTGCTACTACGGGCCGCGCGGGAGGCGGCGTCGCCGGACGACCAGCGGCCCCTCGCCGCCGCGGCCGCGAGGCTCGGGGACGCGTTGCCGAGTGTCGGCGCGGCGAGTTCGGCCGACTCGGTGCGCGGGTACGAGGGGGACGCGGCGCGGGTCTACTTCGAGGTCTTCCACCACATGGTGCGGCAGAACCGCGAGTCGTTCACCCCGGACGGCCGGACCCGCCGCCCGCCGCTCGACCGCATGAACGCCCTGCTCTCGTTCCTGTACGGGATGTTGCGGCACGACTGCGCGGCGGGGCTTCAGGCGGCCGGGCTGGACCCGTCGGTCGGCTTCCTGCACGTCGATCGGCCGGGCCGGCCGGGGCTGGCGCTGGACCTGATGGAGGAGTTCCGCCCGCTGATCGCCGACCGCGTCGCGCTCGCCCTGGTGAACCGCCAGCAGGTGACGGCCGACGGGTTCACGCCGCGGGAGGGGGGCGGCATCGAGATGTCCGAGGGGACGCGGCGGGCGGTGATCGCCGAGTACCAAAAGCGGAAGCGGGACGAGGTCGTTCACCCGACGTTGGGTCAGAAGTGCCCGGTCGGCCGGCTGTGGTTCTTGCAGGCCCGTATTCTCGCGCGGTACTTGCGCGGCGACCTGCCGGCTTACGTCCCGTGCCTGCTCAAGAACTGACGGGGGATTCGCGTGCTCGTGCTGATCGTGTACGACGTGGCGACCGGCGACGCGGGCGGTCCGAAGCGGCTGCGGCGGGTGGCGCGGGCGTGCGCGGACTTCGGCCAGCGGGTGCAGAAGAGCGTGTTCGAGTGCAGTGTCGGCCCGGCCGAGTGGGCGACGCTGAGCGGCCGGTTGCGGGAGGCGATGGACCCGGCCAGCGACTCGATCCGCTATTACTTCCTGGACGCCGACGTGCGGATCGAGCACCACGGCGCGAAGGAACCGTTCGACCTGGGCGGCCCGTTGGTGATATGATGGAGCGATCGCGGACCCGGAGTGAGGTCGTCCGACTAGGGGGTTCCGCGAACTCCGGATGTCGTACCGAGTCAGGGAGTTATGAAGCAACAACCGGCCGACGGGCGAGGCAGAAGTCTTGGCAAGGCCAGGTTCGCGGAGAACGCGCCTTAACCGCCGTCCCACCCGCACCTTGCAAGAGGAGCGGTTTCCCCCGCGCTTGATGGCGGGGGCGGATTGAAAC
>JANYHV010000116.1 GCA_025362195.1 Fimbriiglobus sp. | reverse complement strand
GTCGTCGCCGTCGATGTCATCAAGCTGGCGCGGCGGTACGACAAGGTCGTCATGGCCGGGGCGTTCACCCCGACGGAAATTCTCGCGGCCTGGGAGGCGGGGTCGGACGTGGTCAAAGTCTTCCCGGCCGAAGTGCTCGGGCCGGCGTTCTTCAAAGCGGTCCGCGGGCCGTTGCCGCAGGTTAAGTTGATGCCGACCGGCGGCGTGGACCTGACGACCGCGGCGAAGTTCCTCGACGCCGGGGCCGTCTGCCTCGGCGTCGGCAGTCAACTCGTGGACCCGAAACTCGTCGCCGCGAAGGACACGGCCGGGCTAACGAAGTCGGCCCGGCAGTACGCCGATCTGGTCCGCGACTACCGGGCCAAAGTCACGCGCTGAAAATGCCGGCGACAATGCCGCCGATCACTTCGAGCAGTGCCCCGGCGAGGTCGCCCGAGACTTCCGCCAGGCCCCCGGCCAGGTCCACGACGACGGACGTGCCGTCGGCGGCTGCGGTCACGAGGTTGCCCACCGCGGACGGGTCGAAACCCGACGCGGTCGGCAGTTTTTTGTCGAACTGTTGGTCGTTGAACTGCTGGGCGAGAGTGTTGGCGTCGTCGAGGTTCACGGCCGGACTCCGTTGGGAAGGTGATGCCCGGTGTTCGCACGCCACCGGGCATCATTTCGACGGCGCGGCTATTTTTTGACGATCTCGAACTTGTGGGCCGTCGGCTGGGCGAGTTTGTACACGTCGGCCTGGGCCGTCTCGATCTGGGCGAGCCGCTTCGCCCGCTCCTCTTGTTTCCGCGGCTCGCCGACATCGCGGAGCCAGTCCGGGATGCTCGCGCGGGTCACGCCGAAGAAGCGGTTCTTGACGACGGCGTTCTTGGCGTTGATCGCCTGCAACACCTTGTTGCCTTGATCGTAAATCGGCCCGGTGGTCAGGTTGCCGAGGTTGATCCCGGCGGCCAGCGCGGCGGCGGTAGTACTCGTCACTTCGGTGCCGTCGATGCGGACGCTGTACTCGCCCTCCGGCAAGTCGGTGACGGTCAGCGCGTAGCGGTTCAAGTCGTCGAGGTTGTTCGTGTACGGCAACATCGCCAGCCAGTCCTTCTGGACCGGCATCGGCAGCGCGTCGTCGAGGCGGGTGAACGAGACGCCGTGCGGGTTGGGTTCCACGCCGCTGATTTTGGCCGCGGTGCCCTTGGCGACGCCGGTCTTGGCGTTCACCTCGGCGGTGCTCACGTCGGCCGGGGCGTGCAGTTGCGTCAGGATGGCGTGGGCCATCAGCAGCCCGCCGGGGGGGGCCGTGTGGAAACCGTCGTAGTACGGCTTGGCCTTGGCCGCCTTGGGGTCGTCCTTTTCCATCGCCTCGACGGCCGCGCGGGTCACGGTGTACTGGTCGGCGTAGGGGAAGCCGAACTTCTTGGCGGACTCGGCCAGCGGGGCGTAGTACTGCTTCTGCGTCTCGACGTAGTTCTTGAAGCTCGGGTTCAACCGGCGGTCGACCGCGTTCGGCGACACGACAGCGACCTGCACGCCGGCCTTCTTGGCCGCGTCGAGCATGGCGTCCGTCTTTTCGACGAACCGCTTGTTGCTGCCGGCGTCGAAGTTGCCGTACCCGGCGTCGTTCATGCCGAAGTTGATCGTCACCTTGGTCGGCTTGTCCGAGAGCACGTGCTCCTGGAAGCGGCCGGCCCCGCCGTTGGCCGTGTCCCCGCCGATGCCGGCGTTCAGGAACAGCATCTGACCCTGCGGGTACCGCGTCGTCAGGTACAACTCGATGTCGCTCGAGTACTGGTACTGCTCGGTGATGCTGTCGCCGAGGAAGACGATGCGGTCCTTGGGCTGAAAGAAGAACGGGTCGGCCGCGCCGCCGGGAGCGGCGGCCAGTGCGAGGGCGAACAGGGCGATCCAGCGAGTCATAATCTACCTCCGGGAGAGTGCTACCAGGGCAGATTGTAAAGCGTCGGCCGGCCGCACGCCAGACCCGATTGTCACACCTTGCGGTAGGGCGTTCGCAGGTCGAACGTGCCGTCCGGCAGCGGCACCTTGACGTAGTCGCCGAACAGGTTGGGGCTTTCGACGACGAGCAGGTCGAGCATCTGGTTGGCGAGTTTGCGAATCTCCGGCTCGGCGTGCAGGCTGCCGCGCTGCTCCAGGAAGTGCCGCAGCGCCCGCGCGTTGGCCGTGACGCTGATCTTCGTCTCGGTCGCGTTCGGCAACACGCTCCGGGCCGCCTGCCGGGCCGTCTTCCGGCGGGTCGTGCGGTCGGCGTCCGGCGGCAGCATCGCGGCGGCGGCGGCTCGCGGGTCGGCGAGCTTGGCGTTCAAGCCCTCGGCCAGCTTGACGTAAGCCGCGTGGGCGTGCGCCACTGCGTCGAGCCAGATCGCGTGCAACTCGGGGTCCCCGGCGATGATGTCCGGTTCGACGTACTCCGCGACCGACTCGTCCACGTACCGTTGGGAAAGCTGACTGTACGCCCAGCCGGAGCGATGTCGCACTAACTCGTGCGTCAGACTGCGGCTGACGCCGGTGATGACGAAGTTCCAGACGGCGTGCTCCAGCACCGACCCGTGGCCGACTTCCTTGATGTGGTGCAAGTACGTCGCGTTGCCGCCGGGCCGGGGCTTGGCGAACGACATGTAGCAGATGCGGCCGGCCGACTCGGTGAGGACCTCCGCGGCGACCTCGCTGTCCGATTGCCAGCTCACGCCGTGGTCGGCCAGGAAGCGGTCGAGTTCGGCACTCTGGAGTTCTTGCTTGCCGACGAGGTAGACTTTCGGCGTCGTCAAAATCGTGATGTCGGCCACGGCACGGCTCCGGCTTGTAACGGTCGCAACGAATACGTCCGTTATCGTCGATTCCGATGGCGTCCTGCAACATTCCTCGAAACACGGCAAGCAGGGCTGAGCGGGCGACCTGGGGGTTTGAGGGGAAATAATTCGACCCGGCACCCGGCGTTGAACGGGGGCGTGGTTTACAATTGCCGCGTGACGCCCCCTCTCGGCTCAGGTCGCGGACGATGCCCGGCGTGCGGTTCCTCCTGGTGGTGATCGGACTCGTCGTCGCGGGGCCGGTCGCACCCGCACAGCCGGCCAAACCCGCGGCCCTCAAGCTGCCCGACGGCACTGTCGTCGTCTTTACCAAGTCGCCCGACGACCTCAACCCCGTCCCCGACGGCGTCCTCCTGCCCGCGGCCGAGTATAAGGCTCTGCAAGACCAGATCGACGCGGCCCGCAAGGCCCGGGAGTCGGCCAAGCCGGTCGCGCCGAGTTCGTGCGACATCCGCGGCAAAGTCGTCGCCCGCGGGGACCGGCTGGCGGCACTGCTCACGCTCACGTACACCGTCCGCACCGCCGCCCCGCGCACGGCCGTCGCCCTCGGCACGGCCCGCGCCTTCCCGACCGCGGCCCGCCTGCCGGACGGCCGCTTGCCGGTGCTGAGTTCGGCGGACGACGGGCTGACGGTCACCGTCGAGAAGCCCGGCGACCAGACGATCACGGTCGAAGTCGAAGCCCCGGTGACCTCGCGGGGCGTGAAGGGCGACTCGGGCTTCGAGTTGGGACTGCCGCGGGCCGCGATCACGACCCTGGCGCTCGAACTGCCCGCGGGTGTTAAGAAAGCCCAGGTCGGGTTGCGCTCGCCGGGCGACAAGCCGCTCGAGACGAAGTGGACGGCTGAGGAGGCCGCGACGCTCGCCGTGCGGCCCGGGGAACGGGCTTACCCGCTCGGGCCGGCCGAGTTTTTGGACCTGACCTGGGAGGCCCCGACGCCGGCCAACGCCCCGACCGCCCGGCTACCGCTCTCGGCCGAGGTGGACGTAACCGTCCGGGTCGAAGAGGCCCAAATCGAGACGACGACGCGGGTCCGGTTGCGCGGCGGATCGGCCCAGTGGCAACTCGTCCTGCCGGCGACAGCCGACCTCGTCACCGAGCGCCTCCCGACCCCCGGCACGAGTCCCGAAAGCGTCCCGAACACGGCCCCGGGTCTGACCCGCCCGCCGGACGCCGGCAAGCCGGTCTGGACCTTCCGCCCGCCCGACGCCGCCGCCGACTGGCTCGTCACCGCCGTCGTCCGGCAGCCCCGGCCGAAAGCGGCCGACCCGAAGTTCCGCGGCCCGTACCCCGTCGGCCCGGTCGGCGTGCCGTCGGCGTCCCGGGTGACCGGGTCGGTCCGGGTCGTCGCCGCGCCGACGGTCCGCGTGGCGCTGGACAAAGCGACGGTCGATCTCCGCCGGATCGACTCGCCCGCCCCGGCGACCGCCGACGACGAGGTCGCCGCACTCTACCGCTTCGCCACCGTGCAATCGGCCGGGGCGAACCCGACGAACACCGCCCCGCTGTGCGAACTGACGACGCGGGCACTGCCGGGGTTCCAGCGGGTCCAGCCGGCGTACACCCTGCGGCGGGCCGACGACGGCTGGCGGCTCGGGGTCGAGGTGAAAGTCACCCCCGTGCGGTCCGAGGTCGAGGAAGTCCTCGTGGACGTCCCGGCCGGGTGGCAGGCGGTCGAGGCCACCGCCGCCGGCGAGTTGATCGACCAGGTTCAAGTCGTGAGCGAAACCCCGACGACGAAGCGGCTCGCCGTCAAGCTCGTCGGCCCGCAGCGGGCGGCGTTCGACTTCACCCTCTCGGCGACCCACCCCGGCCCCTCGTCGCGGCGGCGCGAGGAGTTGTCCCTGCCCCGCTTCCCCGGCGGCCGCGAGTCCCAGGCGAAACTCGTCGCCATCGTGCCCGAGGGGTTGGAAGTTGTGGGGACCGCGACGGCCAGCGACGGCGCAACACTCGCGCTGACACCGGACGAGCGGACGCCGCGCGGCACCCCGCCGCGGACGGTGCAAACGGCGGCCGAGCGCGGCATCGCCAAGGTCGATCTGGCCTGGCAAACGTACCGGCCGGAGTTGGCCGTCGACAGCCGCGCGGACGTGACCTGGAACGAGCGGCAGGCGGTCGTCGCGCACACACTCCGGTTCCAGCGCATCGAGGGGGACACGCGGCCGATTCTGCTCTCGGGGCCGGCCGTGGACCTCCACGTCCTGCCGCCGACGCCCGGCGCGTTGGAGCCGCTCGACCGCGACACGTGGCAACTCCGGCTGCCGCCCGACGCCCCGCGCGAGTTCACGATTGCGGTCACCTACGCCGTGCCCCTGCCGCCGCGGAAGGGCGACGGCGGCCCGGTCCGCGTGCCCCTGGTGCTGCTCACGCCCGACGCGGTCAGCCGGCTCGACGCCCACGTCCGCGTCTGGGGCGGCACCTCGACCCGGCGGGTTTCCCGGCCCGACGGCCCGTGGCGCGAACTGCCGCCCGAAGCCGCCCCCGACCGGCCGTCGCTGCCGTGGCTGACGCTCGCCGGGACCGGGCCGACGCTCCCGCTGTCCGTGGAACTCGCGGACGACGCCGGCCTCCTCCCGGGCACGGCGGTCGAGCGGGTCCTGGTGCAGACGTGGCTCGCCCCGGACGGCACGTCGGTCGTCCGCGGCCGGTTTCAACTCCGCCGCTGGTCGGGCGGGGGCGTCGATCTCGAACTGCCCGCCGGCGCGGCCCCCGAGGTGTTCGCCGACGGCCGCCGCCTCGACGCCGTCACCTTGACTCCGATCCCGACGCTCGACACCGGGGAAACGCGGCGGCTCCGCGTCCCGTTGCCCGAGCCGAAGGTGGGCAAGACGACGCTCCTGGACGTCCGCTTCACGACCCCCTACGACCGCGCGCCGCGGGGCACCGTGACCTTTCCCGTGCCCCGATTGGCCGACGCGGCGTACCGGTCGCCCGTCCGCCAGCAGTGGTATTTGCCCGGCGACATCGTGCCGTTGATCCCGGGGACGGACGTGGCGGTCGATCAGCGCTGGGCCGTCCACGGCGGGCTACTCACGCCGACCGGGGCCGTGACTACCGCCGACGCGGACGCCTGGATCGCCGGCGGGCCGGACGGGGACGTGGACGCCCCCGACGCGACGGTGGCCGGCGTGGGCGGGGCGACTTCGGACGGACTCACCGCGCGGCAGTCGCGCCTCGCCGGGGTGACCGTGGTGCTCGTGCCGCGGTTCGTCTGGTTCGCGGGGTGCTCGCTCGTCGTCGTCGTCGTCGGCATCCTCGCGTACCGGATGCGGCCGCTCCCCCTCGGCCTGGCGCTGACGGCGCTCGGCGCGGCCGCGGCCGTCGGGGCGGTGGTGCGGCCGCAAATCGCGTCCCAGGTCGTGTACGGCGGGCAACCCGGCCTGGCGGTCGTGGTCGTGGGCTACGGCGTCGTGCTCGCCGTCGAGTGGTACTACCGCCGCCGCGTGACGCACCTGCCCGGCTTCACGCGCAACCCGGGCGCACTCTCGACCACGTCGATCGCGCTGGACGCGCTCGACCGGGCGCAGCCGTCGTCGGGGGCGGGCAGCCGCAACGTCGCCCTCCAGGCGAACCCGCTCACCCTCGACTCCGGCTCCGGCCGGGCGGCCGCCCCGGGGTCGCGGTCGTGAAGTACGCGGCCGCACTGAGTCTGGTCGCCCTGCTGATCGGCGGCACGCCGGGCGCGGCCCAATTCCCCATGCCCGAGGCCGCCGATCCACTCGGTGCGGTGGCCGGCGCGCCGCTCGGCACCCTCGCCCGACTCCCGGTCGCCGACCCGTTCCCGTTGCGGCGTGTTCTCGCCAGCGCCGACCGACTCGCGGCGTTGCTCAAGTCCCTCCCGCCCGGGCCGGTGGTCAAGCTCGACCGCGAAGCGTTCGAGGCGCAAGCCCGCTCCGCGGCCGCACGGCCAGTGGCGTCGCCGGCGAGTCTCGTCGAAGCGCGGTACGCGGCGACGCACTCGGCGGGCGGCCTGCGCGGCACGCTCGCCTGGAAATTCGCCGCCGGCAACACCGACTTCCCACTCGACGCGGTCGGCGTCGCGCTGTCGCTACCCGCGGCCGACGCCGGCGTCCGCATCGTCGCCCTGCCGGCGCGGCCGGCGACCCTGGCGGTACCCGGGGACGGCACCGCGTCGCTCGCCTGGTCCGCGGGCGGTCGCGCGGACGGCGACGCCGAGCGCTTCGCGCTGGTCCTGCCCGCCGCACCGCTGGCCGTACTCGACCTCGACTTGCCGGTGGACCGCGAGCCGACGCTGGCCGCGGGGCCGGGGGGCGGCACCCTGTCCGGCCCGTTGCCCGGCGCGACCCCCGGGCGGCAGCGGCGGCAAATCCTCTTCTCCGGGCAGGGCCGCGTCGAGTTCTCGTTACGGCCAACCGCCGCACTGGTGGAGCGCGACGCGCCGGTGCGGGTGTCGCGCGTCGCCCGGTACGAGTTCACCCCCGGCGTCGTCAACTTCGCCGTCGAGTGCGGCCTCGAAGCGGTCCGGGGCGCGCCTGCGGAACTCGTCTTCCTCGCCGACCCCCGCTGCCAGATCACGGCCGTCACCGCCCCCGGCCGCGTGTCGTGGGCCGTCGATGACGCGACGCCCGGCCGGGTTCGGGTGCCCTGCCCCGGCGGCCTGCCGGCGAAGGTGACCGTCACGGGGTTCCTCGCACTCCCGCCGACGGCCGAGACCGGCTGGCCCCTGCCCGACCTGCGGCTGGTCGGCGGACTGGCCCGCGGCGACGCGGTCGAAGTGACCTGCCGACCCGACGTCCAGTGGCTCGGGTGCGACCCCGGCGACTACCTCAGCGCCGCCCTGCCCGCGCTGCCGCCGACGGCCGAGGAGGGCGTCCGCTTCGGGTTCCAGGCGGTCCCGCGCGACGCGCGTCCGACCCCGGACGCGGCCCGCCGACTCCCGACCGTGCGCGTGCGCAGTTTCGGGGCGACGTACTCGACCGTGGACGAGATCACCTGGGAGGCGGGCACGCCCGTCGAGGAACCGCGGCTCACGGCCCGCTTCCGCGTCGCAGTCGCGCGCGGGCCGTTGGAGACGTTAACGCTGCACCTCGGCCCGGGCTACCGGATCGTTTCGGCGGAGCAGGTGAATGAAGACGCCCCGCTTTCTGTGAGCGGGCGGCGGGTCGAGTTGACCCGGCCGGCCCGGGCGGGAGAGTCCGTCGAAGTGGTCGTCCGGCTCGTCGGCCCGCGCCCCCGGCCGGGCGAGGCGGTGCCGTTCCCGCGAGCCGCCTGTCAGGACGCCGCCGGCCGCGAGGGGGCGTACACGGTCGTCGCCCCGCCGGGCTACGACGCGACCGCGACGGCCGTGCCCGCCGTGACGCTCGCCAACCCGACGCGGCTGCGCTACCCGCTCCGCGGCCACGCCCCCAACGCCGCGGTCACGCTGACGCCGCACGCCGCGCGAGTCACCGGCACGAGTGACACGGCGGTGTCAGTCGTGGACGGCGTCCCGACCCGCGTCACCGTCTTCCGACTCACTTCGACGGGCGGGCCATTGGGCGAGGTGCGCGTCCGCGTGCCGAAGTCGCCCGGTTCGTGCGTCAAGCCGGAGGGCTTCGGCACGCGGGTCGCGCCGGCGTCCCCCGTCGAGCCGTGGGCGTCGGTCCTCGGTGCGAGTTCCCCCTGGTCGGTCGTGGCCGCTGCGGCCGCGGCCCACGACATTGCCGAAGCCGTTCAGTGCGTGACCGTCGCGCCGGCGGAGGCGACCCAGGCGGTCGTGCGGGTCACGGCCACCGCGGACGCCGCGGGCAACTTCCCCGCTACCGTGCCGACGGTCGTCGGCGCTCGAATCGTGCCGGCCGTCGCCGTCGAATCGCCTCCGGCCGAGACGGGTGCTGTGGCGTGGCGGTACCGCGGGCTGTTGCTGACCGCGTCCGTCGATTCGTGCGGCCGGGTCGCGGGCACCTTGAACGGCGTCCTCTTCGCGGGCGGGTCGTCCGAGTGGCGCGTCGGACTGCCCGCCGGCGCGACGGTGCAAAGTGTTTCGGTCCACGGCAAGTCGGCCGACGTCGTCCGACTTGAGGGGGGCGCAATTGTGTTGCCGCCGCAGCGCACGATCGCCGGGGCATCGCTAGCGTCGGATATGCCGTTCGAGGTCCGCTTTGAACTGCCCGACTCGGTGCCGGTTTTCGGCGGGACGGTCGAAGGTCCCGAGGTCGAACTGCCCGGCGACCCGACCGTCCCGACGGCGCGGGTTCTGGCCCCCGAGTACCGGTGCTGGCCCCGCCTCGACGCGCTGCCCGACCCGACGCCGCACGACGGGCCGTTGACCGTCGTCCCCACGGCGTTGCCGGTCGCCGCCGGGTGGGCGCTGGCGGCGGTCGTGCTCGGGGCTGCATTTGTACTGGTGAGCCGGTGGCGGTTGCCGGGCGGGTTGTTCGTGGTCCTTGCGGTCTGTGCCCTGGCGGGGGCCGGGCTGTCGCCGCTGGGGTGGTCGATCGTACTCCGCCCCGTCGTGTTGGCGGCGTTCCTCCTCGCTACGCTCGGCCTGGTCGCGCGGGCGCGGCCGCGCGGCATCGGTCTCGCACTCGCGCTCGGCGTAGGCGGAGTCGCGGGGGCGGCCAAGCCGGCCGACCCGCAGTCGGTGCTGGTCGTGGCCGGGCCGGGCGACCGCTGGACGGTCTACGCGGGGCGCTCGACCCTGGATGCGTTCGCGGAGTTGACCCGGCCGACCCCGCCCGCGATCGTGCTGACCGGCGTCGAGTACGCCGGGCGCGGCACCGGGACCGGCAGTTCGCACTTCAAAGCGACGCTGACGCTCGTCGCGGCCGGGGACGGCGAAGTGACGTACGAGGTGCCGTTGGGCGGGGTGCGGCTCGACGCCCTCGACCTCGACGGCAAGCCGGCGCTGCCCGAAGCGACGCGGCTGGATGCCTACACGATTCGCGTCCGGGGCCGGGGGCCGCACACCGTCACGGCCGAGTTTCGCGTCCCCACTGTGGCAATCGAGGGCGGCCGCGAGACGCGGTTCACCGGCCCGGACTTCCCGACGACCCGCGTGAGCTTCCAGAGTCCCGCCGCGACGGTCGATGTCGTTTCCCGGCGCGGGGCGCAGTCGGTCGAACAGCGCGGCGGGGAAACGGTCGCGACCGCCGACCACGGCGGCGGGCGGGCGGTCGTCGTCCGCACCCGCGACGCCACGCCCCCGACCCCCGCCGTGGCGAGCGTCCGCGAGGGGCACCTGTGGGACATTGGCCCGGCCGACGCGACGCTGTCGAGCGCGTTCCAGTGGTCGGTCGGTTCGGGCAGCCTCGCCGGCGTGGCCGTCGAAGTCCCCGACGGCCTGGAACCGGGCACGCCGGTTCTGCGGGCGGACTCGCCCCGGCCCGGGGTCGCCCCCGAGGTCCGCTCGGCCGTCTTGTCGCCGTCCGAGGCGGGGCGGAAACTGGTCGTGGAGTTCGCCGCGCCGGTGACCGGGCGGGTCACGGTGCTCGTCAAGTTCACGCCCCGCACGGCCCTCGTCGCCCGACCGGTGCTGACCCTTCCGCGGGCGGTGACGCCCGTCGCGGCGGACTCGCTCGTCGGCTTGCGCGTGCGCGGGCTGGCCCTCGACGCCGTGGACAAGCGGGGGCTGATCGACTTCCCGGCCGACGAGTTGACCCGCCGCTTCGGGGCACTCCCCGAGTGGCAACTGGACCGCGCGCCGGCCGACCGCGTCTTCCAGCGGTTGACGGGGCCGACGGCCGAAGTGCAGCCGACGGTCCGGCCCAAACTCGATGCCGGGGTCGTCGCCTGCGAGACCCGCTGGACCCTCGGCCCGGCCGTGCAGGTGGACGCGCAAGTCGCCGTGACCAAGTTCGCCCCGACCGACGCGGTCGAATTCGACTGGCCCGACGGGGCGACGCTCAAGGAGGTCCGGTCGCCGGAGTTGCACGGCTGGTCGAAGGTCGGGTCGCGCGTCCAGGTCTGGTTCCGCAAACCGACGCGGCAAGCGGTCGTCACCCTCGCGGGCACGTCGCCGGCCGCGCCGGCCGGGGCGGGGGCGACGCTCGACCTCGGGGCCGTGCGGGCCGCCGGGGTGCCGGCCGCAAGCGTCCTGCGGGTACGGCCCCCCGCAGGGCTGGAGGCGCGGTGGGTGCCGGCGAAGGGGGCGGCCCTTCGCGCCGACTCGACCCCGGCCGAGACGCTGCTGACCCTCGACCCCGGGGTGCCGGCCGGCCGCGTCCAGATCGTGCCGGTCGTCGTCGAGCCGCCCCGGCCGAAGCCGCCGGTGCCCGCCGTCGTGCCGCTGCCGGCGGTCCCGCCGGTTGCACCGCCCGTCGAGGTCACCGAGGACGTGCCGGCCGACGAGTCGGTCGCCGTGCGCGGCTGGCTGATCGCGGCGGGTTGGCCGCTCGCGCTGCTGGTCGTGGCCGTCGCCCGCCGCCGGGGGTTGCCCGCGCCGGAGTGCTTCGCCACGTGCGGCTTACTCGGCTGGGGCGTGGCCGGGCCGACGACCTTCCTCGGCCTCCTCTTCCTCGCGGCCGGCGGCGTCGGCGTGCTGTGGCGGCTCACCGGCGTGGCGGCGCGGACGTCGAGACTGGTCTTGCGCTAACTCGCGGTCCATACACTTCTGGTGTGGCACGTCGGTACTCCCCGGAAGGGTCGGCCCATGAAATTCCTGGTGTTGTTCGCGGTGGTTTTGGCGGTCGCGGAGGCGCTGGCCGCGGCGGACCCGGTCAAGAAGCGGCCGATGGTCGTCGAAGACCTGTTCAAGTTCCAGCGCGTCGCCGACCCGCAAGTCTCGCCCGACGGGACGCAGGTCGTCTACCAAGTCACCACGGTGAGCCTGGAGAAGAACAACTCGACGACAGCCTTGTGGCTCGCGGCGACCGACGGGGCGTCGAAGCCGGGGCAGTTGACGAACCCCAACGGCAAGAAGGACACCCACCCGCGCTGGTCGCCCGACGGGGCATCGATTCTGTTCGAGTCCACGCGCGGCGGCACCGGGCAGCTTTACGTCCTCAAATTGAGCGGCGGCGAGGCCCAGGCGATCACGAAAATCAGCACTGGCGCGGGCACGGGGCTGTGGTCGCCGGACGGCAAGCACGTCGGCTTCGTCTCGACGATCCGGCCGGAGTTCAGCGAGTTGCCGTTCGCCGAGAGCGACGCCAAGAACGCCGCGGCGGACAAGGCGGCCGAGGAGAACCCCGTCAAGGCGAAGACATTTACCCGGCTCTTCTTCCGCCACTGGGACAGCTACGTCGAGGACAAGCGGCAGCACCTTTTCGTCATCGACGCCACGCCGACCGGCTGGGGCGAAGCCCGCGACGTGACCCCCGGCGACCGCGACGCCAACCCGACGAGCACGACCTTCAGTGTCGGCGACGATTTTACTTTCACGCCCGACTCGAAGCACCTCGTCTTCACGGCCGTCCCCGAGAAGGGCGAGTCGTGGAGCACCAACCACGACCTGTGCCGCGTGGCGATCGACAACAAATCGACCAAGTGGGAAGCACTCACGTCGTCCAACAAGGGTGCCGACAACTCGCCGCGCTTCAGCCCCGACGGCAAGAAGCTGGCGTGGCGCTCGCAGGCGAAGGCGGGGTACGAGGCGGACAAGTGGGACATCCAGGTTGTTGACGTGAAGCCGGACGGGGCGTTCGCAGGCACGCCGAAGAACCTGACGGCGGCACTCGACGTGTCGCCCAACGAGTTCACGTTCTGGGCGGCCGGGATGATTTTGTTCACGGCCGACAAGTCCGGTTCGACGCCACTGTTCTTGTTGTCTCCCGACAGCACGCTCAACGTGTTCGGATCGGGCGGGACTTACTCATCGGTCGGGATCGGCGGCTCGACGGTCGTAGCGTTATGGGCGACGATGACGGCCCCGGCGGAAGTTGTGGTGTGGGACGGCCCGAAGCCCCTCGTAATTGACAAGGCCAACGACAAGTTGCTCGCCGAACTCGACCTGCCGAAGCCCGAGTCGGTGCAGGTCAAGATCGAGGACGGCGAGATGCAGATGTGGCTGCTCAAGCCGCCGGGGTTCGACTCCCCCGAGATGAAAGGGAAGAAGTGGCCGGTGGCGTACCTCGTCCACGGCGGGCCGCAGGGGGCGTGGGAGGACGCCTGGAGCTTCCGCTGGAACGCTCAGGTGTGGGCGGCCCAGGGCTACGTCGTCGCCATGCCGAACCCGCGCGGCTCGACCGGCTTCGGCCAGAAGTTCGTCGATCAAATCTCCGGCGACTGGGGCGGCAAGTGCTACCGCGACCTCGTCGCCGGGTTGGACGCCGTTGAGAAGTTGCCGTATGTGGACAAGGACCGCATCGCCTCGGCGGGTGGCTCGTTCGGCGGCTACATGCAGAACTGGTTTGCCGTCAACGACATCGCTAAGCGGTTGAAGTGCCAGATCACGCACTGCAGCGTTTACAACTTCGAGAGTATGTGGGGCACGACCGAAGAGCTCTGGTTCGACGAGTACGAGCACGGCGGCCTGCCGTGGGAAATCCCGGGCAAGTACCGCGAGTTCAGCCCGCACACCCGCGCCGGCAACCTCGGCAAGCACAAGGTACCGATGTTGATCATCCATAACGACAACGACTTCCGCTGCCCCATCGGCCAGGGCCACGAGTTGTTCAGTGCGCTGCAACGGCAGGGCGTGACGAGCCGGTTCGTCAACTTCCCCGACGAAGGCCACTGGGTGCTGAAGCCGAAGAACAG
This sequence comes from Fimbriiglobus sp., assembly GCA_025362195.1. Taxonomy (GTDB): domain Bacteria; phylum Planctomycetota; class Planctomycetia; order Gemmatales; family Gemmataceae; genus Fimbriiglobus. The sequence goes on along the minus strand of JANYHV010000116.1, from coordinate 18,872 downwards.
CCAGCACTGGCACAAGGAAGTCTTCGCCTGGCTGACCAAGTACTGCCCGCCCGGCGGCCGGTAGTCAGTAGCCGAGGCGGTCGATGAGGTCGCCCCACTGCTGGCGGACGACCGCTTCCTGAGCGGCACTCAGCGTAAACTTGTTCGGCGCGTAATCCCGATTCCGCGCCGCGTACTCCTCGATCCGCGGCCGCACGGCCTCGAAGTCGCCGAGGCCGAGCGCCTCGTAAATGCCCCGCGTGCCGCCGACGAGATCGGGCACGAAGTCCTCGTAACGCACCTCGACGAGTTGCCCCGGCGGAATCAGGTCGCGGGTGGCGAAGTAGCGGGTCATCATCACGCGGAACTCGCGCAACACTTTCGCTTCGAGCAGGGGTCCCCCGCGCGGCGTTTGCAGGCCGTGCGCCGTCGCCATGCTCGTCCACAACTTTATCGTGGACGAGTACAGGGTGAGCGGGTTGCGGCGGATGTGGACGAACTTCGCCTTCGGGAAAAGCTGCAGCAGTTCCGGGATGCGGGCGGTGTGCGGGGGCGACTTCAAGAGCAGCGGCCGCGGGTCGCGCAGGGCGAGCATTTTCACGAACTTCAACAGCGTCCGCTGCCACTTGGCCCGCCCGGCCGGCGTGAGGCCGGACAGGTCGAGCGCGCCGGGGTTCATCGGCAGATTGTTCGGGAAGGCGATGTCCGTGTAAGTGCTCGGCTCGCCGAGGAGGGCCAGGGCGAACTCGTCCTCCTGCGGGCGGTCCCAGCCGGCCGGCATGTCGTCCATCGGCCGCTTCTTCGGCAGCAGGAAGGCCAGGTGCTTCTTGAACAGCGTCTCGCTGAGCAGGTTGTGGCACGGGTTGAAGCAGTCGTGGGTCGTCGGCGTCGAGTACCGGCCGTCGAGGGTGAGGAGTTCGTGCAACAGGGTCGTGCCGGTCCGCCAGTGGCCGAGGACGAAAATCGGGTCGGCGGCGAGTTCGAGTCGGGCCGCCCGCTCGCCGTACCGGGCGTCCTGGACCCAGCGGAAGACGGTGTTGGCGAAGGTCGTCCACGACATGATGCCGGCGATGTACCAGTACGGCGGCTCGACGGCGAAGCGGTTGGCCGCCATGAGTTTGAGGAAGGCGAAGTAGTCCAGGCCCTCCCACAGCCGCGGGGCCCACTCCCGGGGCGGCGCGGGCTTCGGCTCCGGCGTGGCTGGCATACGCGTCCTTTGCGGCGGGTCAGAACGAGCGGTGGAACTTCGTGCCGAGGAAGTTCAAGAAGCCGACGACGACCAGCCCCAGGAAGAGGACCGTCCAGACGGTGAACGCCCACCGGTACGGCCGCGTGTTGCCGCCGCCGGGGAACTGCTGGTGCGGGGTCGGGTCGGTCGGGTCGGTCATGGGCACTCTCGCTACCGGTTCGACGGGCCACCTACCACCATCGGCACGGGGCCGGCCGGGACTTCACGCGAACCGCGTTACCGCCCGGTCACGTCCCGCAAAATCCCGGCGCTCGAATCGACGATCCGCTTCCGCCGGGCACTCCGCGGCGCGGCGGCTTCGGCCCGCAGGTGCCGCAGGTCGTCCAGGGTCGCCTGGCAGACGTGGCAGCCGACGAGCTTGACGTGCCCGGTCACGTAGGCCGCGTGGTCGTCGTCGAGAATCTCTTCGAGGTACATCGAGAGCTGTTCGCGGGTCGGGCAGGACAGCCGCTCGCGCCACCAGACCGCGCCGATGCTGTGCTCGCCGTGGTCCGTCTCCGACCGGACCTGGGCGACGAGGGCCATGAGCGCCGGCCGGTCGCGGATCGCCTTCTCGACGGCCGCGGCCTTCTCGGGCGGCAGGGCGTCGTGCAGGTAACTCTCAATGGTCGCGCGGGTAATCGGCTGGTCGGGCATGGGTCGCACCACAAGAGCGCGGTCGGGTCGGGCGGCGTGTGGGGTTATCAAACTCGCCGACCGGGTCAGTTTCAAGCCCCCGGGGCCGCCGGGTCGTGGACATTCGCCGCGGCGAAGCCGGCCGCGCGGAGGACGCAGGCGTCGCACCGGCCGCACGGCGCGCCGGCCGGCGTCGGGTCGTAGCAACTCCAGGTCAGGCCCAAATCGACGCCGAGCCGCACGCCCTCGCGGACGATTTGCGCCTTGGTCAATTGCAACAGTGGCGCGTGAACCCGGAACCGGGTCAGGTTCTCGACGCTCGCCCTGGTGGCGACGTTGGCGAGCGCTTCGAAGGCTTGCAAGAACTCGGGCCGGCAGTCGGGGTAGCCGGCGTAGTCCAACGCGTTCGCCCCGAAGTACAGGTCGAAGGCCCCCAGCGTCTCGGCGTACCCGAGGGCGATGCCGAGCAGGATCGTGTTCCGCGCGGGGACGTAAGTCGCGGGGATGCTGGTGCCCATCTTGGCGACCGAGCGGTCCTTGGGCACGGCCGTCGGCGCGGTCAACGCCGACCCGCCGATGACCCGCAGGTCGAGGGCGACCGTGCGGTGATCGGCCGCGCCGACCTGGGCCGCGACCCGGCGGGCACTGTCCAGTTCGCGGGCGTGCCGCTGGCCGTAATCGACGCTCAGGGCGTGGACCTCGAAACCGGCCGACCGCGCGACCGCCAGTGTGACGGCACTGTCCAGCCCGCCACTGAGTAAGACCACGGCTCGCCGCACACCGAACCCCCCGTTGCCCGTACATTAAACCCGCAGCTAACATAGGACATCCCCCGCCCGGACTTCCACCGTGACCCGCCCCGAGTGCCCCGCATGGAACTGACCCCGACCCCGTCGGCCGACCAACTCGACACCTTCCCGAACCCCAGCCCGGCCCGGGACTACACGATCGAGATCGTCTGCCCGGAGTTCACGAGCGTCTGCCCGCTGACCGGCCAACCGGACTTCGGCACGATCACCTACGTGTACACGCCGCACGACAAGAACGTCGAGTTGAAGTCGCTCAAGCTGTACCTCCAACGCTTCCGCAACCAGGGCATCTATTACGAGCAGGTGACGAACCGGCTCCTGGACGACTTCGTCGCGGCGGTCCAACCGCGGCGGGTGAAGATCGTGTCGACCTGGACGCCGCGCGGCGGCATCTCGACGAACGTGACCGTGAGTTACGAAATGGCGAAGCCGGCGTGACCGACGAAGCGCCACGCCCGGTCCGCTACGTGCTGGTGCTGTCGGCCGTCGTGGTCACGCTGCACTGGGAGTCGCGCGTCCACCGGACGCACGACGGCCGCGAGCGATTTCTGCGCGGCATGCCGTACTCGGTGTTCAACGCCGCGTTCGGCTGGTGGGGCGTGCCGTGGGGCCCGGTCCGAACCGTGCAAGCGTTCGCCGCGAACCTGTCGGGCGTGCCGGCCGCGGATTCCGACCGGTCCCGGGGGAGTTGAGGATGCGTGCCTTCGCCGTCGGCTGCCTGATGCTCGCCGCCCCCGCACTCCAGGCGGGAATCTACTCGGCGGCCGAGCCGTCCGGGATGAGGGCCGGGCCGGGCGGGCGGCTCGTGGAGTTGCCCTACGTCCCGGCGTTCAAGTCGTTCCTCGAGGAGCGGCTGAACGCGGCCAACCCGGCGACGCCGGACCAGGTGAACGGGGTCAACACCTTCCGCGGGCTGCTCAAGCAGCGCGTCGAAGTCCCCCCGGTCGGTCGGTTGGCGGTGCCGCAGCAAGTCGCGCGGGCCGTCGATCTGATTCGCGTCGGTCGCGCCGCGGACGCGGTTAACCTGCTCGAAGCCCGGACCCGCGACCGCGACCCCGATTTCGTCGCCGTCGTCACGCTGGCCCACGCCTACGCCGCGAAAGGCGACTGGGGCGAAGCGGTGCGGTGCCACAGCCTCGCCGTGTTCGACGCCCAACCGCCGTCGCAACTTCCCGGGGTGCTGCCCGAGTTGACGAAGCGGTACGTCGAGATCGAGAAGACGTACTACCCGCGGTGGCTGCACCTCCGGGAAAGCGAGTCCGGCCAGCGCGAGGGCTTGAGCGAGCAAGAGGTGCTCCCGCTGTTCGGCCCGACGACGCAGAATCCGTCGCAAACTCCGGTGAAGTGGGTCAACGACGCGGGCCAGTACGAGCCGGGGAAATTCGCGGCCGGTGAGCGGGCGAAACTGCCGCCCGACGCCGTCGCCGTCGTGCAACAACTGTTGCTCTGGTCGCCCGACGACACGCGGTTGCTCTGGCTCCTCGCCGAGTTGTACTCCGCGGACGGGCAACTCCGCGAAGCCGACCAGGTCTTCGACCAGTGTACCTGGGGCCGCAACTTCACGAACCGCAGACTGTTGATGGACCACCGGGCGATCGTCCGCGATCTCGTCGCCGCGTTGCCGGCCGAGACCGTGGACATTTTGCCGGCCGACCTGCCGGTCGTCGATGTGGGCGTGGCAGACGCCAAGAAGTGGGCCGAACTCCGGCCGCAAATTCTCGTCGGTGCGAGTATTCTGTTCGTTTCGGCAGTTTGTTTAATCGGGCTGGCAATTCGTTCTGCGGCGCGACGAAAGTAGCAGACTGAGTGCGCAAGATGAACATCGATATTCCTGCCGCAACCGACTCTTCTATCCTGCCAGCAATAACACCTCTTGCGGGAATTCGCACCTGGTACTACGACGAGAAATTTCAATTGCGACTAGTACCATTTCTTCCCCGCAAGATTGATTGATCTCTTCGCTACTTTCCAGGCGTTGTAGAATTGGCCGACAGTTGAAGGCCGAATTCGCGTAGTGTTACTATTGTGCAAATTCAGTACCACATCGTTGCACTCTATACTGACTCGGGTCACGACTCTCGCCCGGTGCCCCGACACTCCCCATCTCCGTTCACGAGGTCGCCAATGCGCCAGCGTCAGAAACAGCGTCTCGCCGTCGAGTCGCTCGAAGCCCGGGACGCCCCCGCCGTTTTGTACGTCAGTCCGACGGGAGCCGATACGAATTCGGGCACCGCGGCGGCTCCGTTGAAGACCCTCCAACGTGCGGCCGACCGCGTCGTGGCCGGGGACTCCATCATCGCCGGGGCCGGGGCCTACGTCGGGTTCAACCTGTTCACGAGCGGCACGGCGGCGAACCGGATTGCGTTCCGGGCCGACCCGGCCGCCGGGGTCGGCGGGGTCGTCATCGACCGGCCGAACCCGTGGAACAACCGGGACGGGATCAACCTCGAAGGCGCGTCGTACGTGACCGTCGAAGGGTTTGCCGTGACCGGCCAGCCGCGGGCCGGCATCCGGTCGGTGTCGAACCAGTTCGCAGTGATCCGCAACAACGTCGCCGACGCGAACGCCGTGTGGGGCATCTTCACCGGGTTCAGTTCCGACTTACTCGTGGAAAACAACCAGGCGTCGCGGTCCGCCCAGCAGCACGGCATCTACGTGTCGAACAGCGCCGACCGGCCGGTCGTCCGCGGGAACCGGGTGTTCGAGAACAACGCGAGCGGCATCCAACTGAACGCGGACGCGTCGCAGGGCGGGGACGGCGTGATCTCGAACGCGGTGATCGAGAAGAACGTCCTGCGGGCCAACGGGGCCGGCGGCGGGGCGTCGATCAACCTGGACGGCGTGCAGAACTCGGACGTCCGCAACAACCTGATCGAGAACGCCCGGGCGACCGGCATCGCCCTGTTCCGCCAGGACGGGGCGACCGGCTCGGCGAACAACCGGATCGTCAACAACACCGTCGTCGTCGATAACTCCGTCAACCCGGCCAACGGCCGGTGGGCGGTGACCGTCACGGGCGGGAGCACCGGGAATCTGCTCAAGAACAACGTCCTGTTCAGCACGCAATCCTTCCGGGGTGCCCTGTCGGTTTCGGCCGACAGTCGGACGGGCTTCGTCAGCGACTACAACGCCGTCGAAAACCGGTTCTCGGCGGACGACGGAAATACGGCCGTCGGCCTGGCCGCGTGGCAGGCGGCGACCGGGCAAGACGCGCACTCCTTTTCGCTCGCCGACGTGACGGCGATGAACGGGCTGTTCGTCGACCGGGCGACGGGCAACTATCACCTCGCCACGGCGAGCGTCGCGATCGACCGCGGGACCTCGATCGGTGCCCCGCTCGCCGATTACGAAGGCGACGCGCGACCGTCCGGGTCCGGGTACGACATCGGGGCCGACGAATTCGTGGTCGCGGTGCCGCCGCCGCCGGCGAACACCGCGCCGACGATCTCCGCGATTCCCGGCCTGAAGCTGTCGTACAATTCGACGACGCGGACGGTCGCCTTCACGGTCGGGGACGCCCAGACGCCGGCCGGGTCGCTCGCGGTCACCGTGACCTCGTCGAACCCGACGTTGTTCCCGTCCTCGCGCCTCGTTCTGGGCGGGTCGGAGTCGAATCGGACCCTGAGCGTGCGGCCGGCGGGGTACCGGTCCGGGACGGCGGTCATCACCGTCCAGGTCACGGACGCGGGCGGCCTGACGACGACGACTTCGTTCAGGATTAGTGTTCTGAAGCGCCGCTAAATGCACGCGGCGGTCAGCCCTGCGTGCAACGACGGGCGGGCGGAAGGGACACCTTCCGCCCGCACGTCAGTCGTTCCGTAATTCACGCAAGGCGGTCACTTCTTCACGCTCAACGCGTTGTAGTAGTCGAGCATCGCTCGGTACAGCGAGAAGTAAGCTTCGTCGTCGCCGGTCGCGCGCTGCGAGACCGTCATGTTGTACTTGCCGAGGTGCTTGACGTACTCGTTGACGCCCGCGCCGACCGTCGTCCAGGCCGGGACGTACACGCCGTTCAGGTTGGCGTCGGTCCCGAGCTTCGACAGGTTTTCGAGGCGGTTGAGGAAGCGCGTCAGTTCGGTCGCTTCCAGAAAGGTCACGTCGCGCAACAGCGGGGCGATTTCCTTGCGGGCCGTCTTGACCTCGGCGGCCAATTTCTCGGCCGCGGCCGCGGGGACGCGCTTGCCGGCCGACGCCGACTCCAGGACCGGTGTTGCGGCCTTTTGCAGGTCGGCGCGGAGGGACATCCACTCGCGCTCGGCCAGGGTCTCGGGGAAGGTGAGCTTGCCGGCCGCGGCGAGTTCGACCACGTCCGCGGACACGCCGGGGGAGTAGGCGATGTGCGACAGCAGGTCGGCGGGGAGGAGCGACGCGGTCGCCTTGGCCCCCTTGCCTTCGAGGTCGCGGATCGCCGTCGCCAGCTCGTTCATCGTGCGGCCGGAGAGGATTTGGTCCTCGGTCGCGGCCTGGAACGCCGCCCCCGCCGCGGCCACCGGGGCGACGAGCTTCTTGGCCCGCTGCTCGTACGCCCACTGGTCGGCGATCATCTTCCGGGCTTCGACGTCGTTGTTGTTCCCCTGACCGCCGGCGGCCCGGAGCAGTCGGACTTGCTCTTGGACGATCGGGTTGAAGGCGGGGTTGTTCGCGGCGACGCCGTAGGTGCCGACGCCGCCGGTCAGGTAGCCGCCCGGCATCCCGTAACCCGAGACTTGCGGGTAGCTGTACGGCGAGACGAACGGCATCCCCGGCAGCAGGGCACCGCTCTGCACGTTGTTGTAGTAGAAGGTGTTGCGAATTCCGGTGTACGGGTTCACGTAGTCCGCGCCCAAGAAAACACGCGACGTGTAGTTGTAGCTGAACGATTGACCCGTGTACGGGTTGTTGACGTACAGCCCGGGCATGAACCCGGAATAATTGCCCGTCGAATAGCCCGAGTAAAAGCCCCGGTTGAAGCTGGCATTGTACTGAGCGGTGGCGGTGCCGGCCGTGAGGCTCAGCGCCGCCAGGGTACTCAAAGTCGTCAAGAAGAGTGTACGCGTCATGGTGATTCTCCGGGATGCAGGTCGTTGATGGTCGGGGTCGATTCCGCATCCTCGCGGGAGTATTCCAGGTCGCCCCCCGCGGTCAGGGGGTCTTCGCCGGTTCGCGGGGCACGGTCCCCGACGGGATGAGTGTCCGCCACATCGTATACACCGGCTCGAAATCCGCCTTACTGCCGTTGGTCTTGAACGGGACCGGTGCGGCGTCGGGGGCGAGCCGCACGAGGTGCCAGGCGGCGAGGTTGCGGAATGCCGCGCGGTCGTGGCGGAGGTACTCGATGAGGACCTCGTACAGTTCCGGCCGCGCCCGCTCGCGGGGGGTGAAGCCGTGGAGCAGGCGGATGAGTTTGGCCGCGTCCCCACTCGAGTATTGCCGCACGTCGGTGAGGAAGCGGTGAAACTTCTGATCCTGCCCCGGCCCGCGGCCCAGCCAGTGCCGCAGCACGGTGATGCCGAAGTCCCACACTTCCAGGTCCTTGGCCTCCGTGATGCCGTTGGCCAGGCGTTCGAGGTCGTCCTCGGCCCCGGCGACCACCAGGCCGATGCGGCGCTCGTCCGCGTTCGCCGAGTTCAAGAACGTCTCCGTCGCCGTCGCCGGGTGTTCGTTGCGGAGCGTGCGGTATTTGGCCACGGCGGCTTTCGTGCTCGAAATTTTCGCGGCCATCGGCTCCGGGTACCGGTGGGCGGGGTCGGCCCAGTCGGGGAGTTCGTCGAGCCGCGTCGGTTCGGGGTCCCGGCCGTCCGCGCTCGTCCAGGTGATCAGGGCCGGCCCCGGCGGTGCGGCGAGGCTCAGCGTCGTCGAACCGGTCGAGACGGTCGAAGTGCCGGCGAGTTGCAAGAACACGGCCGACATGGTCGGCTCGTACCCGGCGACCGGCTTCAGACGAAAGTCCGTCCCGGCCGGCCAGCGGCCGACGACTTCCACGGCGACCTTGGCGTCGGCCGTCGCCAGGGAAATTGCCCACTTCTGCCGGGCGAAGCTCAACTGCACCACGACCGGCGTCTTGCCCGCGTTCTGCACTTCTATGCGGCCGCGGTCGAGCGTCACGTCCATGACGGCCGTGCCGGGTTTGTGCAGCACGACGGCCGTTTCGAGGATCGGCAGCGGCGACCGGCCCAGATAGTCGGCCCGCGAGGTCAATCGGACCCGGCCGTCGAGGCTCGTGACGGTCACGTCGGGTTGAAGAATCACGAGTTGTTCGGCCGCCAGCGACGGCTTTTCGGACAGCGGTTCAAACGTCCCCGTCGGCCCCCGGGCCACGATTGCCCCCTTTGCCGCGTCGGACTGCGCGACCGGTTGCGCCCCCGCGACCGAACCGGCGAGGAGGCCGACGACCAGACCGAGCAAGGGCTTCATGCGGACGTTCCTGAGGGTGGTGGCCGGAATCGGAGCGGGTCAGGAGCCGGGGACTACGACGATCTTGCCCATCAGGGTGCCGGCCTTGCCGAGCGTGTTTTCGTCCTGCAAGCGGTGCGCCGCCGCCGCCTCACTGAGAGTGAAGACCTTGCCGATGAGCGGCTTGAGGACGCCTTCGTAGACCCAGCGGTTGATCTCGACGGAGCACGCCCGTTGCCGGTCGGGCGGCACGTTGAACATGGCGAAGCCGTAGAGCGACAGGCCCTTGACGTAGAACGGGCCGTTCGGAAACACCGGCCGCGCCGCCCGCCCGGCCATGACGACGACCCGGCCATAAGGGGCGGTCCGCTCGACGATTTTCTCGAAGTCGTTCGGCGGTTGCGTCTCGTAGTACACGTCCACCCCCTTCCCGGCGGTCGCGTCGAGGACCGCCGCGGACACGTCGTCGGTCTTGTAATTGACGACGACGTCGGCCCCGAAGCCGCGGGCGACTTCGGCCTTCTCGACGCTGCCGACGGTGCAGATCACCCGCGCCCCGGCCGCCTTGGCCATCTGCACGACGGTCGAGCCGACGCCGCCGGTGCCGCCGTTGACGAAGACCGTTTCCCCGGCCACGAGGTTGACGCGGTAGAACAGCCCCAGATGGGCGGTGATGCCGACGAGGGCCAGCGCCGCCATCTCCACATCGGTCGCGCCAACCGGCATCGGGTAGACGTAGTCTTCGTGCGGGCAGCAGAACTCGGCGAACGTCCCCTGCCGGCCGAGCAGCCCCTGGTTCGACGCCCAGACGCGGTCGCCGATTTTGAACCGCGTCGCCCCCGGCCCGACCGCCTCGACGACCCCGGCCAGGTCGGACCCGGTGATGAACGGCACCGGTAACGTTACGGGCACCATGCCGGCGCGGGTGTAGGCGTCGATCGGGTTCAGGCCGGCGGCCAGCACCTTGACGCGGACCTCGCCGACCTTCGGCTCGGGCACCGGCAGGTCGCCGTACTGGATCACGTCGGGGTCACCGGTCGCGGTCAGGAAGGCGGCTTTCACGGGCGGCTCTCGGCTAAGAATGTCGGGCGCGGACGCTCCTCCTAAGATAGCCCGTCGGCCGGCCACTTCCCACGACAAAGGCGGCGCATGGAACTCGACCCGCGGACCCTCGACCCGTACCCGTTCCTGACCGGCATCGTCACCCCGCGGCCGATCGCCTGGGTCACGTCGGTGTCGCCGGCCGGGGTGGTCAACCTCGCCCCGTACAGCTTCTTCAACGTCTTCGGCGACAACCCGGCCCTCGTCGTGTTCTCGCCGAACTTGAAACCGGACGGCACCAAGAAGGACACGCTGCTCAACGTCGAGGCGTCCGGCGAGTTCGTCGTCAACGCCTCCGTCGCCCGGCTCGCGGCGGCGGTGAACCTCACGGCCAAGGTGCTGCCGCACGACGAAAGTGAAGTCCCCCTCGCCGGCCTGACGCTGCTGCCGGGGGTGCGGGTCAAGGTGCCGCGGGTCGCCGAGGCCCCGGCGCACCTGGAGTGCGTGGTCCGCGAGATCAAGCCCTACGGCACCCACCCCGGCGCGCCGACCCTCGTCATCGGCGAGGTCGTCTGGATGCACATCGACGACGCGGCCCTGACCAACGGTCTGCCCGACCCGCATAAGTTGCAGACGCTCGGCCGGATGGGCGGGACGTTCTGGTGCGACACGTCGCGGGGGTTGTTCGAGCAGGCCCGGCCGACGTAACCGGTGCGGCGGCGGGTTGCCGTCACACGCCCCGGCCCGCCGCGTCGAAACGAGTCAGACACCTTTCGAGACCGCGCATGATCCGCCCGACGACGCCCGACGACACGCCGACACTGCTCGCCCTGGCCGAGGCGACGGCCGTGTTCAAGCCGCACGAGATCGAAGCCCTGGACGAAGTCCTCGCGGACTACCACGAGACCAACCACGCCTACGGGCACGCCGCCGCGACCGCCCTCGACGGGGCCGGCGCGGTCGTCGGCTTCGCCTACCTGGCCCCGGCTGCGATGACCGACCGCACCTGGGAACTCTGGTGGCTGGCCGTCGATCCCCGCCACCAGGGCCACGGCCACGGCCGGGCGCTGCTCGAATACGCCGAGGACCACGCCCGCCGCGCCGCCGCCCGGCTGCTACTAATCGAGACGAGCGACACGCCGGTCTACCTGCCGACGCGCGGCTTCTACCTCAAGGCCGGCTACACCCAGGCCGCCGTCGTCGCCGACTTCTACGCCGACGGCGACGGCAAAGTCGTCTACGCGAAACGCGTCGAGGACGGTAGACTTTAGCGAAAGTTGAAAAATTAAGTTTTTAGGGGGTTGACATAATTCGGGGGGGGTATGTTAGTCGTAGTGTACCACCTTCTTGGAGGACTGTCCCGTGCTCTCACTCTCCCGCACACTCTTCGTAATTCTTTGCCTGCTCGGCAACGGCGTGAAAAGTTCGTTCGCCCAAGGAGGTCCGACGGTGAGCGTCAGCGCGGTCCAAATCGGTGTGCCTGGCCAAGTTGGTGCGCTGAACGTGACCACGACTTGGGCTGGTGCGCCGGGCATCGGCGTAGCGTTAGAGGTCAAATTGTCCCAATGCACAATTGTCAACGGACAAGTAGTCATACCAAACCCAGCAATAATTTACAGACGGACCATCCGAGCGAATACTCAAAATGGAACTTTTTCTCTCCCGTTCACTGGCATGGTCAGCGGGATGAATTTGTCCACGACAGTGCAGATGCTGGCACCTAACGGAGTAGTTCTCGCCCAAAACACAATATTCCCTGTTCTCGTCCCTTAATAAATATTGGGAGTCTGCAGTATCGATATTGCTAGTGTTTCGATAACTCCATTTAGCGACCAAGGATGCCGCTTATGAAACGCAACGGATACACTCTGATCGAAGCCATCATAGCTTTTGCTACTGTAAGTATTATGACAGCATTGTTGCTTGGAACAGTGCAAAAAGTCCGTCAGACTGCACGACGGGTTGCCCTCCAAAACCAAGTGCGGCAGTTGAGCCTTGCCGTCATTCAGATTGAGGGCAATCACGGACTCATGCCAATACAATACGAGTATAAAAACACAGACGCTTCACTCACAGTCGCACTGATGAGTCATTTTTGTTACAATATTGGCTTATTATCACCTGATCGCTACTCTAGATTGCCAGCATTTGTGAATCCTTCAGACCCAAGTTACGATTTCTACCCCGACAATCCCTCGCTAATAAATCTATCTAATGACAACGGCAATGTCAGCTTCGGTTTTAACCACTTGATTTTCGGTACCCGTCATAACGTCATTGATGACGGTCGGTCGAATACCGTCATGTGCTCCGAACGCTACGCTCGATGCGGACCTCTGGTTAATATCTGCCTTTGGGTAGGGCCTGTTTTCAATCAAGATGAACATGGCAACTGGGTTCCACTAACCCAGTATTCCGCGCGTTCTGCCTACTTTGCCGATCTAGTTTACTCCGATGTCGTTCCCGTCTTCGACCCCGCCACGCGGACCTCGCGCGGTAGTGTCCCCGGCTTGACCTTCCAACCAAACCCGCGGCCGGACGTATGTGACCCACGTGTTTTACAGTCTTCGACCACGTCTGGCCTCGTCGTCGCCCTGATGGACGGCAGCGTCCGCACCATCGCCCCCACGGTCGCCCCCGCCGTCTACTGGTCGAGCATGACCCCGGACAAGGGCGAAGTCGTCAACCTCGACTGATAAAGCCACTACGCAACGATCCCCCGTTACGCGCCCCGACTGACCTCGGTGACAAGGATGTCTCTATAGCCTACGACCTTGGCGAGCTTGTTTCGCTGTATTCACGCTCAAAGATGCAGCGGGAAATGTTTTAGACACGAAAACAACGCCTGATTACTTTGTTCCCTAGCCGCATCGCAATTAGCATTTTTGCCTATTCCTCGGAGTATTTGTCTCACGCCGACAATGGCTGCTCAAACTAGCAAGAGGCTAATATGTTACAGCGACGCGCATATTCAGCTATCGAACTTGTTATCGCAGTTGCCATCATAGGTATCCTTATTGGGTTACTTCTTGGTGCAGTACAAAAAGTACGGGTTTCGGCCGGACGCACTGTGCTGGCTAACAAAATGCGTCAAATTAGCTTGAGCGTACTGGCGATCGAGAGCAATCGGGACAAAGTGCCATTACAGTTTGATCGAACGGACGGAACGACTTTGCCGACTCAGGTGTTAGCTCATCTGGGGTACAATATTTACGAGACCGATTCGCGGACTTTACTGCCTGAGTACGTCAACGACCTCGACCCGAGTTATGCGTACTATGCAACACGACCTGATGGCATGCGACCGGGAACCTCTAGCTTTGCGTTCAATCACCTCGTCTTTGACAGGTTGACCTCCTTGAACGCAGTTACTGATGGGCTATCGAATACTTTCATGTCGAGCGAGCGCTACGCCCGATGCGGCAAGCGGGCCAATGTGCATTGGGGGATGGCGATTTTCACCATGTTGGACGCGGGCGGGGGCGTCATTGCGGCTACGAACTACGATGATCGCACCGCGACCTTCTCCGACCGACACTACGACGACATCCTGCCGGTTTTCGACCCCGCCACCCGCACGTCTCACGGCAGTGTCCCAGGCTTGACGTTTCAATCCTTACCCCGCCCCGATGTCTGCGACCCACGGATTCTGCAGTCTTCGACGACCTCTGGCCTCATCGTCGCCCTGATGGACGGCAGCGTCCGCACAATCTCCCCGGCCGTCGCCCCGGCCGTCTACTGGTCGAGCATGACCCCCGATAAGGGCGAAGTCGTCAGCCTCGACTGATCGGCTCGTCATATCGAACTCCCGCGGCCGAGTTGTAACGGTTACAACTCGGCCGCGTCATTTTACAATCGGTCCCCGCGACCGCTTCGGGGTGCGTAGGATGCGGGCAGAGTACGGCGCGTGCCCGCACAGACTACCCAGGCGGTATCACCGCTAGCCGGTAGGCGGGGAAAGCTGTCGAGGGCGCGGGTTCTTGGTCAAGGCGGGGTAATCGCGGGGGCGATGAAGATTACGGAACACGCGATTGTCTCGGGTCGGCCGGCGGTCGGCAAGCCCGAGGCGGAGCGGGGCGAAGATGGGCGACGGGACGCCGCGCACGAACTACCGACAGGATTGACTCAACCCCCCAGATTGTCTGAAACGGTTCACACGACGGGGTCGATCTGGTCGATGGTAACGGCGTCGGACACCGCGGCTTACCCAGCCCTCGCGGGCGACTTCGGGGGCAGACCCCGACGCCCGCACCGGACTACGGCCCTGGCCGCCCGGCTCCGCCGAACCCCCAACCCCCCGGCTCTGTGCGGCCCGCGGCGGCACCAATGCCCCGCGGCCGACGGCGACAACGATTGACGGACGGCGCGACCCCCACACTCTGGCCGACCCGGCTCCGCACCTTCCCCAAGGGCGACGCCGCGGCCGACGGCGTACCGGGCGGCGAGCGAGTCCGTACTGGAGTGCCCCCGATGAAGAAGGTTTTTACGACCGGTCAAGTCGCCAAGATTTGTAAAGTCGCCCCCCGCACCGTGTCGAAGTGGTTCGACTCGGGCCGCCTCAAGGGGTACCGCATCCCGGGGTCCCAGGACCGCCGGATCCCCCGCGAACAGCTCATCAAGTTCCTCAAAGAGCACGGCATGCCCTTGGGCGAACTCGAAGAGGAAGAATGGCACAAGGTGTTGCTCATCGGCACCGAGAAGCTGTTCAACGACCGCCTCAAGGAACTCCTCCCGGAGAACGACGACTACAAGTTCGAGCTGGCCAACAGCGGGTTCGAGGCCGGCACCCTGGCCCAGAGCTTCCACCCGGACACGATCGTCATCGACCTCGGCCTCGGCCGGTTCGAGTCGATCCAGATCACCGGCAACCTCCGCAAGAACGAGGCGTACACCTCGACTCTCATCATCGGCCTGGCCGGCGAAGACGAAGCGGAGCCGGAGAAGCTCAAGGAGCAGGGCTTCAACGACGTGTTCAAGAAGCCGTTCGACACGGCCATGCTGGCCACGAACATCCGGCACATCGCGGAAGCCAAGCGCGCGGACTGACCCCCCAAAGGTCCCGCGCTCGGGTGCCGGTCGGCGGACCCCCTAACCGCCGGCCGACCGCCGGACGACCCACTCCCCGGTGGGTCGCCCGGCTTTTTCACGCGCCGGTCGGGCGCGCAGAGAATGCGGACGATTGGGAACAGGGCGTTACTTTGCGGAGGAAGGTGCGACGCGCGAATCGCGCGGCGGATCAAAAGTGACGGCACAAACAGTTCGAGCCGCGTCAGCCATTAACGGTTGACGCGGCTCGAACTGTTTTGAGAAGTTGCGGCGATTGGATTTGAACCAATGACCTCCAGGTTATGAGCCTGGCGAGCTGACCGGGCTGCTCCACGCCGCGTTCTGTACCCACATACTACGCTCGCGCCCGGGGATGGGAAGGGCAATTATCGCCGGACGCACCGGAGTTGCGCAACCGGGGTAGACCGTCCGCGCCGGTCGGGGTATCCGTCCGGGCGGGTCTTCGGGGGTGTGGGGGTCGCGTGCGGATGGGTGCCCGGCGGTGGATAATCCTGGCGGTGCTGCTGGCGTCGGGCGGTCTCGCGCTCGCCGACGCGCCGCCGACGCCGCCCGACTTGCCGCGGTACGACCTCAGCGTCGAGATCGACCCCGGGGCGCGACTGGCGCAGTTTCGGTCGAAGGTCACCTGGACGAACACCTCGACCCGGCCGACGCGCGAACTCGTGTTCAACTTCTACCCGATGTTTCGCGTCGCCGAGGCGGACTCGCTCCTTTTCGCCAAGACCCTCGAACTGCTGCGGCTCGAACCGTCCTTCGGCCTCGACAAGCGCGGCGGGCACGGCCGCATCGTCCGGGTCAGCGGGGCCGACGGGAGTCCGCTGACCTTCGCCCGGCGGTCGGACAACCAGACGGCTTTCGCGGTCGAACTGCCCGACGAAGTCCCGGCCGGCGGGAGTGTGACGGTCACCCTCGACGGGCAAATCCGCCTGCCCGAAACGCAGGGCCGGTGGGGCACCTGGGACGGCGTCACGTACCTCGTCAACGCCCTGCCGGTGCTGGCCTATTACAACCACCGCGGCTGGCACGACATGCCGTTCGTACCGTGGCACCAGCCGTTCTGGAACGAGGCCGGCGTCTACACCGCGGTCGTCACGATCCCGGCCGGTCACACGCTGGCCTGCTCGGCCGACGTGGCGTCGGAGCGCGTCGCCGGGGACCGCAAGACGGTCACGCTGAAGCCGTTCGTCGGCCGGGACTTCGCCCTCTTCTCGTCGGCCAAGTACGCGGAGTTCAAAGCCGACTGCCCGATGCCCGACGGGCGGACGGTGAAGCTCCGCGTCGTCGCCCTGCCCCGGCACGAGTTCTACGCCCGCGAGATGCTCAAGATGGTGGCCGCGGCGCTGCCGGTGTACGCCAAGTGGTTCGGGCCGTTCCCTTACGAGCACTTCACGATCGCCGAGAGTTACTTCGGCTGGAACGGCAACGAGTGCGGCGGCCTGGTCATGATCGACGAGCGCGTGTTCGACATGCCGCACCTGGCCCGCGGGTACGTCGAGTACCTCGTCTCGCACGAGACGTGCCACCAGTGGTGGTACAACCTGGTCGGCACGAACGGGTACAGCGAGACGTTCATGGACGAGGGCTTGGCGACGTACTTCACGCACCGCCTGCTCGACGGCAAGGTCGGCCGGAACAACGACTTCCTGACGTGGCCCGAGGGCGGCGAGTGGCTGCCGAACATCAAGCGGGAGAACTACCGGAACGCCAGCCTGTACGGGGCGATCCGCCGCCGCGACGCCCCGGCCGCCGCCGGCCCGCTGCCCGAGTTCGGCCACCTCGTCGGCCTGTTCAGCGGGGCCTACGACCGCGGGTCGAAAGTATTTTCACTGATCGAAGCCCGCCTCGGCGAGGCGGCGTTCCTCGACTTCACCCGCGAACTCGTTCACAAGTACAGCTTCAAACTGCTCTCCGCCGAGACGCTCAAGCACGAGCTGACCGCTTACGCCGGCCCGGCGACGGAACCCCAGTGGACCGAACTGTTCGACCGCTGGGTGTACGACCGCGGGCTGACCGACTGGTCGGTGGACGCGGTCCACGTGGCGACCATCGGGCCGCGCCAGCCGGGCAAGAAGCCGGTCCGCGTCGAGGTCAAAGTCGCCCAGCACCGCGAGTACGACGAGGCGACCAGCCTCGGCTTCCAGTTCGCCCCGGGCGACGGTTTCCCCGTGCGGATTCCCGTCGGCACCGCCCCCACCCCGGCGGACGTGGAGCGGTACAACCTCGAAGTGCTGCCCGACGCCAAAGGCCGCGTCGTCACCGTGCGGTTGACGCTGCCCGGCGCGCCGACGCAGGTGAAGATCGACCCGGATCAAGTCCTGCTCGACGCCGACCCGAGTAACAACGTCTGGCACGACCGGCCCAACGTAAAAGTCGTGCCGTTCTACTCGTTCCTGCACGACACCGATTTGACGAACGACTGGGACCGGTGGAACGTGACGGCCGGGCCGTGGGTGTTCGGCCAGTTCTCGCCCGACCCGTGGTACACGCGGGGCAGCCTGGTCGGCCTGCGCGTCGGGGCGTACCGCACCCAGACGTTCGCCGGCGGGGCCTACGCGGCGTTCCGGCCGGACTACCGAGACGTCGTCGTCGGCGTGGACGGCCTCGTCGATCACTGGCCGCTCGCGCGGACGCAGGTCGGGTTCAACGCCGAGCAGCGGGTCGCCGGGCCGATCGGGAGCAACGACGGCGAGCGGACGGCCACCCGCGCGACCCTGTTCGCCCGGTACGTGTTGCAGTACGGGAGCAGCCTGTACCTGCCGCCGATCAGCTACGCCGAGGGGTTCACGACGTACTCGGATAACTTCCTGCCGTTCGCCCGGGAGGCGGGGGAGAACGCCCACCGCCCGCAGTGGACGTGGCTGACCGGGTTGCACTATCGACTGAACCTGTACACGCCGTACTGGAACCCGGAACGGGGCTTCTGGTTCGACGTGACCTACGGCGGCGGGGTCACGGACCTGGCCGGGCCTGGAGGCGGGCGGGTCGGCACGCACCAGGTGAAGGCCGAATTCGCCGCGGCCCGCAAACTGCCCGACGGCCTGGGCTACCTGTCCGACATCACGGTCGTCGGCCGCGGCGTAGGGCAGATCGCCTTCCCGCAGCGCGGCGACTTCTTCGCCCTCGGCGGCAGCACGCTGTTTCGCGGCTTCGACCTGGCCCAGCGGCAAGGCAGCCTCTTGTGGGTCGCCAACGCCGAGGCCCGCCTGCCGATCTTGCGGAACCTGCACTGGAACTTCGCCGACTCGGTCGTCGGCGTCCGGCACATCGACCTCGCCCCGTTCTACGACGTGGGCGCGGTCTACAACGACGGCCAGCGCGTCGGCAATGTCGCCCACACCGTCGGGGCCGGCCTGCGCGTCGATTTGTCGTTCTTCGGCTTCATTGAGCGCGCAACAGTACGGTTCGACGTGGCGAAGTCGGTCAACAACGCGACGCCGGTCCAGTTCTGGTTCGGCGTCCAGCACCCGTTCTAGACGCCGGAAGCGGTCTTTTCTTCTGGAGCTGGCCTCTGTGAAGCCGGACCGGCGGTAGCCGGCCACTTATGTCTTCTGTAGCCGGTCGCTTTGAGGCCGGTCTTCCTTCCCCACACGGTGGGGGCCGGCCTGCGCGTGGACCTGTCGTTCTTCGGCTTCATCGAGCGCGCGACGGTGCGCTTCGACGTGGCGAAGTCGATCAACAACGCGACGCCATTCCAGTTCTGGTTCGGCGTCCAGCACCCGTTCTAAAGGCGAGCCAAGAGC
>JANYHV010000067.1 GCA_025362195.1 Fimbriiglobus sp. | reverse complement strand
CCGAGGGCCTCGGCGGCCTCGCGGTAGCTCCAGGGCTTGCCGGTGGGGCGGAGTTCGTGGACAAGTCTGGGGACGTGTGAAATCGGGGGCGGGGCCATGCGTCGGACTCCGTGGGTCCGCGACGCCCACAGCGGGCGTCGCTCACCGAAGTAGACGCGATGCAGCAAATCCTAGCGGTCCCGGCGATTTGCTGCGCGGACGCTTCCCCACGACGCCCTCGGCGGGACAAGGGCGAAACGATCCGAACTTTTCCGAACAATTTTCGGCGCAGCAATGCATTGCTGGCTACGACTATTTGCTGCGCTTATCGCGACGGACGGCGTCACGCAGCTTCTGTTCGTATCGCTTGGCGGCTTTTTTGATGTGCTCCTCCGTCATCTCGTACCGCTTCGCCAACTCTGCAACCGGAGTGCCCGCGGCTTTTGCATCCGCAATGTTCTGGTCGATGAGGGGGTTATGCTCATGCCGACGACCTCTCTTTTTCGGCGTATGCGAATTGGCAGGTTGTGAAGTGCCCGGTGCTGCGACGATGGAGTCTGGCCGGCCGCGCGCCAGCCCCGCACGCTGGATGGCGAGGGCCGACGCGGCGGAAAAGTTGCAGCCGAGTACGGCGTCACCGTATAGCGGTGCGGTGAACCCTGCTCGCCCAGTCGGCTTGTCGTGCCAGCGGACGTCGACGCGGGTGTCGTTCAGCACGTTGAATACGAACCGCACCCACCGGGCCGCCGGGTCCGGGTTGAGGTACGGCGTGCCGCAGCCCAGCCCGAAGGAGTAGCCGCCGTCCTCATTCAACTCGGCCGTGGAGAACATCAGCGCGCCGTCGCCGATCGACGCGGGCAACGCCGCCCCGGCCTCGGCCCACAGTTCCGTCTCAGCTCCGGGGGTGCCGCGGTGTAACAGGTACTCCGCCTCAGCGTGACACCTAGCCAGCAACAGGCGAGCGAAGGCGGTTTGCATCGGGAAGTCGCACCACTCGCCCGTCGGCCCTGTCGTGAAAGTGCTGGCGAACTTGACCAGTCGCGGCGCGGCGAGTGACTGTCCGCCTTGCCACGAGTGCCGGCACCGGGCAAGCACGGCAAACCTGGCCCGTAGGCCGGTAAACGTTGCATACACGGCCTCTGCTTCGGCCTGGGGGGCCGGCTCCGCCAGGTGGGCCAGGAGACAGTGAATCGCGGCCTCCGTCGAAGCGAACACGTCGTGCTGTAGGCCGACCCACATCGCGCCCGGCACGGCATCGGCCGCTGGGGCCGCACCCCCTCCGAAGCGGATGAGTTCTTCGCCCCAGCCCGAGAGTAGCCCCCGGCGGGGCGGGCTGACGGTTTCGGCGGCCCAGCGCACGCGGCCGGCGCTTAGGAAGGTGTCGGGGAAGTGGACGGCCAAGTGAAAGAGTGTTTCCCACCACGACGAGACGCGGGCCGGCAGCCGGGCGGCCATCGCGTCAGGCGGGGCACTGCTGACGACCTGATGGAGGGCGTCGAAGATCGGTCGCAGGGCCGCGAGTTGCCGGTTCAGCGTCGCCGCCGGGTCCGGCGTCCCAGCCGTAGCGTCGTCCCGCAGGAACAGACAGTACGGCCCGGAGTGCGTCATCGGCGGCGAAGAATAGCTCAGGGGCTGCGCCAGGAGGACTCGGTCGAGGGCGTAGCCGAGGAACCGCGCCGCGGCGTCACGGGAGTGGTACGCCGAGTTCATCGCGTCGCCTGGGCCTTCCTGGAACACCCCAAGGGCGTGTGCGGCGCATTCGGCGAAGCGCGGCTGAACGTCTCGAAGGCGACGCAGGCAGGCCTCAAGACCTGCACGGGCCTTGAGGCGATCGGTTGGCGACATGGGGGCGATCCTTGGCCCAGGCGGGCCGGACTCGGAACGCGGCAAGGATCGAGCCGCACTCGGGTCCGGCTTTCGGCGGGCAATTACTCCGCCGCTCCTGGGACACTTACGCTATCCGGGCGTCGGGAGGGTGCCTAGCTGAGTTGTCGCCGGGAGGGATTGGGCAGCTGGGGCGGCCTTTTAAAGGAGCGCGGAAACTAACCCTTACGCCGCCGGGAGTGTCAGCACCTTCAGTATCTCGTCGCCGGAGTGGCTAACGGTCTTCACCGCGACCAGCTTGCCCGCCGGCGCGGCGAGCGGCTGGCTCGCCGTCCCGGTCAGCTTCGCCCACTCGGCCTCGTCGATCTCCGCCCGCAAGGCCCGCCGCAACTTCTCGTACGGGTCGCCCGCCCCGCGAAAGTACGCCTGGCGGACGAAGAAGCTCTGGCCGTCGTACTCCGTGTCCAGGAACCAGCAGGCGATGTCAGCGGTGCTGCTCTCGCGCACCTCGCCGGTCGAAGGGTTCGAACACGTCCAGACCTCGGATCGTTACCGTTTCCCGCCCGGAGTGCTTTCATGTCCGGCTCCCCAAGTTGAATTGAACCAACGACCAGCCGATTAACAGTCATCGGGCCGGCTGTGCGATTCCTCGAAGAATATAGCGTTTCCCCACGTTTCATGCACTCCGTCGTCCCGCAACTTCCCGGCAGTTCCCGCCTCTTCCCGAAGTAGTGTGGCGATAGTGTGGCGGAGACTCGGGCGCGACGCCTCCCGTTCGGCCGCGGCCTTCTCGCGGTAAACCGTCCCCAAAGTCCCCCGGGTTCGCCGCTACTTGCCGGCCCACTCGTCGTGGCCCAGCGGCTCGGCGTTCAGCTCGTCGTGGGTCGTCCGCCAGCCGGGGAGGTGCTTGTCGAGTATCGCGGCGAAGCGTGGGGTGTGGTTGCGCTCCACCAGGTGCGCTAACTCGTGGGCGACGACGTATTCGAGGCAGCGCGGCGGCTTCTTCACCAGCTCGAGGTTGAACCAGACGCGGCGGGCGGCGACGTTGCAGGTGCCCCACCGGGTCTTCATGCGGCCGATGCCCCACGACGCCACCGCCACGCCGTACTTGGCCTGCCACGCCTCCAGCAGCGGCGGGAGCAGCTTGCGCAGCTCGGCGCGGTGCCACCTCGCCAGGGCGGCGCGGGCGTCGGCGGCGGTCGCCTCGGGGCGGACGCGCAGCTCGATCGTCGATCGGCCGCACAGGCTCACCGCCGGCGGGCGGTCGTGGTGGACCACGGCGAGCCGGCGGCGGCGGCCGCGGAAGTAGTGGCTCTCGCCGGCCACCATCTCGCGCAGCGGCTGCCGCGGCTGCGCGGCGAACTGGGCACGCATGCGCTTCACCCACGCCAGCCGGCCGACCACGGCCAGGCGCACGGCGTCGTCGGACATCGCGAGCGGGGCGGCGACGCGGACGCGGCCGTCGGGCGGGTAGACGCCGAGGTGCAGGTTCTTCACCGCCTTGCGGTGGACCTCGACGGTCACCCCGCCGACGCTCAGGGCGTGCGGCTC
>JANYHV010000061.1 GCA_025362195.1 Fimbriiglobus sp. | reverse complement strand
CTTGTTGGTCAGCACCGACCCCTGAGCGTCCATGACGGCCCGGCTGGTGTAGTTCTCGGACGCGATCATCTCCAGGCCGAACCGCTGGCGGGACTGCTCGCCGAGGATGGCGCGGTCGATCTCCGGGTCGGCGTGCGAAAGTGTGGACATCGGCGGTTCCTGCTCCGGACGGGGAAACACCCTATTCTTACCGAATTGGTAGCCCGCCAACACCGGTCCCAGGGGAGAGAATCGTGAAACCCGTCCTTGCTGTCGTGGTTGCCTTTCTGTTGTCCGGGTCGGCGTCGGCGGATATGAGCACTCCACTTCATACGCGAGTGCCGACGCGCACGTCCGTGATGCTGGAGAAGCCAATTCCAGGCTATGTCTTCTATGCCTACGGGGATGGATACGCGGTTCGCCTTCCATTCGACACCGCACTTGGGGCACAAGTGCCAAACCTCGCCAGCCGGATGCTTCTTCTCGCCGTGCCAATTGCGATTGCGGAACGGTACCCGTCGGCGGAAATGCTGGCGAAGGAACTGATGACCAAAATACCCGATGGCGTCCGCGTGTTTGAACTCGCCGCCTTCTTTGACGAATTCCCCCTCGACACCCACCGCGACGACAAGCTCCACATCGTCATCCGCCAGGGTAAGGACGGGATCGAATTCGAGAGGGTCCACCGGCCGCAGGCGTCCGGCTCGTGTTGGGTGATGCTCGCCGGACTCGGGTGGACCATTCTCGCGATCCTTTTCGGCTTCCGCTGGGCACGCGGCCGGCGAACGCGGACATGAGACGGGTCTACTCGATCACAACGAGTGCGTCTCCCAGCGTGCGCATCAGCCGATCCCGCTTGGACGGGTGATCGACGTATTCCTGCATGACGCGGCGGAGCAACGGGGCGATAGGCCGCAGCGCATCGGCGGAGAGGTCGGACCACTCGTCCAGTTCGGTGAACGGGTGCCACGGCGCGAGCGGCGGAACCGGCGGGGTCGCGGCAAGGGTCGCCGCCCATTCGCCGTAGCTGCGGTCGGCGTCGCGGACGTTCTGCCGAACGGAGTACCACGCCACCACCGCGAGAATCGCGACGGCAAGGACGTAGTAACCGACGATTCCGAAGGTGATCATTTCGAGTCCTTCAATCATCCGTGGGTTTGTGGCCTCCGGACTTCTTCACGCCGGAGGCGTGGCGGACTGCAGCCAGGGGTGAAACCCCTGGTACCACGTTTCCCTGAAATTCCTCGCATCCCGGAGGGATGCCGGACGTTCCGCCACCCCTCCGGGGTGCATTCCCTCTCGCCAGCGTTCCAGGGGTGTCGCTCGCTCCGCTCACTCACCCCTGGCTACAATCCGCCACGCCTCCGGCGTGAAGACACTTGAGAACTTAGGCGATTCGTTGCGTCCGGCATGTGGACCGCTCCTCACCCCCTCACCACCGCCGACAGCGCCGAGGTGATATAGTCGCGGTTCAGTTGCATGATGAACTCGGTGCTGATCTCCTTCGGGCAGGCGGCCTCGCACTCGCCGATGTTGGTGCAGTGGCCGAACCCCTCGCGGTCGTGCGCCGCCACCATCGTCTTGACCCGCGCTTTCCGCTCGGGTTGGCCTTGCGGCAGCGCCCCCAGGTGGCCGACCTTCGCGCTCAGGAAGAGCATCGCGGAGGCGTTCGGGCAGGCGGCCACGCACGCCCCGCAGCCGATGCACTGGGCCGCGTCCATCGCCCGGTCCTGGTCCACTTTGGGGATCGGGACGGCGTTGCCGTCCGGGGTGCCGCCGGTGTTCACCCCGACGAACCCGCCGCTCTGGATGACGCGGTCGAACGCCGACCGGTCCACGACCAGGTCGCGGATGACGGGGAACGCCGCCGCCCGCCACGGCTCGACGACGAGGCGGTCGCCGTCGCGGAAGCTCCGCATGTGAACCTGGCAGGTGGTGGCCCCGCGCTCGGGGCCGTGCGCCTGGCCGTTGATCATCATGTTGCAACTGCCGCAGATGCCCTCGCGGCAGTCGTGGTCGAACGCCACCGGCTCCTCGCCGGCCTTGATGAGCTGCTCGTTGAGCTGGTCCATCATCTCCAGGAACGACATGTCCGGGGTGATGCCATCGACGGCGTACTCGGCCATCCGGCCGGCGTCGGTGCGGTTCTTCTGACGCCAGACTTTGATGGTGAATTTCATTGGGATCGCCTGCGTTTAATAGGGAGAATATTGGATGTCGAGGGCATGCCATTTGTTGGATGCGAATGGCTTGGCCTTTGGTCGTGGGACGTACTTCGGCACCGCTTTCGCGTTCTCACCGAGTCGCACTCTCGGGCGCGACCACGCCACGTGCAAGTCGCTGACATTGGCGGGCGAATCCGTATCCGCCGAGAGAAACTCGTATTCCACACTCCACCGGTTCAACAAGTTCCCTCGTTGCTCGAGCGATTCCGGAACGACATCCGGGGCGTTGAGGACGAACAACACGACCTGTTGTGGCCGATAGTCGCCGACACTGGGCGTCCGAACGGATGGGGCGAGCAAACCTTCTGGCCGACGCACCCGATGTATCCGCAGAGCGTTGGCAAACTCTTGGCAAGCCGGGTAACTCACCGAGTGGGGGTTCCACGGAACGTGTGAAGCGAACCCGATTTCGTGTCCGGCACGCGGATGAGTCACATCGGCCAGAATCAATTCTTTGCCGAACGAGAACTGCCAGAGTTGACCGGTCGTTGTGAGGGGAGCCGTGCGCTTGTCGGCTCCCGACAACGTGCGAGTAACTGTTCCGATGGCGTGCCACGCGAACTCGCACAGCGCTACGAGGGGGTCCGGGCTGGCGTACACGGTCGCCTGACCGGCGACGTTGTACCGCCCGCCGGAGGTGTAAAACGCACCGTTCCCGCGCAGCACGCTTTCCCAGGAATCTTCGGCGCGACTCGCTCGGTACAGAGGAGTGTTTGCGGGGAGTGAGTGCCACATGGGCGATGTCGCGTGCTAGTGGGACGATGTATTGGCGGCGGCGGGCGTGGACTTCCGGCGCAACCGCCGACCTTTGATTCTCTTCCCGCTGGCGGCCTTTGACAACCGCAGGTACTCGGTCAAGTCGTCGTAGACTTGGGGGCCGCCGGCTCCCACTTTGCGGACGAGGAGCGAGAGGAGGCCATTGGAGGCCCGGTAGGGCTTCCCCTTGGATTTATCGGTCGCTGGCGTGATCGGGGCCGCTTCGGATGGCGGCTCGCGCAACGTTTTGGCCAAGCGGGCGATGTCGTACCCGTTCCGGTGGACCAACTCGCGGAAGATCTCCGTCACCCACAGGGTGCCGTCCGGCTTCGTCTCTGCCAACTCCGCGACCGTCACGCCCGTGGCGAGCTTCTCCCTGAGCGTCTTCGGCTTGAAACCGACGAGGCGGAGGAGAGGTACCGGCGCGATCTCCAACTGCTCGCCGAACCACGCCAGTTGCTGTGCACGGCTACGCTTCTGGATTTCCGCGCTGTACTTCTTGGCCCGGTCGAGGATCGCGCTCATGAGTCCACCTCCGTGGGGGAATCCCATTCTACACCGTCACTTGTAGCTCCGCACGCTCGGCTTCACCGTCTCGTAGTTCATCGGCTCCTGGTGGCGGAGCGGCGTCTTGTCCCCGCCCTGGTACTCCCAGGCGGCGGCGTGGATGAAGTGCTCGTCGTCCCGCTTGGCCTCGCCGTCCGGGTACTGGTACTCCTCGCGGAAGTGCCCGCCGCACGACTCCTCGCGGGTCAGCGCGTCGAGGGCCAGGAGTTCGCCGAACTCCAGGAAGTCCGCGACGCGGCCGGCCCGTTCGAGGGCCTGGTTCAGGTTGTCGTGCGAGCCGGGGACGTTGACGTTCTCCCAAAACTCGGCCCGCAACTCCTTCATCCGCGCGACAGTCTGCTCGCACGACTGCTTCGTGCGCGACATGCCGACGTTGTCCCAAATCAGCTTGCCGGCTTCGCGGTGGAACTCGGTCGTCGTCTTCTTGCCCTTGATCGACAAGAGCTTCTTGACGCCGGTGAGGACTTCCTCCTCGTGCCGTTTGAACTCGGGGTGATCGACCGGCTTGCGGTCGGTCTTCACGTCGGCGAAGTACCGGGTTAACGTGTACGGCAACACGAAGTATCCGTCGGCCAAACCCTGCATCAGTGCGGACGCCCCGAGGCGGTTGGCCCCGTGATCGGAGAAGTTGGCCTCGCCGACGACGAACAAACCTTCGACGTTGGACATCAACTCGTAATCGACCCAGAGGCCGCCCATCGTGTAGTGCAAGGCGGGGTAGATGCGCATCGGCTGGTCGTAGCCGTTCTCGCCGGTGATGCGCTGGTACATGTCGAAGAGGTTGCCGTACAGGGCCTCGACTTTGGGCTTGGTCTTGCGCTTGATCGCCTCGGCAAAGTCCAGGTACACGCCCCGGCCGCCGGCCCCGACGCCCCGGCCCTCGTCGCAGACGCGCTTGGCCCCGCGACTCGACACGTCGCGCGGCGCGAGGTTGCCGTAGCTCGGGTAGAGCCGTTCGAGGAAGTAGTCGCGCTCGGCGTCCGGCACCTGCGTCGGGTGCTTGCCGATGTCGGCGGGGTTCTTCGGCACCCAGACGCGGCCGTCGTTGCGCAGGCTCTCGCTCATCAACGTCAGCTTCGACTGGTGGTCGCCCGACACCGGGATGCAGGTCGGGTGAATCTGCGTGTAGCACGGGTTGGCGAACAACGCCCCGCGCTTGTGGGCGCGGTAGGTCGCCGTGACGTTGCACCCGACGGCGTTGGTGCTGAGGTAGAAGGCGTTCGAGTACCCGCCGGTGGCGAGGACGACGGCGTCCGCCGAGTGCGACTCGACCTTGCCGGTCTCGAGGTTCCGCGTGACGATGCCGCGGGCCTTGCCGTCGATCACGACGAGGTCGAGCATTTCCGTGCGCGAGAACATCTTGACCGCGCCGTAGCTAATTTGCCGCGACAGCGCCTGGTACGCCCCGAGCAGCAGTTGTTGGCCTGTCTGGCCGCGGCAGTAGAAGGTGCGCGACACTTGCGCGCCGCCGAAGCTGCGGTTGTCGAGCAGGCCGCCGTACTCGCGGGCGAACGGCACGCCCTGCGCGGCGCACTGGTCGATGATGCTGACCGACACCTCCGCGAGGCGGTGGACGTTGGCCTCGCGGGCGCGGAAGTCGCCGCCCTTGATGGTGTCGTAGAAGAGCCGCCAGACGCTGTCGCCGTCGTTCTGGTAGTTCTTCGCGGCGTTGATGCCACCTTGTGCCGCGATCGAGTGCGCCCGCCGCGGCGAGTCCTGGAAGCAGAAGGCCCGCACCTCGTAGCCGAGTTCGGCGAGGGTCGCGGCCGCCGACGACCCGGCCAGCCCGGTACCGACGACGATGACGCTGTACTTCCGCTTGTTCGCGGGGTTGACGAGCTTCTGGTGCTTCTTGTACTCGGTCCACTTGTCGGGCAGCGACCCGGTGGGGACCTTCGATTCGAGCTTCACGGCGGCAGTCCTCGT
Source organism: Fimbriiglobus sp. (assembly GCA_025362195.1). GTDB lineage: Bacteria > Planctomycetota > Planctomycetia > Gemmatales > Gemmataceae > Fimbriiglobus. The sequence goes on along the minus strand of JANYHV010000061.1, from coordinate 3,950 downwards.
ATCGAGCAAACCGGGTCGCCCCGGCGGAATGTTTTAGAGTGCGGTCACGTCCGACGGCAGGGTCAGCCAGCCGCCCCAGACGGCGAACACGATGGTCAAGTTCCCGGCCAGCACCAGCCCGGCGAACCCGTATGCGGCGAGGCGGGCCACCGGCGTGAAGCGCCGACCCAGCAGCCCGAGCGTGTGCAAGCTACTCGTCAGGCCGTGGGTCAGGTGCAGGAACAGGATGACTTGTGTGGCGACGTAAATCGCCGAGATCCAGGGGGTCGAGAAGCCGTAGACGACCATCGAGTAAACGTCGTGCTTGCCCTTGTGCGTCAATTGCGAGTAATCGACCAGGACGCCGTTGACCTCGACGGGGTGGATGACGCAAAAGGTGTAGTGGGCCAGGTGAAAGATCGTGAACGCGAGGATCACAAGGCCGGTACTCAGCATGAACTTCGACTGCACCGACGCCTGGGCGCTCTTCTGGGTGGCGTAGCCGATCGGCCGGGCCGCCCGGGTCTTTAGCTTCAGCCGAATCGTCAGCGCGACGTGCGTCGCAAACGCCCCGAGGAGGCCGGCCCGGGCGACCCAAATCAGCACGCCCAGGTCGTGCTTGAGGAAGTACGCGTAGGCGTTGATCGACTCGCGGCCGCTGAACATCTTCAAGTTGCCGGCCAGGTGGCCGATGACGAACGCCGCCAGGCTCAGCCCGGTCACCGCGACGAGGACCTTGTTGCCGAGGGTCGAGCCGAGGTAATCCCCCGCCCAGTCGGCCGCGCGGGTCCCGGCGACGTACTTGCGGGCACCCTTGGGGTTGATGGCTTGGCTCATAGTAGTCCGGGGAGGCAATCGGGGGCGGGTGGTGGGCTTATTCTAGGAACTCGACCCGCCGTCCGCTACGAGGTTCAAACCGCAAAAGTGAAGGGTGGGGTAACGTGCGAACGGAGCGTATGACCTGTCTAGACGGACGAGATTTCTGTTCGGAAGCGTTACAGCCCGAGCCACACTCGGACTGCCGACTCGACCTGAGCCATTTCGACGGGGCTGAGCAAACCTAACCGGCGGATGAGGCGCGGCCGGGGTGCGGCGGCTAAACCCTGAACGTTAAAAGCCCCTGGCTTCAGGAACGAGGTCGGCACATCGACTTCGTAACGAGATCCCTGCAAAGCCGTAGTATGGGGGACGAGTGCGTACAAGACTCGATCGTCGGGTCCGAGGGCCACGCTCAGCACCAAGCACGGCCGGTTCTTGGCCGCCATCCCGAGGTCGGTGAGCCACACTTCCCCGCAGTCAACCGGAAGTGGCGGCATCTTCGGCCTCCGCGGCGTCCAACATCAGAAAGACCTCGTCGGCCAACCCAATCATGGAATCATCAAAGAACTCCCCTTCGCCGGCCGGGTAGCGGGAGAGCAATTCTGCGGCAACTGCATTCCGCTCTGCTTCTGGCAGAGCGTCGAAGGCGGCGATCACTTCCAAGGCGACGATCGACATGCCGGACCTCCAGATTTGTGCGCGTAGGCGAAAAAGTCGTTCTCAGGGCACTACGGCAACAATATTTAGTTCGACGGATGGCCCTTCAACCGTAAACGCAATGCCTTCCAACGCAAGGAACGCTAGTGCGTCCTCCGGCACGAGCATGTCGCCGTTGGCCCAACTCTTGAAGCCGAAACGACCGGCGAGCCGACTCAGTGCCGAACGCTTCGACTCGACACTTGGGAAGCGGATGAGGATCATGACTGTAGTCTACCCGCACCGTCTGACAGAGACAACCGGCTCACGTTACTAGCTGGAAGAATAGCTCCTCGACATCCTCTTCGCCGTAGCGGTCGCGTAGCTCGGGGAGCGTGCCGGTGGCGACGATTTTGCCCTTGGCCATGATCGCCACGCGGTCGCACAGCTTCTCGACTTCGCGCATGATGTGCGTCGAGAACAGGATCGTTTTGCCCTGCTCGCGCAAGGCCAGGATGCTCTGCAGCACCGCGCGCTGCACGAGGACGTCGAGGCCGGCGGTCGGCTCGTCGAAGATCAGCACGGCGGGGTCGTGGACGAGGGCCCGCGCGATCGAAACCTTCTGCCGCATCCCGGTGCTCAGTCGGCCACCGGGCACGTCGCGGAAGTCGTTCATCTGCAGGCTGGCGAAGAGGAGTTCGAGCCGGGCGGTCAGGGCGTCGCCGCGGAGGCCGTAGAGTTTGCCGTAGTACGCGACCATTTCCCACGGGGTCATGCGGTCGTAGATGCCGGTGTTGGCCGACAGGAAGCCGATCGACTGGCGGACCCGCCCGGCTTCGCGGACGATGTCGTGCCCGGCGACCGTGGCGAACCCGAGGCTCGGTTTCAGCACGGTGCAGAGCATCCGCAGGGTCGTCGTCTTGCCCGCGCCGTTCGGGCCGAGCAGGCCGAACACTTCGCCGGGGTTGACGGTAAAGTTCACGTCCTCCACGGCCGGGACGTCGGACCCGTCCGGGCCGGTGAAGAACTTCGTCAACCCTTCGACCTCGATCATCGCGGCCTCACTTGCAGAATCCAGTCGGAGACGACCGTCATGGCGGCCTCGTCGAACGTCGTTTCGATCGACCCGTATTCGTCGATGCCGCCGGTCTTGGCCGGTTGGAACAGGTGGTTCAACCCCTTCAACGCGACGAACTTCGCGGGCGGGTTGTGCCCCGCCTTCAACGCCGCTTCGATGGCCGGCAGGTTCGCCTCGGCGCTGACCTGGAGGTCGAGCGTGCCGTTCAGGGCCAGGACCGGGCACTTGACGCGCTTCAAGGCCGTCGCCGGGTCGTAGCGGAGGAAGGCGTCCGTCCACGGGTCGGTCGTCAGTTTGCCGAACTCGTCGCAGACTTCGGGCTTGTCGAACCCCAGTTCCTTCCGCTGCGCGTCGGTGAACTTGGCGACCTCGGCCTTCGCCGCCGCGACCACGATCGCCCGGCGCTCCTCGGGCGTCCCCGGCCCGATCAGGATCGGGTTCAGCGCCGCGTATAGCTGCTTGTACAGCCCGACTGTTTCGGCCGACGCCCCGGACGCGGCCATCACGTCCGCCCGCTGCCGGTCGAGGACGACGTGCCCCGGCAGCCCGGTCCCGGACAGGAGCACGATGAAGGCGACTCGCTCCGGGTGGTCGGCCGCGACGATCGGCGCGACGACTCCGCCCTCACTGTGCCCGACGATACCCACGCGCTTCGGGTCGATCTCTTTTCGGGCGTGCAGGTAGGCCACCGCCGCGGCCGCGTCCGCGGCGAAGTCCTGGGTCGTCGCGCCCTTGAACTTGCCAGTCGATTTGCCGACGCCGCGGTCGTCGTAGCGCAAGACCGCGATGCCCTGGCGGGTCAAGTGGTCGGCGAGGACGAGGAACGGCATGTGGCCGAACAGGGTTTCGTCGCGGTCTTGCGGGCCGGACCCGGTCACCAACACGACGGCCGGAAACGGCCCGCCCCCTTTGGGCATCGTGAGGGTGCCGGCGAGCGTGACTTTCGCCGTCGCGTTCTCGAATTTCACGTCTTCGACGGCGTAGGGGAACGGCGGCTTGGGCGTCTGCGGCCGGTTGTTGGTCGGCATCTTGTCCACGCGCACCATCGTAAGTGGCAAATTCTGCTTTCCCTGCTCCCAGTCCCCGGTCAGGGTGTTACCGTCCGCGGACAGTTTCGCCGTGAAGGTGATGCCGATGGCGTTGTTGGCGATGGTCACCCGGCCGTCCTTGTTGTCCACGTCGGCGAACGGCAGGTTTTTGGCCCCCTGGTCTAAGCTGTCGAGCTTGGCCCCGAGCACGCCGTCGGTCCGAGTCACCGCGAACGCGAGCCTCAGTTTGATCGCCCCGACCTTGAGCGTGCCGAGCCAGAAGCCGACCAGCGGGTCGGGCTTGATCGGGTCGTCGGCCGCACGGGAAGCGGAGAGAGGAGCCGCGAGGAACACCAACGCAATCAGGACACGCATGACGACACCCTGCCCGGGGGACCGGTCGAAGCCTA
>JANYHV010000044.1 GCA_025362195.1 Fimbriiglobus sp. | reverse complement strand
CGGCCACCAGGCCGACCGGCAACCGGCGCTCTGGACCTCGCACATCGGCTCCTGTTTGGCGTCGGCCGGCTTCGACATCCTGGTCCTGGGCAACCCGTGGCTCGTCGAGTTCGCGGACCGCCTGCCCGTCAAAAGGCAGGTCGGCCTCGTGTACGACGCGATCCCGAACCGGTACGTCCTCACCGAGGCCGAGAAGCCGTACGAGTTCGCCGCCCAGCACCTCGCCGGGTTCCGGTACTTCCGCGACCACTGCGACCGGACCCTGGCCATCAGCGAGTCCGTGACGGACGACCTGACCCGGCTCCTTCACTTCCCGCCCGAGCGGGTCGGGTTTTTGCCCCCGATGGTTCCCACGGACTGCCTCGCCACCCCGACCGGGGCGGCCCCGCCGCGGACCGGGGCGGTCGTCCTGGCGTCCCCGCTGGACCGCCGCAAGGGCCTCGAACGGATGCCCCGGCTGATCGCCGCGGCCGGCCGGCGGGTCGATCGCGTGACGATGTACGGGGCGGTGCGGTGCTCCCCGGACCAGCTCAAGGCGTTCTTCCGGGGGCTGCCGTCCCGGCTGAGTCTGGAGTGGTACCCGCGGGCCACCGGCCGGACCACCGAGCGGCTCTTCCGGGAAGGCCGCCTGTTGCTCTTCCCGTCCCTGAACGAGGGCCTGGGCCTGCCGCTGATCGAGGCGCAGTTGCGGGGCTGTCCGGTCGTCACCCGCGACGCCCGGCCGATGAGCGATCTGGTCGTGGCCGGGTCCCGGGTGCTGACGGACGACCCGGCGGCCGACGACGAGGTCGTGCGGCAACTGGCCGGGGACGCGGCCTTCGACCACGCGACGTTTGAAGCCGCGGCCCGGGCCTTCTTCCGGACCGACGACCTGCCGGCCCGGGTGCTCCACGAGATCGTCGCGGGCTAGGGTCAGTCGGCGTACTTGTCGGCGGGCAGGCTGGGCGTCTTGACGACGACCGTCGCCGAGTCTTCGAGCGCGCGGAAGGCGGTCGATTCGCCCGGCTCGACGGTGACGATGTCGCCCGGCCCGAACTCGCGGCCGAACATCACGACGCGGCCCGACACGACCACCGTCAACTCGGTGGCGATCTTGTGGTGGTGCGCCGCCTCGGTCTCGCCGGCCTTGTAGAACTTGACGCCGACCTCGAACGCCGGGGTCGTCAACGCCGTCGGCGTGAAGTGCCCGACGAACCACCCCTTGACCATGTCGTCGAGCTTGTGAACCTGCACGGGCGACCCCAAAACGATTGAAGATTGAAGATTGAAGATTGCTGACGCCCTTCGATCGACCTCGGACCAGGGGCAGTTGCGTCGTGAAGCTCGGGCATCGGATCCGACATTCTTCAATCGGCAATCTTCAATCTTGAATTCCAAAAGGTCAGTCGAGGACGGGGTCGAGGACGCGGGTGAGTGCGCGGAGGGGCCGGCGGTCGCTGCACTGGTAGGCCACGTTGGCGTGGCTCAGGTACAACTCGCGGACCATGCTGCCGAAGGTGAACTCGCCGCCCACGCGGGCGTCCTTGCGGATGGCCTTCTGCGTCAGGCTGTAGAACCGGCTCGCCTCGCGGAACCAGACGAGCGCCGGCACGGTCACGCCCGAGATGTCGATGAGCGGGGCCAGCCGCGGGCCGTCCGGGGCGACGGGGCACTCGGTGCCGAACGAATAGAAGGCGTCCAGCTCGTCCTTCTGCTGGTCGAGCATCCGGTCGATGTGGCCGCGCCACGTCGGCGAGTCGTCCATCAGGACCAGGAGTTCCGCGTCCCAGTCGAAGTGGTCGCACGTGAGCATGACGAGCGGCAACAGGCCCTCGGGGGCGACGGCCGGGAACACGCCCTCGCCGGAGTCGAAGGCGATGGACGGGCACCCCGAGTCGTCGGTCCGGGCCAGCCCGACGCGGTCGGCCTGGAGGAGCCGGCGGACGTGGGCGAACACGTCCTCGGCGGTGCGGTCGCCGGTCGGGTCAATGACGAGCACGTTCATGCGACACTCCGTTGCCCGGCGTTGGCCTCGCGGACGCGGCCGAGAATGTTTTCGAGGTTCACGTCGTGAACGTCCCGGACGATCAGCACGTGCGCCCCGGACGCCTTGGCGGCGCGAATGCCGTTCTCGTTGTCCTCGACGATCACGCACTCGGACGGCTTCAGGCCGAAGTGCCGGATCGCGGCCGTGTAGATTTCCGGGCTGGGCTTCGGGTCCTTCACGTCCTGGTTGCTGAGCATCAGGTCGAGGTGCCGGGTCAGGTGGGCCCGCTCCATCATGACTTCCACCGTCTGGCGGATGGAGTTCGACGCCACGCCCAGCCGGAACCCGAGCCGCTTGAGTTCGGCCAGGGCGTACTCGTGCTGGAAGCTCGGCTTGCAACTCTGGTACACGATGTCCATCGTGTACTGCTGCTTCATCTCGTTGAGGAAGTGGTGCAGCCGCCGGGGCAGGCCCTGCCGGACGGTCAGCATCTCGAGCTTCTTCTTGGTCGGCAGGCCGTCGTACGCCGTCAGGTGGTCCTCGAGACTGATCGCGTACCCGAACAGCGCGAGCGACTGGTTGAGGGCGTTGAAGTGCCACTCCCGGGCGTCGATGAGGACGCCGTCCATGTCGAAGATCACGGCGCGAATCATGGTCTGCCTCCGAAACAGTCGGCCGCTTCCGCCGGTCGGTCCGTGCACAACAGCACGCGATCGGGGTGCGGGATTGAAGCCCGGTGCAAGGTCTCCCAGGCGGACCGGTACTCTCTGCCGTGCAACTCCGGGGAGACGACACAGACCGTCTTCCCCTGCCGGGTCCAGCCGGCCACCGTCTCGGGCGTCCACCACTCGCCGGTGAACCCGTCGAGCCAGACGCCCGCCGCCCTGTCCACCAGAGCCGGGCCCGGCTCGTACTCGCTCTGCCGCGCGAACACCGGGTTGCCCGCGGCGAGTTGGTGCAGGGTGTCCGGCACCGACATGTCGAAGACGAACCACTTCGTCAGCGGCCGGCCCGCCATCGCCGCCCGCACGGCCCGGGCCAACCCGTCGGCCTTGATGTTCAAGGCCAGCGGCAAGTCCCGGTCGCCCAGCAGGTCCAGAAACGCCTCGAAGCTCATCTCCCCGCCCGTCGGCGGGTCGTGGGAGACGACCAACTCGCCGGCCCGGTCGCGGACGTCCGTCTCGGTGCCGAAGCCCAGGTCGAACGAGCGGCGGAAGGCGACCTCCGTGTTCTTCTCGGCGACGGTTTTCCAGTAGCCGCGGTGGCTCAGGACGATCATTACGCCGCGACCCCCGGCCGGGAGCGGGCCGCCCGGGCCGCCCGCCGGGACAATTCGAGGGCCTCGAACTTGACCAGGTCTTCCGGGACGCCCAGGCCGTACATGCCCGCGCCCTCGGACCCGATCGAGTGGACGCCGAGCGTCTGCCCCTGCTCCAGAAGCAGGTTGTAGGCCGGGGCGACGTAGAACTCGTTGTTCACCCGCAGGTCGCGGGCGATCATTGCTTCCGCGGCCGCCACGAAGTCCCGGCCGTGCCGGTAGTTGTAGATGCCGACCGTGGCCTCGTCCGAGATGACCCGCTTCTCGACGACGGTCGTCACGCGGCCGGCCTCATCGAATCCGACGAAGGACCACTTCGGATCGTTCGCCTTCATCGTCATGATTAATCCGTCCAGGTCCCGGCGGTCCATGTCGGCGAGGTAGTCGTCGATGGCGACATCGACGTACTGGTCGCAGTTGGCGATCATCAGCGCGTCGCCGCTGTCGATCATCGCCTTCGCCAGAAGCACGGTACACGCCGCCCCTTCGGTCACGCGGTCGATGCCGAGGACTTCGCACCCGGGTGCCCAATCCCGCAGGCGGGCGTCCAGCCCGAACTCGTCCAGGTGGGCCTGCTGGCAGATGAACGTGAACCGGTGCGGCCGGGCCGGCCGCAGGTTTTCGATCACGAGTTGCGTCATCGGCACCCCGTGGACGGGGATGAGCGGCTTCGGCAGCGGGTAGCCCTGTTGGGCGAAGCGGCTCCCGCGACCGGCCATCGGAATCACAATCTGCAGCATGGGCGACACCCCCTTTGCACCACGGTCCGACTGACTTGCACCTAGTTTATCGGCCCGGTGGGTTGGGGGGCTGAGGATTTCTCCGGTCCTTCCGGCGTTTTCGCCAGTCGGCGCAATCTGGGCATTCTCACTAACTGACGAAATCCCCTCACACTTTCAACTCGATAATGGACCAGCCGGTGCGATTGCGCCTGAAAATGGGCAGACTGGGCCGGTTGCACGATCTCAATGCCAATCCCTTCGGCCGGGCGTTCGGGCGTTGCGTCCCGGGGTCCGGCCGGCTACGCTGAGGACGCCACCGGCCGGACCTCGTTCGGCGGCGGCGGGTCGATTGTTCCGCGAACGGAGTGAAACAATGGCGAGTAGTCTTTTCGAGCGCATCGGGGGCGACGCGGCCGTCGACGCCGCGGTGGTGCGGTTTTACGAGATCGTTTTGGCGGACGACCGCATCCGGCACTTCTTCGACGGCGTCGATATGGCCGGGCAGACGCTGCACCAGAAACTGTTCCTGAAGTACGCCTTCGGGGGGATGCCGAGTTACCCGGGCCGGGCGATGCGCAAGGCCCACCAGCACCTCGTCCGCGACCTGGGCCTGAACGACGCCCACTTCGACGCCGTGCTCGAAGACCTGGGCCGGGCGCTGCGCGACCTGGGCGTCGGCGAGGGGATGATCGGGGAGGTCGCCGCCGTCGCCGAGACGACCCGGGTCGACGTGTTGGACCGGGCCGCGTGACCGCCGTGGGGAGTGTGCGATGGCGACGGACGGTAGCGGACTCGCGCCCGAGCGGCGGGCCATGTTGGCGGACAAGGGCCGGCGGCTGTACGGCAAGTTCTGCGGCACGGGCGGCCGGGGCGTCTGCGCCGAGAGCTTCGCCGTCTACCACCTCGGTCGCGGCGAAGCCGTCGTCGCCGCCGACCTGGTGGCCTACCTCGAAACCCGGGCCGCCGCCGGCCAGGACGCCATGACCCACGGCCTCATCGTCCGCCTCCGGCACCACCTCGCCAGCGCCGAAATCGCCGGCCGCGCCGATTGACAGCCGCGGCCGCGGCGGGGACAATCGACTCATGATCGATGAAACCTTGAGCCGGACCGGCGGTGCCGACACTTCGACCGCGACGGGGGCAGCCCCGGTCGCGCCGGCCGGGTACGAGTTGCTCGACGAGGTCGGCCGCGGCGGCATGGGGGTGGTCTACCGCGCCCGGGACGTGGCCCTGAACCGCGAGGTGGCCGTCAAGGTCTTGGCCGACCGGTACGCCGCGGGGTCCGGCACGGCGACACGGTTCATCGACGAGGCGCAAATCACCGGCCAGCTCCAGCACCCCGGCATTCCGGCCGTCTACCGGGTCGGCGAACTGCCCGACGGCCGGCCGTTCCTGGCGATGAAACTCATCAAGGGCGACACCCTCGAAGCCTTGCTGAAGGCCGGCACCCCGATGGACGCCCTGGCCGTGTTCGCGGCCGTCAGTCAGGCGGTCGGGTACGCGCACGCCCACGGGGTGATCCACCGCGACTTGAAGCCGCAGAACGTCATGGTGGGCGCGTTCGGCGAAGTGCAGGTGATGGACTGGGGCCTGGCGAAAGTCTTGGCGAGTCGGGAGCGTCAGCGACCAGAGTCCGACCCCGAAGCGACCCTCGGCGTGGCCACCGAGATCAAGACGGCCCGGGACAGCGACAGCGCGCGCACGCAGCACGGCAGCGTCTTGGGCACGCCGGCGTTCATGCCGCCCGAGCAGGCCGCCGGCGAGTCGGACAAGGTCGATGCCCGGTCGGACGTGTTCGGCCTCGGCGCGATCCTGTGCGTCCTGCTCACCGGCAAGCCGCCGTTCGCCGGGGGGAACGGCGAGAGCGTCCGCCTCAACGCCGTCCGCGGCAAGACCGAAGACGCCTTCGCCCGCCTGGACGCCTGCCCTGCCGAACCGGGCGTCGTCGCGCTGTGCAAGCGGTGCCTGGCCTTCGAGCCGGCCGACCGCCCGGCGACGGCCGACGAGGTGGCGACGGCCGTCGCCGACTTGCGCCGCGCGGCCGACGACCGGGCGAGGCAGGCCGAACGCGACAAGCACGCGGGCGAGGTCAGGGCGGCCGAACGGCGGAAGCGGGTGCGGGTCGCCGCCGGCCTGGCGGGCCTGGTGTTCGCCGCCGTGCTGGCGGGCGGCGCGGCGGCCCTCGTCCAGTGGCGACGGGCGGACGCCGCGCTGACCCGCGTCGAAGAACAAGAGCGCGCGACGGCCAAGGCCCTGGCCGACCTCCGGGTCGAAGAGGCGAAGGCCTAGGCGGCCTTGGCCCAGGTGACCAGTGAACAGTCGCGCACCCAGCAGGCGTTGACGAGTGCGGACCGTGCCGCCGTCGCCACCCGCACCGGGTTGGTCGGCTGGCTGCGGCACAGCGCGAGCCAGACGAGGACGACCACCACCGACTACGAATCCCAGCTCAAGCAGGGCGCGGAGTCCACGGACCGGCTGCACGCCCTCATCAAGGAATCGTTGACCGCGATGCCCCCGGGGCGCGACCAGGTGCTGTTGGACGCCGAGTGCAACCGCCTCTTGGCCGACATCCTTTCAGAAGGCAAGGGCATGGGCATGGGCACCGGGTCGGACGGGGCGGCCGAGTACCGAACTTCGGCCGCACTGACCCGAAAACTGCTCGCGGAGGAACCCGAGTCCGTGCCCCTCCGCCGCCAGCTCGCCGACTGCCTATACAAACTCAGCACTTTGAACAATCACCCGGGCGGTGAAAGTGGCGACCAGGACTTCCTACCGCCCGCGGCAGTGAACGGTGGGGTGTACTTCGGTACGGCCGCGCGACTCAACAGTCCCCTTGCGATCCGCCGGCGGACACTCGGGACCATCCGGGAGAGCATCGAAGTCCGCCGCTCGCTCGGAACCGATCTGACGACCCAGGACCACAAGCTCATGGCGAAATCTTTCCAGGCCGTGGGTGACTTCTTGTTCCAGCAAACAAAACTGACCAACCCGGCCGACATCAAAGCCGTCAACGAAGCCCTGCAAGCCGAGGAAACGATCTACCGAAATTTGTCGAGTCGGCCCCCCGACGAATCCGTGTTCGACGATTTCGCGCGGTACCAGTTCCGACAAGATTTGGCGTCGTGTCTGATCCGGCAAGCCGATTTTGCCTTCATTCAATCCGGCGATCGGCGTGCCGCGAGTCAACTCCTCGACCGCGCGGTCGGAGAAATGGGGCCGAACACCGCCGGCATTTACAAGTACACGCGGAAGGCCGAATTGCGGGTCCGCTGCAAAGTCCTGTCCGTCGAGAAGAACCACCCGTCGCTGGCCGGTGCCGCCAAGGAGTGGGACGCGATCATGAAGGGACTTCCGAACCACTGGGCCGATCCCGACGCACACCTCCCGGCCGCGTACCTGGCCCGGTGCGTCAAACTCGTCCAGTCCGAAGCCGCCGGGACCGCACCGGAACGTGAGGCGACGGCCACTCGTTACGCCGACGACGCCGTCGCCCTGCTCGCCGAAGTGCCGGCGTCCGAGCGCCTGAGTAAAGCGATCCACCACGACATGTTCGCCGCGCTCCGGACTCACCCCGCCTTCCGGCAACTCCTCCTCAAGCACCCGTTGTCGAACAAACTCTTGGTCGCCCGCGCCGTCAAGCAGTTGCGGGACGACCCGGCGGGGGCAGTCGCCGCGGCCGCGGACCTCGCCCCGAAGACCGACTTGAACTACGGGGAAGTCTACGATTTAGCCTGCGTCTACGCCGTGGCCTGCGACAAGCTGCCGGGCCAGCGGGACGAGTACGCCGCCCGAGCCGTCGAGTTACTCCGCCGGGCCGTCGCGGCGGGCTACAAGGACCGCGCCCACATGGACCAAGACGCCGACCTCGACGCCCTCCGCGGCCGGGCCGACTACAAGCAGTTGCTGACAACGCTGCCGAACCCCCCGCCGCCGAACCAGGCGAAGTAACGTGCCGGCGTGGATGTCGATCGAGTCCGGCCGGATTGCAATTTGTCAGGTCGTCCCAGCACGACGGCCGGCAAAGGGGTACGATCATGGCAATGGCCGGCACCACCGACGGAGCGAACGACATGACGCGGACGCTCGGGATTGCACTCCTCGCGCTGACCGTCGGGCTGAGTTGCGCGCCCCGGCCGGGGCCGCTCGTGCCGTCGGCCCCGGGACCCGTCGAGGCGGTGCCGGAACCGTTACCCGCCGGCTGCCTCAGTCGCTTCGGCAACGCCCGCCTGCGGCACCCGGCTGCCGTCACGTCTCTCGCCCTGACCGCGAACGGCACCCTGCTCGCGACCGCGACCGCGACGGAACCGGTCGTGCGGCTCTGGGACGTGGCGACGGCGCGACTCGTCCGCGAACTGCGGGTCGAGGTCGAGTTCACGACCCACCTCACCGTCGTCGGGTTCGCCCCGGACGGCCGGCGGCTGCTGGTCGTCCGGCACCAGTCGCGTCAGGTCAACAACCCGAGCCACAAGTGGAGCGAGCCGGGGGTGCTCGACACGACGACCGGGGCCGTCTCCCGGTGGCCGTGGGGGGCCGAGTCGGCGTATTACTTGCCGGGGCTGACGATCACCCCGGACGGCAAGGCCGTCGTCGGGTACGACAGCGGCGGGATCACGGTCTGGGACTTCGACACCGGCCGGCCACTGCGGCGTATCAACCCGCCGGAGCCGGGGCCGAACGGGCTGAAGGTCACCGGCTTCTCGCCGGACGGCACCTGGATCGCCGCCTGTGACGGTGCCCGGTCGGTCTACGTCGGGCCGCTCGACGGCAGCCTCCCGATGCGGGGCATCCCCGCCGGCGCGGAGGGCCGCAGCATCGTCACGATGGTGTGGCACACGGCCAACCGCCTCGTCACCCTCTGGTACGACGGGCAGGTCGCCCTCGACCCCGACACCGGCCGGGCGACCGGCCAGAAGCACAACCGCGGCGTCCAACTCACCGGCCTCGCCCCGCGGGCCGTGGCCGGCGGACTCGTCTGGCTGAAGGACAACCGAGGCCAGCTCCACGCCCTGGACCTCCGGACGTTAGAGATTGTCCCCGACCTCGTCGTGCCGTGCGGCTGGAGCGACGGCCCCCTCACCGCGTCGGCCGACGGCACGACGCTGGCCGTGGCTTGCGGCCACGCCGTGCGGCTGTTCGACGCGGCGACTGGCGCGTCCCGGCACCCCGAGTTGGACCGCCACCCCGCCGACCCGGTCGTCCGGCTGCACGTGTCGGCCGACGGCTCGCGGTTGCTGAGCGCGGGCGAGCACGCCGCCCAGACGTGGGACGTACCGAGTGGCCGGCGGTTGGCGACGATCGACTGGGCCGGCAGGCACAGTACCCCGCACTGGTCGCTGTCGCCCGACGGCCGCAAGGTCGCCGGGGCCTACGACGCGGCCGGCCACCTGCTCGTCCACGACGCCACCAACGGGGCCGTCGTCGGGCGGGGGCCGAACGGTCCGGGCGACCAGTGGATGACCTCCCCGTTGGGGTTCCGCGGCAACGACCAGTTGTGGGTCCGGGATCGAGGCAAGTCTTCGCTGAGTTGCGTCGAACTCGACGGGTGGAGACCGGGGCTGGCGATCGCGGACCACCAATACTCGTTCTTTCACGCCGTGTCGCCCGACGGCCGCCGGCTCGCCGCGTCCGGCGGGTTCGCCCTGGCGGTGCTGGCGACCGACCCGACCGGCCCGTGGGTCGAGGTCGAGAGCTACCGCGACCGGCCCGGGCCGCAGTGCGGCTTCTCGCCGCCGTCGTGCGCGATCCCGGTTCGCTTCAGCCCCGACGGCCGCTTCCTCGTCACCTGGGACCACGGTCACGTCGTCTGGGACATCTCAGCCGCCCCCCGCCGCGTCGGACGGTTGTCGCAAGGAAGTCTTCGGGAGTGGCACTGGGACGACGTGTCGTTTTCGCCGGACGGCCGTCGGGTGGCGGCCGTGGTCGAGGTCGAGACCGGCCCGTCCTCCGTGCGCGTCTGGGAGACCGCCACGGCCGCGGAGGTGGCCCGGTTCGAGGTGCCCGGCGGCGCGACCGCGTGCGCATTCCTGCCGGACGGCCGGCGCATGGTCGTCGCCCACCCCGACACGACGTTCAGCGTCTGGGACTCCGCGGCGTTCCAGGCGCGGTGACGCACCGCCGCTCGCCGGGAATCAGCCCAGCCGGACGCGGACGATGGCGCGGCCGAGCCGCAGGATCAGGCCGTCGGTGACGGCGATCGGGGTTTTGAAGTCGGCCGGCTTGGTGCGGTCGGGGCCGGTGTTGAACGCGCCCTCGTCGCACTTGCGGCGGCCTTCGCCGTTGCTCTTCACCAGGCCGGCGAGCGCGAGCAACTTCGCGGCGGGGATCGCGCCTTCGACGAGTTCGCCGGCGGGGATCGTCACCTCGGGGATCACGTCGGGATCGCCGCCGCGCTCGCGTTCATTGCGCCAGTCGTCGAGGACTTGCGTTGCGGCGTCGGGGCCGTGGTAGCCGGCGACGATGTCGGCCCCCAACTGCTTCTTCGCCTCGTTAAGCTTGCCCGCCAAAATCGCGTCGATCTCCGCCGGCTCGCGGCTGGTGAGAAGCGTGAACCACTCACGCAGCAGGGCGTCCGGGATGCTCATCGTCTTGCCGAACTGTTCCTTCGGCGTCTCGGCCAGGCCGACGTAGTTGGCCAGGCTTTTGCCCATCTTTTTCTCGCCGTCGAGGCCGCGCAGGATCGGCATCGTGAACGCGACTTGCGGCTCCTGTTCGGCTTTGCGTTGCAGGTTGCGGCCGACCATCAGGTTGAACAGTTGCTCGGTGCCGCCGAGTTCCACGTCCGCGCGAATCTCGACGCTGTCGTGGCCCTGCATCAGCGGGTACAGGCACTCGTGCAGGTAGATCGGCGTGTTCGACTTCAAACGTTTGCTGAAGTCGTCGCGCTCGAGCATCCGCTGCATCGTCATGCTGCCGAGAAGCTTTAACATCTTGGCGAAGTCGAAGGTGCGGAACCAGTCGCCGTTGGGCCGGACTTCGGCCTTGGTCACGTCCACGACCTTGGCGATTTGCGTCAGGTAACTCCCGGCGTTGGCGTCGATCTGCTCGGGGGTCAGGCCGACCCGCGAGTCGTCGCGGCCGGACGGGTCGCCGACCTGGGCCGTTGCCGTGCCGATGATGAGCACGGCCGTGTGCCCGAGGTCCTGGAACTGCCGCAACTTGCGCAGCGGCACCGTGTGGCCCAAATGCACGTCGAAGCCGGTCGGGTCGATGCCGTACTTGACCCGCAACGGCGTGCCGGTGTCGAGGCTCTTCTTGAGCTTGCGCTTCAACTCGTCGGCGGTTTCGAGTTGGGCGGCCCCGCGCGTCAGGACGGCGAACTGCTCTTCGACCGGGCGAAACATGCGGACTCCGGTCACGTGAAGAATTGGAAGCGGCCGGTCGGCTCGAAGGCGTTCGGCAGGTGGACGATGACCGGCTCGCGGCCCGGCGGCCAGGAGATCGCCAGCACGTCGAACCGCACCGCGACGTCGAGTAGCCGGCGGCGCTTCAGGAAGCGCAGGGTCGCCTCGGTGATGCGGCGCTGCTTGACGAAATCGACGCTCGCGGCGGCCCGCATCGGGTCGGGGTCGGACACCGACCGGACTTCGACGACGACCAGGGTTCGGCCGTCGAGGGCGAACAGGTCGAGTTCGCCGGCGGCGTCGGACACGTTGGCGGCGAGGATGCGGTAGCGTAACGTCCGCCGCAGGTACTGCGCCGCCCGGCGTTCGGAGCGCTGGCCGAACCAGCGCTTCCACCACGGCCAACGCCCGAAGCCGCGGCCCCCGGATTCGGGGGCGGGGCTGCGGGCGTGTGGCGGGGTCGCCATCGGGGGGACCCCGGTTACTTCTTGGTCGATTCGGCCTTGAGCTTGCGCTTGGCGGCCCGCTTGCTCTCGCCGGTCGTGTTGGCTTCCTTGTTGGCGATGGCGGCGGCCTTGGCCGTCTCCACGGCGGCGACCTTCACCGCGGCGTCGAGCGCGACCTGGCGCTTCGGGTCCGGCTTGATCTTGGTCGCCTTGCCGACGCGGTCGCGGATGTAGTTCAGCTTGGCCCGGCGGACCATGCCGGCCCGCTTGACTTCGATCTTGGCGATGCGCGGCGAGTGGATCGGGAAGATCCGCTCGACGCCCTCGCTCTGGACCAGCCGGCGGACGGTGATCGACTCGCGCGCCCCCGCCCCGCTGCGGGCGATCACGTCGCCTTCAAAGGTCTGCAGGCGTTCTTTCGCGCCGTCGAGCAGCTTCTGGTGGACGATGATCGTGTCGCCGACCTGGAAGTGCGGCAAGTCCGACTTGGCGTGCTTGGCTTCGCAGGCGGCGATGAGTTGGTTTTGCATGGTCTTTCTCGCAAGCCGGCCGTCGGGGAATTACACCCGAGTCGCCGGGGGTCGGGGGTCAAAGGTCGGGGTCCAAAAATCTCGCACTGCGAATCTTCGACTGCTCGTCGCGCCACTTGGCCACTTTCGCGTGGTCGCCGTTCAGGAGGACCTCGGGCACTTCCAGGCCGCGGAACTCCCGCGGCCGGGTGTACTGCGGGTATTCGAGTCGGCCCGGCGTCGAGTGGCTCTCGTCCGTGGCACTCTCGCCGTCGCCCAGCACCCCGGGGATCAGGCGGATGACCGTGTCGATCACGGCCATCGCCGGCACCTCGCCGCCGTTGCAAATGAAGTCGCCGATCGACAGTTCGAGCGGGTCCAACAGTTGCCGGATGCGGTCGTCGAAGCCCTCGTAGCGGCCGCACAGTAACAGGTACCGCGGGCCGGTCGCCAGTTCACTCACCACCGGTTGCGTCAGTCGCCGGCCGGCCGGGGTCATCATCACGACGCGGCCGGGCGTGTCGGTTTCGCGCTGCACCGCCTCGACGCAGTCGAGGACCGGTTGCGGCATAAAGACCATCCCCGGTCCGCCGCCGAAGGGCCGGTCGTCGACCTTCTGGTGCTTGCCGGTCGCCCAGTCGCGGATGTTCCACGTCTTGACGGTGACCAGGCCGGCGTCGATGGCGATCTTCAACAGGCTCTGCGTGAAGTACCCGGAAAAAATCTCCGGGAACAGCGTCAGCACGTCGAAGCGAATCGCCCGCACGGGTGCGCCGGCCATGACGCTACGCCTTGGCGGGTTCGGCGGCCTTCGCGGCGGCGTCGGCCTTGGCCGCGGCCTTGTCGGCGATCTTCTTGGCCTCGATGCCCTCGAACTTTTCGAGGTACTTGTTGATGAAGACCTGGACCTTGTCCGAGGCAATGGCCCCGACGGACATCCAGTACTTGATCCGCGACGAGGCGAGCGAGAGGCGGTCTTCTTCACTGTTGGCGTGCGGGTCGTAGTGGCCCAACTCCTCGATGGCCCGGCCGTCGCGCGGCTGGCGCTTGTCGATGGCGACGATGCGGAAGTAGTGCCGGTGCGTCCGGCCGAACTGTTTCATGCGAATGACGACGGCCACGGTCACGATCCTCTGCGCGAGACTGCCCACAAGATTTCGTAATCTAGCAGCCCTCCGAGAATCCGGCTACGGCAGGTTGCGGAAAATCCGCGCGACCCACCCTGCGAATCGACCGCAACGACTCCTCGACCAGATCGCCCGCGCGTTTGCCGGCGTCGAACTCGGCGACGGCGTGAGCCTGCACGAGTCCGCCGTCATCGACGACTACGGCACGGCGGAGGAGCGATTGGCGGCCCGGACGCCGGACGAGAAACTCGACTGGCGCAAGTTGATCGACGATCCCGAGATCACGTGGCTCCTCGGCCCCGCAAACGGAGGGTTGTCTTTCCTCGAAGCCGCAGGGCTCCTGTTCTATCTGCCGGCGTGCTTGTCGCGGGGTGTGCGAGACCCAGTAGGTGGGGGAGGATTTGAAAGCGGCGTGGAGTTTCATCTCACAGACCTGAGCGATTACTCACTCGAACGGCTGGCGGTCCTGAACGACGCTCAACGCCTCCGCGTGCGCGACGTCCTGATCTACTTCCGAGACAGCCGGGACTGGGACGACCCCGACCTCGACCTAGCCATCGCGGGCTACTGGAGCCAAGGCACCTGACGTGCCGGGGGTTAGCCGCCGTAGCCGGAGTCGGGGGCGTAGTTCTCGTAGCGCATGTACTGCTTCAGGTACCGCAGCGTCATCTCGCCGGTCGGGCCGTTGCGCTGCTTGCCGATGATGATTTCGAGCACGTCGTCCTCCGTGCCGCCGTCGAACTTGCCGGGGCGGTGCAGCAGCATCACCGTGTCGGCGTCCTGCTCGATCGACCCCGACTCGCGCAGGTCGCTCGTCCGCGGCTTGTGGTCCTGCCGCTCCTCGCTACTGCGGTTCACCTGGGCCAGCGCGACAACGGGGACGAGCAGTTCCTTGGCGAGGAACTTCAGGCGGCGGCTGATCTGGGCGACTTGCTCCTGGCGGGGGTCGCGGCGGTTCTCGGGTTCGATGAGCTGCAGGTAGTCGATGACGACGAGCTTGATGCCGTGCCGCAGTTTCAGGCGGCGCGAGTTGGCCGAGATGCGGAGCATCGTCTGGGCGGGGCTGTCGTCGATGAACAGCTTGACGAAGCCGTCGCGGGCGTTGCCGCGGAGTTGGTCGCCGGCCGTCATCAGTTTTTGAATCTCGTCGGAGTTCATCATCCCCTTGCGCAGCCGGTGGCTATCGACGCGGCCCTGGCAGCACAGCAGGCGCTCGGCCAGTTCGAGCCGCGACATTTCGAGGGAGACGAAGAACACCGGCTGGCGCTCCTCGATGATGATGTGCCGGACGATGTTGAGGGCGAACGCGGTTTTGCCGACGCCCGGCCGCGCGGCCATGATGACGAGTTCACTGTTGTGCAGCCCCGCGGTCATGTTGTCGAGGTCGGTGTAGCCGGTGCCCAGCCCGGTGACGTTGAGGTGCGACTTGCCGGCCCGCTCGTCGATGCGGGTGAAGGTGTCGCGCAGGGTGGTTTCGAGGGTGAAGGTCTCGCCGGTGGTGCCCTTCTCCGCGATCTCGAGCACCTTGCGCTCGGCCATGCCGATGAGTTCGTCGGCACTCGTCACCCCGTCGTAGGCGTCGCGCAGCAGTTCCGTG
>JANYHV010000041.1 GCA_025362195.1 Fimbriiglobus sp. | reverse complement strand
GGGGGCGGCTCGGTTAGACTCTGTGTCCCACCCCTACGAAGTGCCTCTCCATGCACCGTTCTGCGTTCGGCCCGCTCTCGGGTCTCGTCTTGATACTTTGCGTCGGCCCGCTGACGGCCGGGCCGCCCGTGGACTACGCCGGGCAGGTCCGGCCGCTGTTCGAGAAGCACTGCGTGTCGTGCCACGGGCCGGCCAAACAGAAGGCCGGCCTCAAGCTCGACCTCGGCAAGCGGGTGCTCAAAGGCAGCCTGGAGGGGCCGGTGGTCGTGGCCAAGAAGTCGGCTGAGAGCAAGCTGCTCCACGCGCTGACGGGCGAGAACGGCGTCGAAGCGATGCCGCCGACGGGGCCGCTGGGGGACGCCGACATCGCGTTGATCCGCCGGTGGATCGACGAGGGCGCGGTCGTCCCGGCCGGCGAGAAGGACACGGCGGCGCGGCACTGGGCGTTCGACCCGCCGAAGCAGGCCGCGGTGCCGAAAGGCGTCCACCCGATCGACCACTTCCTCGCCGCCGAGTGGGCGCGGCGCGGCGTGTCGCCGGCCGGCCCCGCCGACCCGGCGACGCTGGCCCGCCGCCTGCACCTCGACCTGACCGGCCTGCCGCCGACCCCCGCCGAGGTGGCCAGCTTTCGGGCCGACGCGCTCGACGCGCGGGCGGGCGAACTCCTCGCCTCGCCTCGGTACGGCGAGCGCTGGGGCCGGCACCTGCTCGACGTCTGGCGGTACTCGGACTGGTACGGGTTCGGGGCGGAGCTGCGGAACAGCCAGAAGCACATCTGGAACTGGCGGGACTGGACGGTCGAGTCCTTGAACGCCGGCAAGCCGTACGACCGCATGGTCCGCGAGATGCTGGCCGGGGACGAACTCGCCCCGGCCGACCCGAAGGTCCTCCGCGCGACCGGCTACCTGGCCCGCAGTTACTACAAGTTCAACCGCACCGTCTGGCTGGACGACGTGGTCGAGCACACCGGCAAGGCGTTTCTGGGCGTGACGCTGAACTGCTGCCGGTGCCACGACCACATGTACGACCCGCTCTCGCAGGAAGAATACTACCGGTTCCGGGCCGTGTTCGAGCCGCACCAGGTCCGCCTCGACCCGGTGCCCGGCGAGGCCGACCCCGAGGCGCGCGGCCTGCCCCGGGTGTACGACGCCGACGCGGCGGCCCCGACGTACCTGTTCGAGCGCGGCGACGACAAGCGGCCGGTCAAGGACAAGCCGCTCGCGCCCGGGGTGCCGGCCGCCATCGGGCCGACGGGGTACGCCCCGGCGGTCGTGCCGTTCGCCGCGGCGGTCGCCCACCCGACGTTGACCGACACGGCCCGCTCCGAACTCCTCGACCGGGCCGGCAAGCTGGTCGCGCAAGCCAAGGGCAAGCCGGCCGACGCCCGCCTGCGGGCCGCGGTGTTGAACCTGCAAGCGGTGACGGCGAAGCTCGCGGCCGACCGGGTCCGGTACGCCCGGCCCGCCGGCCCGCAAGTGGCGGAGTCGGTCCGCCACGCCGTCGCGCTGCACCTGGAAGCCGCCGCCCTGGACGCGGAAGCCGACCTCGCCGACGCCGAGGACGGGTTGAAGCCGCTGGAGGCCGCGGCGAAACGCGACCCCAAGGCGGTCGAGGCCCAGACGGCGAAGGTCGCCGCGGCGAAGCCGAAGGCCGAGGCGGCGCGGGCGGCGTGCGCGAAGCCGCCGGCCGACTACCCGCCGCTGCTGCCCAATTACCCCGACCAATCGACCGGCCGCCGGCTGGCGCTGGCGAACTGGGTCACGTCGAAGGACAACCCGCTGGCGGCGCGGGTGTTCGTCAACCACGTCTGGATGCGGCACTTCGGCCAGCCGCTCGTGCCGACGGTGTTCGACTTCGGCAAGAACGGCCGGCCGCCGAGCCACCCCGCGTTGCTCGACTGGCTCGCCGTCGAGTTCATGGCCACCGGCTGGGACGTGAAGAAATTGCACCGGCTGATCGTCAGTAGCCGGGCGTACCGGATGCGCTCGACGATGACCGGCCCGGTGGCGGACGCGAACCGCGCGCTCGACCCGGACAACCTGCTGCTCTGGAAGATGAACCCGCGGCCGCTGGAGGCCGAGGCGATCCGCGACAGCCTGCTGCACGTCTCGGGCCTGCTCGACCCGACCGCCGGGGGGCCGGAACTCGACTTCGACGACGACGCCCCGACCCTGCGGCGGAGCCTGTACTACCGGCACGCGCCGGAAAAGGTGATGCCGTTCCTGATGGCGTTCGACGCGGCCGGGCCGACCGAGTGCTACCGGCGGGCGGCGACGGTCGTGCCGCAACAGGCGATGGCCCTGGTGAACAGCCGCCTGTCCGCCCGCGCCGCCGAGGCCGTGGCCAAGGGGGTGACCGCGACCGACCCGGCCGCCGTCGTGGCCGCCGTGTACGCGAAACTCCTCGGCCGCGCACCCGGGGAAGCCGAGGCGAAATTGTGCGCCGAGTTCTTGAAGACGAACCCGCCGGCGGCGCTGGCCCAGGCGCTGTTCAACCACGCCGACTTCTCGACCATCCGCTGAGGTTGCCCATGCCCGCCCCGACCCCCGACCGCCGCGCGTTCCTGTCCACCGGTGCCGGCCTGGCCGGCGTCGCCCTGGCCGCCATGCTGCACCGCGACGGCGTGGCCCGGGCGGCGGACG
This sequence comes from Fimbriiglobus sp., assembly GCA_025362195.1. Classification (GTDB taxonomy): domain Bacteria; phylum Planctomycetota; class Planctomycetia; order Gemmatales; family Gemmataceae; genus Fimbriiglobus. Next base: position 14,381 of record JANYHV010000041.1, on the reverse strand, counting down.
ACCCGTGGGCGGCCCCGGACGGCACGCCGCACTTCCCGCCCAAGATCAAGCGGGTCATCTGGCTGTTCATGGTCGGCGGCACCAGCCACGTCGAGGCGTTCGACCCCAAGCCGATGCTCGACAAGTACGACGGCAAGACGATGGAGGAGACGCCGTTCAAGGCCCTGCTCGACTCGCCGCACGTGAAGAAGAACCTGCGCGAGTTCGTCCCCGGCCTGCACAAGGTCCGGCCGAAGCTGATGAAGATGCAGGCCGGGTGGAAGAAGTACGGCCAGAGCGGCCTGGCCGTGAGCGACTGGTGGCCGCACGTCGGCGGCGTGGCGGACGAACTGGCCGTCGTCCGGTCGATGTGGACGAGCGACAACGACCACGGGGCGCAGTTGCAGTTCCACACCGGCCGGCACGCGCTCGAGGGGCCGTTCCCGACCATCGGGTCGTGGGTCCGGTACGGCCTCGGCTCGCTCAACGACGACCTGCCCAGCTTCGTCGTCCTCGGCAAGCCGCTGGCCGACTGCTGCGGCGGCCAGTCCGGGCACGGCGGCAATTACCTCGGGCCGGAGTACAGCGGGGTGCCGCTGCTCGTGGACGCGAAGAACCCGCTGCCCTTCCTGCCGGGCAAGGCCCAGTCGGCGGCCAAGCAGCGCGAGCAGTTCGACCTCATCGGCAAGCTCAACGGCCTGGCCGCGGAGCAGAACCCGGACGACCCGGCGGTCCGGGCCAAGATCAAGACCTACGAGCTGGCGTTCAAGATGCAGACGGCCGTGCCCGAGTTGATGAAGCTCGACCAGGAGCCGGAAGCGGTCCGCAAGATGTACGGCCTCGACCAGCCCGAGACGAAAGAGTTCGGCCAGTTGTGCCTGGCCGCCCGCCGCATGTCCGAACGGGGCGTGAGGTTCGTGCAGGTCTTCCACGGGTCGAACGGCGGGGCCGGGGCGTGGGACGCGCACAGCGAGATTCTGAAGAACCACCCGCCGCTGTGCAAGCAGGTCGATCAGCCGATCGCCGCGCTCGTCAAGGACTTGAAGCAGCGGGGGCTGCTGGACGAAACCCTGGTCGTCTGGGGGTCCGAGTTCGGCCGCACGCCCGGGGCCGAAGGGTCGGCCGGCCGGGACCACCACCCGTTCGGGTTCTCCATCTGGATGGCCGGCGGCGGCGTGAAGAAGGGCGTGACGCACGGGGCGACGGACGAACTCGGCTTCCACGCCGTCGAAGACCGGCACTACGTGACCGACCTGCACGCGACCGTGTTGCACCTGCTCGGCCTCGACCCGCGGAAGCTGGCCCTGCCCGGCCGGAAGCGGCTCGACGTGGACTTCGGCAAGCCGATGACCGCGGTCCTGGCGTAGTCTGCGGCGGCCGTTCGCCTTGTCTCGGACCGTCGCCCGCCGTTAGGATGTGCGTTCGACCCGCGCCCGTTCCGGTCCCCGAGGTGACGCCGATGCGCTTGCTCTTCTCCCTGTTCGTGCTCGGGGCCGCGGTGGCCGGCGGGGTCGCCGGGGAGGCGGTCACCCGGGGCGTCGTCCCGGTGTCGGTCGCCGGCGACGAGAAGGCCCGCGTCCCGCCCGAGTACCGGTTGGCCGACGAGAACTTTCCGTTCGAGGCCCGGCTGAAGTACGACTTGCAGTACAGCGGGGTCGAGGTGATCGCCGTCACCTTCCCGACCGCGCTGCCGTCGCCCTACGTCGTGAACAACACCGTCTACTGCGAGTACTTCCGGCCGAAGGGGCCGGTCAAGCCCGGGCCGGCGGTGATCGTCCTGGACATCCTGGACGGGGCCGGGGTCGTGTCCCGCGGCCAGGCGATGTGGCTCGCCGTCCACGGCGTCCCGGCCGTGTGCATGACCATGCCGTACTACGGCCCGCGTCGCCCGGACGAGAAGACCGCCGGCAAGCAACGCTTCCTGTCGATGAACGTGGCGAGCAGCCTGGACCACATCCGCCAGTGCGTCCTGGACGCCCGCCGGGCGGTGGCGTGGCTGGCGATTCAACCCGAAGTGGACCCGGCGAAACTCGGGCTGTTGGGCACGAGCCTGGGCAGCTTCATGGGCGGCATCGTCGCCGCGTCCGAGCCGCGCATCACCACCGTCTGCCTGCTGTTGGGCGGCGGCGGGCTGGTGGACGCGTTCGCCGAACACCCGCAGGGCGCGGCCGTGTTCGCGGCCCTGAAACTGGTCGGCCTGTCGAAACCGACCCTCCAGGCCATGATCGCCCGCGTGGACCCCCTGACGTATGCCGAACAGTTGAAGGCCAAACGCCTGCTTCTGATCGCCGCCAGCCGGGACGACGTGGTGCCGCCGTTGGCCATGAAACAGCTCTGGCGGGCGACCGGGGAGCCGAAGATTCTCTGGTACGACGCCACGCACGTCGGGGCGGCGCAGTTCGTCTTCCCGATGATGACGGCGGTTCTGGACCACGTTCGGGCGGAAAAGTGAAAAGATTTTTCCGGGCCGGCCGAGGGCTTCGGCGTGCGGCCGGGTTAGCGCCGTAAAGGGGCACCTGGCAACCTGGGTTAACAGTTCTGCGCCCGGGGCAAAATCTTGCCCCACGACGACTTTAGGAAATCCAGTCGGAAACCCTGGAATTCATGGAGTGCGAGAGATTTCACCCCGGCGGCGCGGTAATTTCGTCGCAGTTGGCACCCCGTTTGTACTGAGTTTCCCGGTCGGGCCAAATCTTGAGGGGAAGCGACAAGTCGGCGGCAAATTGCCTGTTGCAACTGGCCGTCAGGACTGGTACATTCTGCTTGCCCGGATTTTTTGGCCCACGCGGAATTGTCGCGGCTCGAACGAACGAGTTGCCGTCCCGCCCGGCGTCAGGGCGATTTGACAAGCCATTGTGATTTTCCACAAGAGATTGTCACACACAGAGGGATCTCGGTTATGTTCAAACGCGCTCTCACCTCCGCGGCGGCTATTGCCGCCCTGCTGTTGACCACCACGGTGGCCAAGGCCGACTTCGTGATCGACACCTTCACCAGCCCGAACCCCGCCGCGACGTACACGCTCGGCACGACGACCGGCTCGGTCTTCAACAGCGGCCCCTCGACGGTCAGCCCGGGCGTCACCCGCACGATCGCCGTGACGCAAGTCGGCAACGTGACGATCGCCGCCGGCGGCTTCTACGGCACCTCGGCCATCGACGGCGCGGCCTTCCAGCTCAACACGTCCAACAGCAGCATCGGCAGCGCCAGCTACGCCAAGCTGTCGTACACCTACGCCACCGCCCAGAACCTCACCGCCGGCGGCCCGGTCCTCCGCTTCTCCTTCGACGCCATCCAAAACGCGACCCCGTTCAGCGTCGTCCTGAGCGACGGCACGACGAGCGCGACCAAGACCGGCCTGGTCAACGTGAGCAGCAGCAGCACGAGCTTCGCCATCCCGCTGTCCACCTTCTCCGGCACGAACCTGAACGCGATCACCTCGGTCCACCTGTTCGTCAACCGTAACGTCCTGACGAACACCTCGTCGCCGGACGCGGACATCACCCTCCGCGACGTCCGCGTGTCGCAAGACATCCCGGTGGACCCGGTCGTCCCGGCCCCGCCCGCCGCGATCCTGCTGCTCGCCGCCGCCCCGGCCTTCGGCCTGGTCCGCTTCGGCCGCCGCAAGCTCGGCATGTAAGTGCCGGTGACCCTCGACCAATCCGAAACCGCGAGCGGCCCGTCCGCCCGCGGTTTTTTCGTTTCCCCCGTCGGCCCGGCCGCCGCCGCCGGTTACAATTCCCCGGTGACCCCCCCCCCCGCTCCCGACGCCCCCGGCTCCCCCCTGGCGTGCCGCGGCTTCGACATCGTCGAAGTCTCCGCGGCCGGCTGGCGGACCCGCCCGGACGCGCTGGTCGGCGAAGAACCGCTCTTGATCGAACTCCGCCACGGCCCGCCCCGCGACCGCCGCCGCACGCCCCTGGCCGTGACCCTGCGCACCCCCGGGGACGACGCCGACCTGGCGACCGGGATGCTCGTCACCGAGGGGATCGTCCGCACCCCGCGCGACATCCTCGCCCTGGTCGCCGTCGAAGCCAACATTTTGCGCGTCGATCTGCACCCCGACGTGACCGTCGATGAGGTGCGGTTGCGACGGCACGGCGCGATGTCGTCCGCGTGCGGGCTGTGCGGCAAGACGTCCCTCGACGCCATCGAAGCCGAGTGCGCGACCCCGGCCGGCGGGCCGACGATCGCCGCGGCACTGCTGCACGCCCTGCCGGCGAAGTTGCGCGACCGGCAAGACCTCTTCCGCCGCACGGGCGGCCTCCACGCCGCGGCGTTCGTCGGCCCGGACGGCGAGATCGTCGCCGTCCGCGAGGACGTCGGCCGGCACAACGCCGTCGATAAGTTGCTCGGCGCGGGCCTGGCCGGCGGGCCGTTCCCGGCGGTGCTGTTCGTCAGCGGCCGGGCCGGGCTGGAACTCGTGCAGAAGGCGGCGGTCGTCGGCGTGCCGATCTTCGCCGCCGTCGGCGCGCCGTCGAGCCTGGCCGTCGAGTTGGCCCGCCGCGTCGGCACGACCCTCGTCGGCTTCGTCCGCGCCGACCGCTTCAACATCTACTCCCACCCCGAGCGGATTCTGCCATGAGTGACCACGACGTGCCCGAGGCCCAGACCCCCGAGGGCTTCACCGGACTGACCCTGTCCGCGCCGGGCACGTCGGCGGCCGGGTTGAAGGCGGTCCTCGTCTCTACGGCGCACTCGTGGGGCCTCGCCGGCGTCGGCCGGGGCACGCGGATGCTGTCGCTGCTCAACCAGGCCGGCGGCATCGACTGCCCGAGTTGCGCCTGGCCCGACCCGGACGACCACCGCACCCCGGCGGAGTTCTGCGAGAACGGCGCGAAGGCCGTCGCCTGGGAGGGCGACAGTCGCCGCATCGCCCGCGACTTCTGGGCCGACCACTCGATCGACGACCTCGGCCGACAGTCCGATTACGAGCACGGCCAACACGGCCGCCTGACCGAGCCGGTGGTCCTGCGGCCGGGGTCGCGGCACTACGAGCCGATCAGTTGGCCCGACGCCTTCAAGCTCATGGCCGACGAGTTGAACGCGCTGAACTCGCCGGACGAGGCGGCCTTCTACACGTCGGGCCGCACCTCCAACGAGGCGGCGTTCCTGTACCAACTCTTCGCCCGGCAGTTCGGCACCAACAACCTGCCCGACTGCTCGAACATGTGCCACGAGTCGTCGAGCATCGCCCTCCCGGCGACCATCGGCATCGGCAAGGGGACCGTCAAGCTCGACGACTTCGAGAAGTGCGACGTGATCGTGATTATGGGCCAGAACCCCGGCACCAACCACCCGCGCATGTTGACGGCCTTGCAGAAGGCGAAGCGGGCCGGCGTGGTGATTGTCGCGGTCAACCCGCTGCGCGAGGCGGGCCTGCTCGGCTTCCGCAACCCGCAAGAGGTGCGCGGCATGCTCGGCTTCTCGACCCCGCTGGCCGACCACTACTTGCAGGTCCGGATCGGCGGCGACCAGGCGCTGTTGCAGGGCGTGTTGAAGCACCTGTTCGCCCTCGACGCCGCGAGTCCCGGCAGCGCCATCGACCGCGACTTTATCGAGTCGAAGACCGACGGCTTCGCGGCGATGAAGGCCCACATCGAAGCCGCGTCGTGGGACGCGATCGTCGAGCAGTCGGGCATCCCGCGCGTCGAGATCGAAGCCCTCGCGGCCCTGCTCGCGGCCAAGCCGAAGATCATCGCCTGTTGGGCGATGGGCCTGACCCAGCACAAGCACGCCGTGGCGACGATTCAGGAGATCGTCAACGTGCTGCTGGTCCGCGGCAGCCTGGGCAAGCCGGGCGCGGGGGTCTGCCCGGTCCGCGGCCACTCGAACGTCCAGGGGGACCGCACGATGGGCATCTACGAGCAGGTGTCGCCGGCGTTCCTCGACAAGCTCGACGCCGAGTTCGCCTTCCAATCCCCGCGACCGCACGGCTTCCACACCGTCGAAACGATCCGCGCGATGAACGACGGTCGGGTCAAAGTCTTCGTCGGCATGGGCGGCAACTTCCTGTCCGCGACCCCGGACACGAACCTCACCGCGGCCGGGCTGAAGGCGTGCCGGCTGACGGTCCACGTGAGCATCAAGCTGAACCGCTCGCACCTCGTCACCGGCCGCACCGCGCTGATCCTGCCGTGCCTGGGCCGCACCGAGAAGGACGTGCAGGCGACCGGCCCGCAGTTCGTGACCACCGAGAATTCGATGGGCGTGATCCAGCGCAGCGAAGGCCGGCTCGACCCCGCGTCGGACCAGTTGCTGTCCGAGTGCGCCATCGTCGCCGGGCTGGCGGCGGCGACCCTGGGGGGCAAATCGACGGTGGCGTGGGCCGAGTTGATCGCCGACTACGACCGCGTCCGCACCCGCATCGAGCGCGTCGTCCCGGGGTTCGCGGACTACAACGCCCGCGTCCGCAAGCCGGGCGGCTTCTACCTGCCCAACGGCCCGCGCGACGGCACCTACCCGACGGCCACCGGCAAGGCCCGCTTCACCGCCAACCCGCTGCCCGAACTGCCGCTCGAACCGGGCCAACTGGTGATGATGACGGTGCGGACGCACGACCAGTTCAACACGACCGTGTACGGCCTCGACGACCGCTACCGCGGCGTCCACAACGAGCGCCGCGTGATCCTGATGAGTGCCGGCGACATCCGCGCGAACGCCCTGACCGCCGGGGACGTGGTCGATCTGACGAGCCACTTCCGTGGCCAGACGCGCGTGGCGCACCGGTTCATCGTCGTCGAGTACGACATCCCGGCGCGGTCGTGCGCGACGTACTTCCCCGAGACGAACGTGCTGGTGCCGGTCGACAGCACGGCCGACCGGAGCCACACGCCGACCTCGAAGTACGTCGTGATTACGGTGGAGAAAAGTGCGGCAGCCGTGCCCTCAAAGCGCGCAGGGAGTGCGTAACGGCTAGTCGCCCGCCCCCCTCGGACGACGATGGGAATCGCGGGGAAACACCCACGAAAAGCAGCGGTTCGTGCGTTTCGCCGGCGGCGGAACTGTTTGGCACGCGACGCGCTTAACTCACGACCATGACGAAAGTCAGGCCGGCTTGCGGCGGGAGGGAGAGGCCTTCCGCGAGCCGGTTTTTTCGCGCCCCCCACTTCGACGAATCCCCGGCTCCGCCGCAGGCGAACTCCCGGCGAACGGCCCACGCGAGTGGTCTGTTCCAGCCCGGAATGCGAAGTCGCAGCCCGGGGCAAGCGCCCAGCGTGCGCCGGTGCAAGTCACCCCATGCCAGGTCGGACCAGCCCACTCGCGTGGGCCGCTCGCCAAGAGTTCGCCTGCGGCGGAGCACCGACCCGCCATAGACTCTATCTGGGGACCAATCGCGCACGAGGACTGAGCATGTCGAAGTGGAACCTCGCCTGGGTCGTGCTGGTGCCGGTGCTGGTCGCCGTGGGGCTGGTTGTGAACGCGACCGCGCCGCCGCCGGACAAGGACTACCAGCTCGTGCGGAGCGTCGTGGACGTGCTCGCCGAGGTGGACCGGAACTACGTCCGGGAGTTGTCCCCGGACGACAAGAAAAAGCTCGTCGAGGAGATGATCAACGGCGGGCTGTCCCGGCTCGACGAGCACTCGACGTTCTTCAACGAGGACGAACTGACCGCGTTCAACTCGCAGACCGACGGGCAGTTCGGCGGGGTCGGGGTGATGCTCGGCCTCGACCCGAAGACGCAGTTCTTGCGGGTCGAGTCGCCCGTCCCGGGGACGCCGGCCTACGAGGCGGGGGTGCTGGCCGGCGACCTGATCATGAAGGTGGACGATAAGGCCGTCGAGAAGCTGCGGGCGGACGAGGTCCGGGGCATGATCAAGGGCAAGCCGGGCACGACGATCAAGCTCACCATCGCCCGCGAGGGGGACAAGGAGCCGCGCGAGTTCGTGCTCAAGCGGGCGATGATCGAGATCCACCCGGTCAAGGGGTTCGCCCGGACGGCCGCCGACCCGGCGAAGTGGGACTGGTTCGCCGACCCGGCCGCGAAGGTCGCGTTCATCCGCCTGGTCGGGTTCAGCGAGAAGACGGACAAGGAACTCAAGGAGGCCGTCGCCGAGGCGGAGAAGCAAGGGGCGAAGGCCCTGATCCTCGACCTGCGCGACAACCCCGGCGGGCTGCTCAGCCAGGCCGTCGCCGTGTCCGACCTGTTCCTCACCGAGGGCACCATCGTGGCCACCGGGGACCGCCGGGGCGAGGCCACCAAGCCGCCCCGCCGCACCTACACGGCCAAGGCCGACGGCACCGTCTTCGAGCCGGCGGCCGACCGGCCGATGGTCGTGCTGGTCAACCGCAACAGCGCGAGTGCGGCCGAGATCGTCGCCGCGGCGTTGCAGGACCACCACCGGGCGGCCGTCGTCGGCGAGCGGAGTTTCGGCAAGGGCAGCGTGCAAAAGGTCTTCCCGCTGCCGAACTCGCAGGCCGCCGTGAAGCTCACCACCGAAGCCTGGTTGACCCCGGCCGGGAAGAACATCCACCGCTGGCCGGACAGCAAGGAGGCCGACGAGTGGGGCGTCAAGCCGGACGCCGGGAACGAGGTCAAGTTGACCGACAAGGAGCGGACCGCGTACTACCAGCACCTCCGCGACCTCGACCTGGTGAAGGGCAAGCCCGGGGCCGGCGGCGCGGCCGAAGCGGCGAAGACCTTCGCCGACCCGGTGATCGAGAAGGCCCTCGACATCCTCCGCGCGAAACTCAAAGCCCTCCCGGCCAAGGGCGCGTAGGCTAAGACCGCAGGTCGTTCGCGTCGTCGACGTTGACGGTGGCGTGCGTGTTGTACAGGTGCAGGAAAATCGCCAGCGCGATCGCCGCTTCGGCCGCGGCCAGGACGATCACCAGGACGGCGAACGCCTGGCCTTCGAGGCGGAAGTCCGGCCAGTAGCGGGCGGCGGCGACCAGGTTCAGGTTGGCCGCGTTCAAAACCAACTCGACGCCCATGAGCAGGCCGATGGCGTTCCGCTTCGTCAGCAGGCAGGCCACCCCGACGGCGAACAGGAACGCCGACAGGAGTACGAAGTGCGGCAACCCCAGGTCCATCACTTCACCCCCGGCGCGCGGACTCGACCCTTGGCCCGCGCCAGGTAGGCGGCCCCGACCAACACGACGAGCAGGTGGACGCTGACGATCTCGAACGGGAACAGGAACGCCCGGTCGGCCGGGTCCGCGGTCACGCCCAGGAAGCCCAGGCCGAGGACGGCGACGCCGGGCAGCGGGCCGTCCGGGGTCGCCGGCGGGCGGGCCAGGTGCAGCGACGCCGAGGCGAGGAGGGCGAACAGGCCCAGCCCGACACCGCCGCCGACGACCCAGCCGACGGCCGGGACGCGCGGCCCGGCGAACGGCCCGGCTTCGGTCAGCATCCCGCCGAAGGCGACCAGCACGAGCGTGCCGCCGACGTAGACGATGAGTTGGGCCGCGCCGAGGAACTCGGCCCCGAGCAGGAAGTAGCACAGGGCGACGCCGACGAGCGTGAACAGTAGCGACAGGGCCGACCGGACGACGCCGCGGTGGACGAGGACGCCGACGGCGGACGCGGCGGTCAGGCCGGCGACGATTGCGAACAGCACCGCGGCCATCGACCCCCTCCTGGCAGTGAGGTGTCGAATGTAGCCGGGCCGGCCGGCAAGGCAAGCACAACCCTACCCCCGCGCGGCCCGGAGTCGCCCGCCGGCGGCCGGGCCGTTGACGCGCCCGCGGCCCCGTCGTAACATCTCGACAACCTCTCCCCGGTGAATCGCTCCGTCGCCCCCTGGCCGTGTTGGGCAGCCCATGCCGTTCCGGGTCTCCGTGCCGTTGGTCCTGGTCGTCGCGTTCGTGGCCGTCGGCCTCGTCGCCGGGCGGCGCGACACCCGCGGCCGGCCGGACGTGATCACCATCGTGTCGAGCCTGCCCCGGTCCGGCAGCGCCCGCGGCCAGACGGACGTGATCACCAACGGCATCAAGCTCGCCTTCCACGACATCGGCTACAAGCTCGACGTGACCGACCCCGGCACCGGCGAGAAGCGGACGTTCACGCTCGAATACCTCGACCTCGACGACGCGACGGCGGCCGCCGGGCAGTGGACCATCGAGCAGGAGATCGCCAACGCCAACCAGGCCCGCACCGACCCGGACGTGATGGCGTACATCGGCACGTACAACTCGGGGGCCGCCAAGGTCTCGATGCCGATCCTGAACCGGGCCGGCATCTTCATGGTCTCCCCGGCCAACACCGCCCCGGCGCTCACCCGGGCCGGGGAGGGCGAGCGGCACGAGCCGATGTGCTACCGGCCGACCGGCGTCGTCAACTTCGCCCGGGTCATCCCGACGGACGACCTGCAGGGCGAACTGTCCGTGCTGTGGGCGCGCGACCTGGGCGTGAAAAAAATCTACATCCTCGACGACAACGAGGTGTACGGCGGCGGCATCGCGGCGGTCGTGAAGGCCAAGTGCCCGAAGTACGGGATTACCGTGCTGGGCCACCAGTCGATCGACTCGAAGGCCCAGGAGTTCACGCCGCTGATGACGGCCATCAAGGCGATGGCCCCGGACCTCGTGTACTTCGGCGGGACGACGCAGACCAAGGCCGGGCAACTGCTCAAGGACATGGTCAAGGTCGGCATGACCTGCCCGATGATGGGGCCGGACGGGTGCTTCGAGAAGGCGATGATCGACTCGGCCGGCAAGGACACGCTCGAGAAGCTGCCGTTCTACGCGACCTTCGGCGGCCTGCCGATCGACGCCCTGACGCGGGGCAAGGGCAAGGAGTTCGTGGACAAGTACACGGCCCTGTACAAGGCCCCGCCGGCCGACGCCTACGCGACCTACGGGTACGAGGCCGCGCTGGTCACCCTCGAGGCGATCCGCCGGGCCGGCAAGAAGGACCGCGACGCCATCCGCGTGGCCGCCCTGGCCGTCAAGAACTTCGAGGGGGCGACCGGCACGTGGTCCTTCGACGAGAACGGCGACACGACCAACCAGACGATGAGCGGCAGTACCGTCGTGGACGGGGCGTTCAAGTTCTCCCGCGCCCTGCAACTGCCCGCCAAGTAGTCCCCTTCTGAACCCGCCCGCCTTCGGAAGCCCGCCCCATGCCGCTCTTCGCCGACACGCCCGACCCCTGGCTCACGCTGTTGCAGTACGTCATCCTCGGCCTGACCAAGGGGTCGCTGTTCGCGCTCATCGCGCTCGGCTACACGATGGTCTACGGCATCGTCGAGCTGATCAACTTCGCGCACGGAAACGTGTTCATGCTCGGCTCGTTCGTGGCGCTCACCATCTTCGGCCTGGTCGGCGTCGAGAAGGCCGGCGACCCGTTCCAGGACGCCGCGCTCATCGTCGCCTGCTTCGTCGCCGCGATCGTCTTCTGCGGCACGCTGAACATCGCCGTGGACCGCGTCATCTACAAGCCGCTCCGCAACGCCCCGAAACTCGCCCCGCTCGTCTCCGCCATCGGCGTGGCCTACATCTTCGACAACGTCGGCCTGTTCTGGGGCGGCCCGCAGGACGTGAACTTCCCCAACCTGCTGCCCGACGCCAACCTGTTCGACGAGACGGCCAAAATCCGCTTCACGGCCAAGGACTTGATGGTCGTCGGCGTGACCGTCCCGCTCATGCTCGCACTGACCGTGTTCGTCAAGTTCACGAGCCTCGGTACGGCGATGCGGGCGACCGCCCAGAACCCCGTCGCCGCCCAACTTATGGGCATCAACACCGAGACCGTGATCGCCACGACCTTCGCCATTGGCGGGGCGCTGGCGGGTGCCGCGAGCGTCACTTACGGCCTGTACGTCAACACGATCTCGTACCAGATCGGCTTTCAAAACGGCCTGTACGCCTTCACGGCCGCGGTCCTCGGCGGCATCGGCAACATCCCCGGGGCGGTGCTGGGCGCGCTCATCATCGGCCTGGTGACGAGCCTGGGCAGCTTCTACGTCGGCGAGCGGTGGACGAGCGCGCTGGTGTTCGCCATCCTCATCGTGATCCTGGTGTTCCGTCCGTCCGGGTTGCTCGGCAGCCGCACGCGGGAGAAGGTGTAACCGTGAAACCGTACCGCCTCGGCTGGGAGCCGGCGATCTTCCTGATGCTGCTCGCCTACCCGCTCCTGCCGGTCTTCGAGTCGTCGTTCTTCGCGCTCACCAAGCGGTCCCTCGGCGACCAGATGCCGACCGTGTTCATCTTCGCCATCCTAGCGCTGGGCCTGAACGTCGTCGTCGGGTACACCGGGTTGCTGCACCTCGGCATCGCGGCCTTCTTCGCCGTCGGGGCCTATGTCGCCGGCATCCTGACCGTCGCCGCCTACCCGTTCAACGTCCCGTTCCCGGTCGTGCTGGTCGCCGGCACCCTGGCCGCCGCGCTGCTCGGCCTGCTACTCGGGGCACCGACCCTGCGGCTCCGCGGCGACTACCTGGCGCTCGTCACCCTCGGCTTCGGCGAGGTCGTCCGCTTCGGGTTGAAGAACCTCGACGCCGTGACCGCCGGGGCCAAGGGCCTCAGCCCGCTGCCGCCGCCGACCGGCACGGAGACCGGCATCGACTGGATTTCGGACTACCGGCCGTTCTACTACCTCACGCTGGTGCTGCTCATCGGCGTGAGCGTGGTGCTGAGCAACCTCGAACGCTCGCGGCTCGGCCGGGCCTGGATCGCCCTGCGGGAGGACGAACTCGCGGCCAACTGCATGGGCCTCAACCCCGCGAAGTTGAAGCTCGCCGCGTTCGCCCTGGGCGCGGGCCTCGCCGGCATGGCCGGGGTGCTGTACGCCACCCGCCTGACGAGTACCGCCGCCCCGGACGCCTACGACTTCAACCGCTCGATCTTCATCCTCTGTTGCGTCATCCTCGGCGGCCTCGGGTCGCGGCCGGGGGTGCTGCTGGGCGTCTTCCTGCTCGTCGGCTTCGACAACATCCTCAGCCCGATCCTCGACACAGCCATCCAGCAGACCTTCCCCTCGACCGAGACCCGCATCTACCGCACCTTCACCGGCTGGCGGCTGTGCATCTTCGGCCTCGCGCTCATCCTGATGATGCGCTTCCGGCCCGAGGGACTGATCGCCTCGTCCCGCGTCAAGCACGAACTGCACCCCGACGAGGTCGTCGCTTCGACCGTCCACCCGGTGACCCTGCACGGCATCCGCCGCGAGCCGGAGGCCCACTCATGAGCGTCTTGCGCATCGACCGCCTGACGATGAGCTTCGGGGGCATCACGGCCGTCAACGACCTGTCGCTGACCGTCGAAGAGGGGCAGGTGTTCAGCGTCATCGGCCCCAACGGCGCGGGCAAGACGACGGTCTTCAACGTCGTCACCGGCATCTACGCCCCGACCTCCGGGACCGTCGAGTTCCACGGCGACGCCCGCATCAAGCCGCTCACTCCCGGCGTGGTCGTGCAGTGCGTCCTCGTCGGCCTGCTGGTGGCGCTGTTCGCCGCGGTCGCCGGCGCGGGCGTCGAGCAGCTCTGGAAGGCGGCCGTCCGCAGGCCGTTCGCCGCCGCGGACGCCCGCTACGAGTTCGGCCCGTCGCTGGCCGGGGCGACCGACTACCTGGCCGGCAAGCCGGGGCTGTCCCCGCTGGGGGACGAGTTCGAAGTGACGGCCCTTGACGGCGTGACCCTGGGCAAGTACCCGACGCGCGACCTCGCCGAGGCCGCGCGGGCGGGGTTCGCTACGCAGCCGGCGGCCATCGCCCTGGCGTCGAAACTGCACCGGACGATGGTGTACGCCGGGCTGGGCGGGCTGCTGCTCGGCACGCTCGGGTCGCTGGTCGTCTGGTTCCAGAATCGCCGCACGCCGGACGGCATCGCCGCGGCCGGGATCGCCCGGACGTTCCAGAACATCCGCCTGTTCCGCAACATGACCGTGATGGAAAACGTCCTCGTCGGCATGGACCGCCGGCTGACCCGCAACGTCTTCGCGATGGCCCTGCGACTGCCCGGATTACGCCGCGAAGAAGAGGGGGCCGAGTGCCAGGCGGTCGAACTGTTGAAGTTCGTGGGCCTGGGCGGCAAGTCGGGGCAGCTCGCCAAGAACCTGCCCTACGGCGACCAGCGGCGGCTCGAAATCGCCCGCGCCATCGCCACGGACCCGAAGCTCCTGTTGCTCGACGAGCCGGCCGCGGGGATGAACCCGTCCGAGACCGTCGCCCTGATGGACCTGATCCGCAAGATTCGGGACCGCGGCATCACGGTGCTGCTCATCGAACACCACATGAACCTCGTCATGGGCATCTCCGACCGCGTCGCGGTGCTGGACTACGGCACGAAGATCGCCGAGGGGACGCCGGCCGAAGTGAGCCGCGACCCGAGGGTGATCGAAGCCTACCTGGGCAAGGAGGACGTGGGCTGACGCGAACGGTGCCTTTGGCTTCCGGCCTTAGGCCGGTCTTCTGTAGCCGGTCGCTGTGAGGCCGGTCTTCCCCCCTGCCGCGGGGACCAAC
>JANYHV010000035.1 GCA_025362195.1 Fimbriiglobus sp. | reverse complement strand
TCGTCCTAAAACTTGCCGCCGGTCGGGGGCGGGGGCACATCGACTTGCGGGATGACGAGGGGCGGCAGGCCGCCGACTGTCGGCGTCGGCACCGTCGGCACGGCCTTGACGCGAGACACCGGCAACGCCTCGACTGGGCGGGTCGTCGGCATCGGCTGGGGGGCACCCTTCGGCAGGTCTTGCGGGGCGAGCGTCGGGGCCGGGGCGACGGTCGGGGCGAGTGTCGGGGCCGGGGGTGCGGCGGGGAATTTCGGCTTCGGCGGGGCCAGCGGCGGCTCGGCCGTCAGCAGCGTCGGTAGGGCCTTGCCGACGCTGTTCTTGATCGGCTGGAACCCCTGCGTCGGCTTGACGGCCGGCCGCTTCGACCCGGGCGTGTCGGTTTCGGTGGCGAGGGGGCTGCCACTCTCGGGCGTCCGGTAGCCGTTCAGGTGGTACTGGAAGAGGGACTTGCGGATCGCCTCGACGACCTTGGCGTCGGGGTCGCTGGCCCGGGCCGCTTCCATCGCCAGGCCGGCCGGCTCGGACACCGGCTTCAAGTCCCCGAGGGCCTTGACGGCCTCGATCCGCACGGCCGGGGACGGGTCTTTCTGCAGGCTGGCCATCAGCCCGGGGATGATTTCCGGGTTGTTCCGCGGGTCCAGCCCCTTCAACTCGGTCGCGGCGGCGATCCGCTTGTCCTCGTCGGGGTCGGTCCGGAGGATTTCGACGAGTTGCTTGGCCCGCGACTGCGGGGCGTCGGCCTTCGCCTGCCGGCGTTTGAACAGCCCGAGGCCGAAATCGACCGCCGCCGCCGGCCGTTCGCCGACGAAGAGTCCGACCACGGCCGCCGCCAGAACGATTTTCCGAAGACGATTCATCGCCAAGCACTCCTCACCCCCGCGCTCCACCAACGGGGGACGCGACACGACCCACCCAGGATACACACTGGATCGTCCGTGAGGGGGAAGACTTGCCGGCGATTTCTTGCCACAGCGAAATGTCGGGTTCCGTCGAGTGGGGTACAACCGGCGCAGGCGCACCAACCCCACCGCGGGCCTTACCGGCCCATACCGCCGCCACCGCCACCGCCCATGCCGGGGCCGCTGCCGCCGACGCCGGGCTTGAACTCTTTTTTGGGCGGCGGCTTGGTGTAGCCCTGCTCGGGCGGCGAATTATAGGTGGGGTCGTTCGGCGCGGTGCGGTACTCTTCGACGATCGGCACGCTCACGTCGTGCTTGGTCGTGTGGCAGCCGGCCGCCAGTGCGGTCCCCAGGATCAGAAAGGCCGCGCCGCGCATCCGCTCTCCTCCGCTCACGCCCCGTCAAAGCCCCGTTGCGACGCCGGAATACCCGCCGCCCCGCCGGCCCGCAACGCCAACCTCGCCAGGGTTACGCAGTGTATGAAGATGGTGCGAGCGAACAGTGCATATCGGGGTATGATTTGCGTCCGCAGCCCACGTTTTTGCAGGTTCGCGTATTTGTCAGTAGTGTAACTGTCTTCAAACCCACCCTGCTAAAGCCCACACTTTGTGTTGATCAGGTGGAGTTCAGACGCTTTTTGCGTCGAACCAGTCCAAGTGCTATCGCGTTGGAATGCACCTTGGCCCACTCGATTCGGTTGAAGATTCTGACTAATGGCATAGCCCTTCTTCGACTGATCTGCCGGATGTAACTAATTTTCCCGGCGAGTTGACACTTGTGGAAGTAGGGGCCGGAGATGTCATCACCGTTAGCGACCCGCTCCATCTCCTGCAGGACGCAAAAGACTCCGTTGTAATATTCGCTGGGGATGCCGACCGACCCACGCCTCACCCGTAGTCCAGTTATCGTGCTTCCCAGAGATAAGCTGCCCGATTTCCATTTTGATTGATTGGCTTCGAATCCGCCATCACGAAGTATCTTCTCAACGGATGCCTGAATGCCTCCACAATCGAATTTGAACGACCCCGAGAGTGTAATATCGTCGATAAACCGGGAATACTTCAAACCCGCTTTGTCGCACATCCCTGCGATCCGCTCATCTACCGTCCGCAAGATAGCGTCTGCCAACAAGGGGCTCGTGATCAACCCTTGACTAAGTCGATAGTCGTATGTGCAAATTTTCGTCAAGAGTTTAGCAACGTCAGGGCGATGCCCAGCTTTCTCGAAGAGCTTCTGTACCCTTGAAAAGTGAATCGACGGGAAGAAATTCGAAATGTCCGCCGTGAGGACGAAGGCGCTTTCGATGTGGACCGATGCATTTGACAAAGTATTCCGGCCTGGCACTCCGCCGTGACTTTGCTTCGACCTGACCAACAATGGCACGAGGTATTTATCCAGCAAACTACGCTGATAGACTCGAACGGGCCGTAAGGGGCTCACGACCGTTCTTGCTTTCGTGGGCATGGCGGGATCGATGAGGCTATAAACCCGGTGGTAGGAACGCCAATTGTTTACCACCTTGAGGAGTTCTGGCAGCGTCGTTCCTACGGCCTCCGCCACTAGCTCCGTCGAGTTAATGATCTGCAACTGCTTCTCCACCTGCATCAGACGGGACCAAGTCGCCGAGTTCGGCCCTCCAAGCCTTTGCTAAGTCAGTCATCGGGCCGCGGACCGACTCGGGCAGTTTTGCGATGTCCCCATACAGGCACCACGCAAGAATGTGGAGATCAACGCCAAACGACTCGCGGTAACGGGTCGCCAAGTCGTGGGAAGGCCGTGCTTTGTTATTCTCAACGTTCGAGATGTGGACTTGCGTAACCCCGAGTAGGCGCGCCGCCTCGACTTGGGTCAGCCCCTTATGTTCTCTGAGATATCGCGCTGTTTTTCCGAGGAGCATAATTCACGTGTTTGGTAAGGTGGGCTAAAGGGGACCGCAACCAGTCATCAAGAGTGCCGCATACGCCGTCATCGCCTCCGCCCCAATCAGGTCGGGAGGAACTTGACGCAACAGACTCATGACGAGGTCACGTTCTCCCTCTAGCCCACGCAAAGCTGTCTCTCCGGAGTTGTCACAGTCTACATCGCACTGATTCCAGAAGCTTTCGATCGCCTCAAGTCGCTGGTACGTTGTTGGCTGAGACTCATCCGGAAACAAATGACCATCAAACATAATCATTGAAATACCCCCGATTTAGACAGCATCACGCCGCGAAATTGCGGCGGGCTACCTAAGGCGTGTATCCAGGTGCGCCGTCTCTCCGCGTCACAGTTACGGCGACAAGGCCGACTACCGGGAAGCGTAGGGTCGGGACTGGTTACCAGCCGAACCGCAGGTCCCTGCCGGGCAGGGACAGTCGCACTACGGAGTGCGACGCGAGGGGAAATCATTTGTCGAGGTCAGTATATCCTCGGAGTTTATAGAGGTCAAGGTGTGCGTGACGAATGGTTTGGGGACTGACCCGATAGTCTTTACGCCCGCCCTACCGCACCCAATTTCAGCGTTGCCCTGCCAACCTCGCCGAACCGCGCGGCCAGCCTATGACAACCCCGCCCCGCCCCCCCGTCGCCCCGAGTCGCCCGCGGATGGACTTCTTCGCCCTGCTCGTCGTCGCCCTGCGGCCGGTCCTGTGGCTCGCCGTGCGGATCGCGTACCGCTTCCGCGTCCACCACCGCGACCGCGTCCCCAGTACCGGGCCGGCGTTGATCGTCGCCAACCACGTGACGGCCTTCGACTGGGTGCTGCTCGTCGTCGCGTTGCCCAGGCGGCCGCACTTCGCGGGGTCGGTCGGAGCGGCGGTGAAGGCCCTCGACGCCGGGCACGTCGTCGTCGTCTTCCCCGAAGGGACGACGACGCGCAACGGCCAGTTTTTGCCGTTCGGCCCGGAGGTCGGGCGGATTTTGCAGGCGACGACCGCGGACGTGCCGGTCGTCCCGACTCACCTCGACAACCTGTGGGGCAGCCTGGGGAGTTGGAGCGCCGGCCGCGTCTACTGGAAGCGGATGGAACGGCCGCTGCGGCGGGACGTGGCGGTCATGTTCGGCGTGCCGCTGCCGAAGTCGGCGAGCGTGGCCGAGATCCGCGCCGCCGTCGTCGAGACCGGGGCGCACAACGCCGTGGCGCAGAGCGATTCCCTGCTGCCGCCGGTGCGGAAGTTCGTCCGCACCGCCTGCCGGTTCGGCTACCTCTTCCGCACCGCCTGCACCGACCTGGCGACCGGCACCGAGCGGCGGTTGACGTGGGGCAAGCTGCTCGCCGGCGCGTGGGGCCTGGCGAGTTGGCTGGAGCCGCGCCTCGGGCCGGAGCCGAACGTCGGCGTCTGGCTGCCGACCGGCCTCGGCTCGACGCTGGCCAACGCGGCGCTGGCCCTCCTCGGCAAGACGACGGTGAACCTCAACTACACCGCCGGGGCGGGGCCGGTCCAGTCGGCGGTCCACCAGGCCGGGGTCGCGACCGTCGTCACGGCGAAGCGGTTCCTGCACAAGATGCCGCTTAACCTCCCGCCCAGCGTGACCGTGATTCTGCTCGAAGACGCCCTCGCCGGCATCCCGCCGCGGTCGCGGCTTTTAAAGTACCTGGCCGTGGTGCTGTTGCCGGGGTGGTTCGTCGATCGCGTGCTGTTGGGCCTGGGCAAAATCGACCCCGACGACGTGCTCACGGTGCTGTTTTCGAGCGGCAGTACCGGGGAGCCGAAGGGGGTGATGCTGTCGCACCGCAACGTCGCGGCCAACGTCGAGAGCTTCCGCCGCGGCATCCCGTTTTACGAGACCGACCGGTTCCTCGTGACCCTGCCGTTCTTCCACTCCTTCGGGTACACCGTCTGCCTCTGGACGACGCTCGAAGTCGGTATGGAGACGGTCTACTACCCCGACCCGCGGGCCGCCAAGGAGCTGGGCGAACTCTGCAAGAAGTACGCCTGCACGATCCTCGTCGGCACGGCGACCTTCCTCCGCTTCTACCTGCGGCGGACCGGGGCGGACGACCTGAAGTCCCTGCGGCTGATCGTCTGCGGGGCGGAGAAGTTGCCGGTGAAGCTGAGCGAGGAATTCGCGGCCCGGTTCGGCGTCTACCCCTACGAGGGGTACGGCGTCACCGAGTTGGCCCCCATCGTCGGCTTCAACCTGCCGCCGACGACCGCCGGCGGTCTCACGCAAAGCGCGCACGCCCCCGGCACCGTCGGCCAGCCGATTCCCGGCGTCTGCGTCAAGACCTTCGACCCCGAGACGCTCGCGCCGCTGCCGCACGGCGAGGAGGGCCTGCTCGGGTGCCTCGGGGCGAACGTCATGCGCGGGTACTTGAACAGCCCCGAGAAGACGGCCGCGGTGGTGCGCGACGGCTGGTACGTCACCGGGGACGTGGGCCGGGTCGAGGACACGGGGTTCGTGCGGATCACCGGCCGCGTCAGCCGGTTCGCCAAGATCGCCGGGGAAATGGTCCCGCTCGAACGCCTCGACGAGGAGATGCACGACCTGCTGTCGGCCGCCGGGGAGCGCCGCCTGGCCGTGGCCGCCGCGCCGGACGAGAAGCGGGGCGAGCGGATCGTGGTCCTGCACCTGCCGTGCGTGACGGCCCACCTGCCCTACCTGTTCGCCATGCTGCGCAAGAAGGGGCTGCCGAACCTGTGGATCCCCGACGGCCGGGACTGCCACGTCGTCGAATCGTTCCCCGAACTGAGTACCGGCAAGCTCGACCTGAAGCGGATCGGCGAGTGGGCGCGGGCCGTCGCCGCCGGCGGGGCGATCCCGTCGTGA
>JANYHV010000485.1 GCA_025362195.1 Fimbriiglobus sp. | reverse complement strand
GTGGCGCGAACTTCGCCTTCTGCGACGGCTCGGTGCGGTTCCTGACCTACTCCGCCGACTCGATCCTCCCCGCACTGGCTACCCGTGCCGGGGGCGAGGTGTTCGACATGCCGTGACCGTTCGGTCGCGGGCGCTCGCCTGGAAGGCACGGCACATCTCTACCTACCCTGTGTGGTGCGGGGCGGATCATTCTGTCTCGTGGGCCGCTTGGGGCGCATTCCACCACGAGGCGACGACATGACTGGGAAACTGGCGACGTTCGGGGGCGGGTGCTTCTGGTGTACGGAGGCCGTGTTTGAGGTGCTCGACGGGGTCACGGGGGTGGTGCCGGGGTATGCCGGGGGGCACGTCGTTAACCCGACTTACGAAGAGGTGTGCGGCAAGCGGACGGGGCACGCCGAGGTGATTCAGTTCGCCTACGACCCCGCCGTCGTCGCGTACAAGCAGCTCGTCGAACTCTTCCTGGTGACCCACGACCCCACGTCGCGGGACAAGCAGGGGAACGATGTCGGGCCGCAGTACCGCTCGGTGATTTACGCGCACGACGAGGAGCAGTCGCGCGAAGCGGCCGAAGTGATCGCGACCCTCGACGCCGCGAGAATCTTCCCGAAGCCGATTGTCACCGAGGTCGGGCCACTGAAGAATTTCTCGGTCGCCGAAGCCTACCACCACGGCTACTTCCGGTCGCACCCGGACCAGCCGTACTGCGCGTACCTGATCGGCCCGAAGCTCGGCCAGGTCCGCAAGAAGTTCGCGGCGATGTTGAGAGCGTAGTCCCGGTTACTCGGTCGCCAGCGACTTGTCGGCGGACGGGAAGGCCTTCGGGACGGGGAGCGTGACCTTGCCGGTCGCGGCCCACTCGGCCCCGCGTTGCAGGGTCGTCTGGAAGCCGACGCACTGGATCGACTTCACGTCGTGGCCCATCGTCGTGTGGAAGACGCGGCCCTTGCCGAACTCGATGACCATCAGGATCGGCTCCTTCTCGCCGGTGCCGCCGGTCGCCTTGTCCGAGTGGGCGAAGGCCAGGACCGTGAGGTTCTTCGCCGGGCCGCGAAGGCGGTCGTAAAGCTCGTCCTGCGTGTGCTTCCAGACCGGCGGCAAGCCCTTCGTGATGGGGTGTTCGGGGTCGGTGTGTGCGAGCGTGAACTCGTGCTGCTTGCCGTGGTTGCCGCCGGGGCCGGCGCGCTCGTCGCGGAAAATCTTGCCGTCGCGGAGGCGGAGGTACGGGCCGTCTTTCTCCGTGCGGCCGCCCCAGCCGCCGACGCCGATCAACTCGTTGTACTCGGGCCACTTGGCGAAGGCGTTGTCGGTCGCGTGGACGACCACGACCCCGCCGCCGCCGCGGACGAACGCCAGGAAATCGGCCTTGGTCTCGGCCGGCCACTCGGTGCCGTTGTAGTTCAGCACGACCACGCCGCAGTCCGCGAACTTCGGCGCGAAGCCTACCGTGCCCTTCTCCGGCGAAGTGGCCACGCTGACCGTGAACCGGCCGCAGTCTTCGAGGCACTTCGTCAACAGCGGCGTCGTCGCCTTCCAGTTGTGGTTGTTCTGCCCGTCCACGATCAGGGCCTTCAACTTCGGCCCGTCGGCCAGCGCCGGCACGGCCGACACCAGCGCGGCGAACAGAGACAGGATGAGACGCATTCGCGGAGACTCCGGGCGAGGGGAACTCGGCCGGCGAATGTCGCCGGCCGCGCGGGGGACCGACGGGGCTACTTCAGGGTCTTGATGCGGACGTTGCGGAACTCGACGGGGTCGGAGTGCCCGGCAAAGCCGAAGAAGCCTTCCTTCGCTGTGATGCCGGTGTGCGGCTCCTTGCGCATGAACTCCTTCACGGCCGCCGTGTCGCCGTCGGTGATGCGGAAGCCGTTGAGTTCGACCGTCACCTTGGTGCCCTGCACCGTCGTCTGGATCGTATTCCATTCACCGACTTCGCGCAGGTAGCCGGCGGCCGCAGGGATGGCCCCGTAGACGCTGCCGCACCGCTGTCGGGGGTCAATTTTCGCGTACTTGGGCGAGCCGTCGTCGAGGATTTGCACCTCGCAGAAGCCGGAAATCGACGGGTCGCCGGTGCCGGGGTAGCGGATCGCCAGGCCGTTGTTGCCGCCGGGGGGCAGCTTGAACTCGACCTGGGCGACGAAGTCCGCGTACTTGTCCTTGGTGAACAGGTTGCCGCCGCGCTTCGGCTTGCAGACGATGGAGCCGTCCTTCACCTCGTAATCGGCGACTGCGCCCTGCCAGCCGTCGAAGGTCTTGCCGTCGAAGACCGCCGTGAAGCCGTCGCCGGCCTTCTCGGCGAGCAACTTGTTCGCCTCGGCGGTGGGGATCGCGCGGGCGTAGACGTTCTTCCAGCGAATCTCTTTGCCGTGAGTTTGCAGAATGACCGCGCCGAGTTTCGTCATCGGTTGCTTGCGGTCGTAGTAGTTTTCGAGCCGGGCGTGATCGACGACGAGCTTGCCGTTCAGGGAGACCGTCAGGTACTCGCCGACTTGCAAGATGCGGAAGCTGTTCCACTCGCCGAACGGCTTGTCCGCCAGCACGAGCGGGTCTTTGCCCTTCGCCCCGGGCGAGTTGTTCCACAGGCCGCCGCTGCCCTTGTCCGCGCCGAGGTTGAACTTCGACTTCTCGGTGGCGTCCCAGATTTGGATCTGCGGCAAGCCCTTCATGTAGATGCCGCTGTCGCCCAGGGCGACGGTCTTGTAGTCGATCAGGAACTCCACGTCGCCGAACTGTTCGACGGTCGAGAGGTACGCGCCGCTGCCGTCGTTGACGAGTTCGCCGTTCTCGACCGTCCAGTGCTTGACCGCGTCGGCGTTCCACGCGTCGAACCTGGCCTTGGCCGCGTCCGGGGCGAGTTTCGCCACGTCGAGCGGCGACCCGCCCTTGTCGTGGACGGCCCAGCCCCGCCAGCCGCTGAGGTCTTTGCCGTTGAACACCGCCTTGAACCCGGCCGGCGGCTCCGCGGCGAGGCCGAGACTGGCGGACAGGGCGAGGGTACACCCGAGGAACCAACGCAGCATGGGAACTTCCTTCAGCGACAATGTGACGACCGGCGGGACGAACTCCGACGCGGCGATGATACCGCCCCGCCTCCGCGAAGTGCAGTCAAATCTTGACGCGGGCCATCACGCCGTCGGCGAACACGACGACGACTTCGTTCACGGCCGGCTGGTACGCGGCGAACACGGCGCGACTGGGGTGGTCGATCTGAGCGACCGTTTCGCCACGCGCGAGGTTGCCGCCGGCCGCCGCGCGAAGTTTGACAACGTGGCCGGCGGCCGTGACTGCGACGATTTGGCTCGGGGCAACGACGCAACTGACCGAGTACCCGTCGGGGTGCGTGCCGCTACCGTGATCCTCGGAGATGCTGCTGTGTCCCGATACGACTCGCGACCAGTGGACAAAGCCACGGTCATCGACGCCGGTCAACTCCAACGTCGAGGGCGTCGGAGTCAGTCACGACACCGGCGACTGAAAGAGCTTCGAGGTCGCGGCCGAGCCGGGGTCCCAGGGCATCGAGTAGGAGAACCGCTGGAACGACCAGATTTGGCGACAGCGCAGGAACATACGACCCCAAGACCAACTCATCTCTTCGCCAGTAACCGCGAAGAAGGTCGTGTCGCCAGCGTCGAACGCGGCAACCCTATCGGGACTTTTGGGGTTGGGCATCTCGAACGTCTGGGACGCGGTGCGGCTCCAGACCCGCGCGAACAGTAGCGACCCTTTCGGGAAGATGTCGGGCTGGAGGTAGGGGGCGTCGTCGTTTTGAGACTGGTGAACCGACAAGCTGCACTTAAACCGGTAGCCTCCGTTGAATTTCTTGGAAAAGGACCGCAAATCCCACGACGTTTGGCCGTCGGCGGAGTGAATGAGGCTGACCACACACTCCGCGGTCTCGTCCGCGGCCAGCGCGACGACCCGACTCGCCGCCGGAGACCCTGGAATGCGCGGCCGTTGCACCGACTCGGTGCCGCCCGTCGGGCTGACGTACCGCTGGATTTCCGCGTGCAGGCCCGCGGCGATCACGGACCCGGACGGCGTCGCCACGGCGGCGGTCACGGGGCCGGTCACGAGCCGCGACAGGATGGCGTTGTCGATCGTGGTCGCCGTCCGGGGGCGGCCTGCGAGCGCGTGTTTGACCGCGACGTGGGCGTCGCGGACGAGTGAGCCGGACCAGCCGGCGCGGGTGCCAAAGGCTTGCGAGACGACGTTTTTCACCGACGCATTTTTAGCGGCGTGGTCGCGCAGGTGGCCGGCGAGACAGAGGCGGGCCTGGTCGCGCACGTCGTCCCGGAAGGCGGCCGGCATCGCCCGTTCTTGCCGCAAGACCAGCTCGAAGAAGCGGCCCGCCTCCTCGGTGTGCGGCGGGGCGAAGCGGGACTCGGCGTCGGCGATCAGCACCCCCAGCTCGCCCCACCGCTCGCCGGCGGATTGTAATTCGATGAGCCGTTCGGCACAGCCCATGCGACCACTACCGTCATGGTCCCAACCGGCGGCGTAGTAGGCTTCGGCCGCGGCCAGGTCGCCGACTTTGTCTCGGACCAGGTCGCCGGCGTTGAGGTGCCGGTGGCCGACGACCAGCGCCGCGGCCGCCCGGCGGAAGAGTTCGACGGCCCGGTCTTCGTCGCCGAGCCGGCGCATCAACTCGGCGGCCGGCTCGTACTGGCCGAGTTGCAGGTACAGCCGCAACGCCTCGTCGAAGTCGCCGGCCTTCTCGAACTCGAGCGCCGCCTGCGCCAGGTCCTTGATCTTGTCGCGGAACAGGATCGCCGCGTCGCGGTGCAAGCCGCCGCCGGCCAGGGCGTTCGCGGCCGCGCGCACGTCGCGCAACAGGACGCCGTAGATGTACGCCGCGCGGCGGACATCCCCACGGCGGACCGCGTCCTCGGCGAGCGTGCGGTAGTGCCGGGCGAGTTGGCCCCACACGTCCCCGCCGCCGAGCCAGCCGACGCCCGCCGTATCGCCGCCCAACAGCGACGACAGCGAGTACGAGAAGTTACGCAGGCTCAGCGAACTGCCGCCGTCGATCTTGCCCTTCGGCGCGTCCGGGTCGGCGAAGGCCGGCGGCGCGCGGCGCAACGCTTCCTCGATGTTGCCGCGTTCGAGTTGCCGCAAAATTTCCCGCAATGCCCCTTCCTGCTTGCCCAGGATCGTCTCCGTCAGCCGCGGCACCGCTTCGAGTGCCGACTTCGCCAGCATCGACCCCAGCGCGGCGACCCCCATCATGCCGGTGTTGCGGCCGAGGAAGTTCAACGCCCGGCCGGCGGCGAGTTGCGCCCCCGCGGCCACGCTCTTGAAGAACCCCGCCCCCGGCGGCCGCGCGCCTTCGGGCACCGGCGCGTTCGGGTCGGTCGAGACCGGGGCCGCGCCGACCGGCTCGCCGCCGTCCAGGATCGCCGCAGGAGTTTTGGGCAACACCGCTTGAATCACGGTCAACTCACGCGGTACCGGCGGCACCGCCGGCAAGGGCTGCCAGTCGCGGCGACTCCGCGGCGGCGGCGTCAAGAATTCGACCTCGCGCACCGGCGACTCCGGGTCGAACCCCAGCGCCGTCAGTTGCGGCAACAGCACCAGCCCTTGCGTCCGCGTGAGTGCCAACACTTCGTCCGTGCGGAGGGTTGGCCGCACGTCGGCGTCGCGCGGCACGAACAGCGACCCGGCCAACCGCCGCACGCGGATCGCGCCCGCGATCGACCCCGTCACTGGGGCCGCGGGGACGACGACGAAGCCGCCCGCGACGCGGAACACCTCCGGCCAGTCGGGGCCGCACTGCCCGGCGACGCGCAGCACGTCGGCGGCCGCGTCGGTGAAGATCACGACGGCGTCGGTGCGGGCCGGTTCGGTCCGCGGGATCAGTCGCATCGGCACGTCCATCGCGTCCCCCTTCACCTTCGAGCCGCGTCGCGCAAGGCTTCGCCGATCAACCGTTCCGCGTCCGGCGTCGGGGCACCGCCCAGCAGCGCCGCCGACCCGCACCGCGTGCCGTCCGGCAACACCACCGCCCATTGCCCGCGACAGACGCAGACGTGCATGACGAGTTCGCCGGCGAGCGTCATGAGCACGATCTGGCCCCAACGGTCGTAACACGCCACCCACGGCCCGGCCTCGACCGGCGTCTCGAACCGCTTGGCGTCGTAAGCCGTCGGCACGCGCTCAAAACGAGTCGCAATCGTGTTCGTGCCCAGGTCCTTCGGGCCGACGGGTCCGGCGGCGAACGGAACGCGGTCGAGCCAGAAGCAGTGGTTGTACCGGCCGACGCGGACGCGCAAGCAGTCGGCCGCCAGGTGGAACACGACTGCGGTGTGGTAGCCGCCGTTGCCCAGCCGCTCGACCGCCGCCCCGTTCAACGCACGGACCTCGACCATTCGCCCCGCCGGCAACTGCGTCGCAATCCACCGGCCGTCCGGCGACAGCGTTACCGCGTGAAGGTAGTTCACGTTGCCTTGTTGGTGGAAGACTGCACTATCCTTGACGTTCAGAACCCAGAGGTTCGACGGCTTACCATCGTTCGAGGCGACGGCCAGCGTGCCACCCGCGAGTACCGCATTGCTCAGCCTCGCGTTCTGGAACAACGGTTTGCCCTCGACGATCGGAGCGAGGAGGACGCTCTGTCGATCGGGCACTTCGAGCGACAGCCCGACAAGGGACTTCACAAGCAGTGCCCCGCCCGCGTCAGGCGACCCGTAAGGCCTCGAAGCATGAGTCAGGGCGGTCAGGGCCGGTCCCAACTCGGACGCCAACGGAGCCGCGTCAGGGCCGAATTCGGCGACCAGAATGTGCCGGACTTTCACGGCCTCTTCTCGACCAACCGCCCCGCAGCCCCTGTCCTGCGAGAACGGGAGTTGCGGGGTGTCCATCGTCAGGCCGAGTCGCACGCAGCGGACTTCACGCGTCGAGAAGTCGTATCGAACCGAGACGACCTCCGCGAGTCCGACCGTCGTCTGCGGAGCGAGCACCGGCGCGACGAGGGCGAAGCCGTCTCGCATCGGCAAGAGCGCCCGAACCTCGCCCAACAACCGGCCCTGCCACACCGGCCGCGGCAGGACTTCGAGCGGCTCGTCGGAGTTGACGCGCTTGGCGTGCAGTGCCCCGTCGCGGCCGAGGACGACGACCCACGTCGCGTCGGCGTCGAAGGTGATGAGCCGGTCCACGTCGGCCACGAGACCGGCGCGGAAGGGGAACGGCACCGGCTCGATGTCGCCGGTCCACGGCTGGACGGCCCACGCCGGCAACGCCCGCGCCGCGGGTGCGATCTTGGCGGCGACTTTGACGGCGGCGGCGGCCGCGAGGTCCACGCGGAAGCGGCGGACGCTCCGCTGGCCGCGCTCGTCGACTTCGAGCAGTTCGGCCTCGCCGGCGTCGTCGAGGGTGAGCAGGAACAACCGGTCGGCGGCCGGCAAGTCGAGCAGGGTTTCGCGCACGGACAGTTCGCGGGCGTTGCGCGGGTGCGTCAACAGCACGATGTCGCGCGGCCCGACCGCGGGTTCACGCAAGGCGCGTTCGAGCAGGTCGGCCGGGTGGGCAGACAGGTCGGAGGCTTCGAGGTGCGTCGCCAGGTCGCTCGGGCTGAGTGCCCACGGGTCGAGGAAACGTTCGCACGAGGTCAGGCCGACGGACACGGCGGCGAAGCGCGCCGGGTCGCGGGTCAGCACGGCGACGGCCGCGCCGGCGAGGCCGAGGCGCACCGGCCCCCACGTCCGCACCCCCTGGTCGAGCAGCAGCACCTGCGTCGGCGTTTTCGCAGCGTGCGGCTCCTCGCGGCGGAAGTACAGCAACTCGTTCTCGGCGAAGCGGCGGACGAACTCGTCGGCGTCCAGGGCGAACTGACTCGGCAACAGCCGGTCGGGTACGCCGCGCGTCGTCACGTCGGCGTACCCGCCTTGCGGCAGGCGGTCGGGCGTCGGCCGGCGTGGCGGCAGGGCCAGCGCGCCGTCGATGAGCGGTGCGAGAAACGCGGCCCCGACGAGCCGGTCCCGCGACCGAAACTCGGCCAGCGCCGCCGCCAGTCGCTCCGGGAACGTGAGCAAGACTTGCGCGACCGGCTCCGGGTCCGGCAGGTCGTGCTCGCCGGTGAGCAGCAACCCGACGAGTTGCCGGTTCGGCACCGTCCGCAGTCGGGCGTCGATCGACCTCGCCGAGTCGCGGCGTGAGAGCGGCGGCCCGGGTAGCGGGTGGGCGGTCGTGCGCTCGCCGAACATCCGCCGCAATTCGAGCGTCTCGGCCAACTCCGCCCACGTCGGCACGACCACGGCTTGCGGCAAGCCGTTGCAAAGGAACGCGATCAGCCGGCCGAGGTTCCGCGCCGTCGGTTTGGTCGCGACGACCAGCGGCCGGAGGCGTTCCCACAACAGGTTTGCCAACGGGTCGGGTGGGGCGTCCGGCCGGCGGCACCAGTCGAGGAGGTTCAAGACGAACCAGAACGGCGGCCGCTCGTCGGTCGAAAAGACACCCTCCAGGACGAGTTTTATTTCCTCGTGCAGCGCCACCGTACGACTGTATTCCGTCTCGACGGCGTCGTAGCCGGGCGACCACCGCAGCACGAAAAAGGTGTCGTCCTCGTGAGGCCTGATCGTCAGGTAGTGGTCGGCAGCTTTCACGGCGATGCCCCCACCTCGGCGGCGAGCCGCACACCGGCGCGCGTGACCGTCTCGAACGCCGCTTGCGGCACGACCTCGACCCCGTCGGCGTGCCAGAAAATCAGGTCGTCCGCGGCGGCTTGCAAGACCTCGCGCACCGACGCGGCGGTGAGCGCCGGTCGCAGCGTGAATCCGAGCGGCAGGTGGACACCGTCGCCCCAGTAGCGTTGCGCGGACGGGATCGGTGGCAGCGTGCCGAGACTAAGAACTTCGCCGGCGGAGGCGGCCGCCCGCACGCCGGTGATTTGCCGCGTCGTGGCGAAGTCGGCCCAGGCCGCTAACGCGCGCAGGGTGCAGCGCAAAGCCGTCGCCGGGCGGGGCACGTCGTCGCGGGCGAGTTCAATTCCGAGCCGCTGAATCGTTCCGACCGTCGGCAGCACCGGCACGACCGCGACCGGGGTCAGCACCTCGGCGAGCACCCGGCCGGCGTCCGTCGGGGGCGTCACCCCGGACGGCAAGCGCGAGCCGAAGCGTCGCCAGTCGCCCCCGTGACGGCCGTAGAACTCCACTCCCGCGGCGGGCCGGAGGGCGGACACGACCTCGTCCGCCAACGGCCCGGCCGGCCACTGCACCCAGGCGAAACCGTCCGCGCCGACGGTGACGCGGACCTCCTGCCGGTGCCGCACGGCCGCCAGGCAACCGAGGCCGGACGCCGGTAGCCGGGCGGCCGTCACGACGGACCAATCGTGCGGATCGGGGGTCATTCGATGCGCCCCAGGAGTGCGGCCGCGGTCGCCAGGAGGTGTCCGCGCGCCTTGTCGTCGGCCACCCAGGCGGCCCGGTCCGCAATTGACTGGACGCGGTCCCGCAACCGGGCGACGTCGAGCAGTTTGGTCGCCCCCGCCGCGTCCGCCGTCGCCGCTTCGAGTTCGGCGGCCAACGCCTCGGGGTCGGCCGGCTCGCCCCGACCGGCGCGGGGGTGCGTGACTCCGACAGCGACCGCCGGGGCGAGGCCGATCGTGCCGTTGACGAGCGAGGCGATCGGGCCGATTTGTTCGACGCGGTCCCAGGCGTACTTGAGCGGCCAGAAGTCCGCGACGGTCGCCGTCGTGCGGCCGCACAGCACCGCCGACGCCGCGACGAGCTTGAGCAACTTGACCGCGCGGCGGTCGGACAGGGCGACCCCGAGGTCGCGCAACTTCGTCACCCCGTCGGCGTAGGCGGCCAGGACCGGCGCGAGTTCGACGCGCCGGCACTCGCCCGCCATCGCCCGCAAGTCGTCGGCGGAGACGGTCCGCGGCATCGCCTCGTCGGCCGCGCCGCGCTCGAGCGCCCAGCCGGCCGCGAGGAGCGCCGGCAGTTGCTCGCGCGGCAGCGAATCGACCTGGCAGCGGAGCAGGAAGCGGTCGAACAGCGCGGCGAGGGCGTCGTCCTGCGGCAAGTTGTTCGACGCCGCGAAGGCGCTGATGAGCGGCAAAGCGTGAGTCTCCGCGCCGCGGCGGTAGACCCGCTCGTTCAAGACCGTGAGGAGGTTGTTGAGGATCGCGCTGTTGGCGTTGAACAGCTCGTCGAGGAAGGCGAACTCGGCCTCGGGGAGCATCTGCGTGACGACCGTCGCCACCCGGCCTTCGCGCAGTTTGACCAGGTCCACCGGGCCGAAGATCTCGTTCGGTTCGGAGAATTTCGTCAGCATGTACTCGAAGTACTCGCCGCGCACCGCCGTGGCGAACTGCCGGACGATGGCGGACTTGGCCGTGCCCGGCGGGCCGTAAAGGAACAGGTGTTCCCCGGCGACGACGGCCAGGGCGATGAGATCGACGACTTCGTCGCGGCCGACGAAGCGGCGCTTCAACGGCTCGACGACCGACGATTGCAAGCGTTCCGCGGGCGTACTCACGCGACCGACTCCGGGAGGACGGGGGTGACGCGGCCGAGTTCGGCGAAGGCCCGTTCGACGGCGTCCAAGACCGCGCCGGCGGACGGCACCCAGGCCGGCTCGGGGTGGGCGGCCAGGCGCTCGGCGTACAGCATTGCCAGGCCGGCGTGTCCGGCGAACGTCAGCGGCGTCGTGGGGCCGTCGCGGCAGTCCATCGACACGCCCGAGAGCGGCCAGGCTCGCAGGAAACTTTCGCACCAGACCGCCAGCGGGTCGGCCGGCCCGCGCAAGCTCGCCCGCTTCCGCACCGAGACCAGGAAGCGGAGCAGCAGATCGCCGGTGAGGTGTTCGGACGCCGACGCGGGCGGGGCGAGCGTGTCCGCCGGCAGCGGCGTCTCCGGGGGCAAGGCCGACAGGTGCCAGCAGGCGTCGGCGAGCAGTCGGGCGAGTTTCAACGCGAGGTCGAGGTCGAACGGGACCGGCGGGCCGGCGACTTCGCGTTGAAGTCGGGCGTAAGAGTCGCGCAGGAGGCGTACGACTGCCGGCAGTTCGGCCGGTGCGAGGACCGGGGCCGCCGTCAGGGTCGAGTGCCCTTCGGTCAGCACGCCGGTGAGCCAGTGGGTGAACGCGGCCATGCTCGCTCCGGTCGCCGAGAAAGTCATCCTCATCTTACGGGGCCGACCCGAAAGGCGAACACTCGCCCGGGTGCCACGGCCGTCCCCGGCCGATAGACTTCCGACGGTCCCCACTCCCCGCCGAGGTTTCCCCGTGACCCGAATCGTCTTCGCCGCGCTCGCCCTGTTGGGGACGACGCTGACCCTCACCGCCGCCGACAAGGAGCCGCGCTTGTTCGAACTCCGCGTGTACACGATCAACGAGGGCAAGCTCGACGCCTTCACCGGCCTCGTCCGCGACACGGCCACGAAGCTGTACGCCAAGCACGGCATGACGGCGCAGGGCTTCTTCGTCCCGGTCGAGAACAAGGACAACATGTTTTACAGCCTGCTCGCCCACGCGAACGTGGCCGCGCGGACGGCGTCGTGGGCCGCGCTGCGGGCCGACCCGGACGGGGTCGCCATGCTCGACAAGCTCAAGGCCGACAAGGTCGTGGCGAAGGCCCAGGAGATCTTCCTGACCGAGACCGACTACTCGGCCAAGGTCGAGTTGAAGGCCGAGAAGCCGGAGCGGATTTTCGAGCTGCGGACGTACACGACGACGCCGGGCAACCTGGCCGCACTCGACGCCCGCTTCCGGGACCACACGTGCAAGCTGTTCGACAAGCACGGCATGACCAACCTGTGGTACTACCACCTGACCCCGGAGTCGAAGGCGGCGGACTCGACGATGATCTATTTCCGCGCGCACCCGAGTGTCGAAGCCCGCGCCAAGTCGAGTCAGGACTTCGGCAAAGACCCGGCGTGGGACGCCGCGCGGCTCGCCTCGGAGAAGAAGGCCGGCGGGTCGCTGACGGCCAAGGACGGCGTCAAGTCCGTGGTCCTCAGGGCGACCGACTTCTCGCCACTGCGCTAACCGCGGCGAGTGTTGTTCGCCCGACGCGAGCCAGGCACGCCGAGGTCGTCGATAGGGTTCGGCGGGATTGACGATTTCGTCGATGTCCGTCCGCACCGTCAACGATCTCGGCGTCCTTCGCGCGTTCGGCATGGTGTCGGGCGAATTACTGTGCGGTCGGCTTGCACGACGGCCAGACGCGGACGCTGCCGTCCCGGCTGCCGGTGACGATGTTCGCGCCGTCGAGGGTGAAGCGGAGCGAGTGGACGGACGCCTTGTGCCGGGCGTAAGTCGTGACGAGTTTGCCGCCGGCGTTGAGGTCGAACAGGCGAGTCTTCCCGTCCTGACCGCCGGTCGCCACGAGCTTCCCGCACGGCGAGAACTTGACCGCCCATACCCCCTCTTCGTGCGGGAGCGGGTCGCCGATCCGCGTGCCGTCGGCCACGCTCCAGACGTTGGCCTCCTTGTCCCACCCGGCCGTCACGAGTTGGGTGCCGTCGGCCGAGAAGCTCAGGGCGTAAATCGGCGACTGGCTGGCCTGCCAGGCGATGCGCTTCCGGTTCAGCGGGATGTCCCACAGGACCACCATGCCGTCGCCGCCGGCGAACGCCAGCGCGTCACCATCCGGGGCGAACGCGATGGCGTTCACGGCGTTCCCGTTCTCGTTCTTGAGGAGGGTCGCTTCCTTCTCGCGGTCGAACACCTCGACGAAACCCTGGCGGTCGCCGACGGCGACTTTGTGCCCCTTCGGCCCGACCGCCGCCGTCCGGACGGACCGGCCGATGGGAAACGACCTGAGCATCTTGCCCGCCCGCATGTCCCAGGTCTTCATCGTGCCGTCGTCGCCGACGGAGACCATCGTGTCCCCGTCGGCCGAGAAATCGACGACCCAGACGGGGCCGGTGTGGGCGGACAGCTTGTCGTCCTTGTCGCGGTGCAGTTCGTACCGGAGGCGCTTCGTCTCGACGTCCCAGACGTTGATGCGGCCGCTCTCGATGCCGGTCGCCAGGGTGTCCCCGTCCGGGGACATCGACACCGACCAGACGCTCCCGGCCTTGCTCGGGAAGGTCATGAGCGAGTCCGGGCCTTCGTCGGACCTGGCGTCCCCGCCGCCTTGGGCGGCCAGCGCACCGCCGTCGGCCGAGTCGCGGACGCGCGCCGCCACGAGCCAGGCGGCGACCGACCCGGTGATGATGCCGGCCCCGAAGACGCTCGCCAGCATCGCCGCCGTCCGCACGCAGAACCGCTTGCGGCCCCGCGTTAACAGGCGGCCGGCGGCGCGCGGCCCGGCGCGGACGGCCGACGGGGTTTGCACCGGCGTCAGGTCCTTGATCGCCGCGTAGTGCGCCGCCAGGAAGTCGTGAAGTTCCTGGGCGGTCTGGAAGCGGTCGGCCGGGTACTTCGCCAGGAGTTGATCGATGGCGTCTTCGAGCCAGTGGGGCACGTCCGCGTTGAACGTGCTCAGCGGGGTGTGGGCCTCGTCCGCGACGCGGCGGAGGACGGCCAGGGGCGTGCGGCCCTCGAACGGCGGCTTGCCGGCGAGGGCTTCGTACAGCACCGACCCGAGGCTGAACAGGTCGGCGCGGGCGTCGATGTCGTCCCCGCGGGCTTGCTCGGGGGCCATGTACAGCGGCGTCCCGGCGACGAACCCGGTTCGGGTCAACTTGTCGTCCTCGGCGGCGCGGGCCAGGCCGAAGTCGGTCAACTTCGCCTTGTCCGTGCCGGCTTCGAGCAGGATGTTGCCCGGCTTGATGTCCCGGTGGATCAGCCCGGTCGCGTGCGAACTCGCCAGCCCGGCGGCGCACTGCATCCCGAGCCGGACCGCTTCGACGACCGTCAATTTGCCGACGCGGCGGAGCTTCTGCTCCAAGGACTCCCCGACGACGAGTTGCATGACGATGAACGGCAGACCCGACTTGGCGTCCTCGTCCACCTGGAACACGGTGACGAGGTTGTCGTGCGCGACGGCGGCGGCGGCCCGGGCCTCGCGGCAGAAGCGCTGCCGGGCCACGTCGTTGCTGGCGAGTTGC
Organism: Fimbriiglobus sp.; assembly: GCA_025362195.1. Classification (GTDB taxonomy): domain Bacteria; phylum Planctomycetota; class Planctomycetia; order Gemmatales; family Gemmataceae; genus Fimbriiglobus. The sequence continues at coordinate 13,142 of JANYHV010000485.1, read as the reverse complement.
GGGTCGAGGACCTTGATCGCCACGTCCCGGTGCAGCGCCGAATCGAAGGCCTGCAGGACGATGCCCATGCCGCCCCGGCCGATGACCCGCTTGACGTTGAACGTGCTGATGCGGCCGAGCGACCCGGTGACGCCCGACTGGGTCAAGAAGTCGAGGTTGACTTCGGACGCGGGCACGGCGTCGCCGAACCCCTGGGTGACGGCACTGTCGGACAGGGCGCTTTCGGCCTTGCCGAGAGCGATCCAGTAGGCCGAGTTGGCGGGCGGCTCGGCGTCGCCCATGCCGCGGACCACGTCCGCGAGTTCCCCCTCGGTGCCGACCGCCATCGACTCCAACCGCGCCTGGCACGTCGAACACGACCCGACGTGCTCGGCCAACCGGTCGGCGGCGTCGGGCACGGCGTCATCGCTCAGGAGGACGGTGAGTGCCGCCTGACTCGGGCACTCGGCGTTCTCGCAGGGTTTCGCGGTGACCATCGGAACTCGCCCCCGACCTCTCGAACCGTGAAGGCTGCACTACCACGCCTCCGCTTCGGACTGCAACCGTTGAACTTCGTCCCGGAGGCGGGCGAGGACGCGGCTTTTCGCCACGTACACGGCCCCCGGCGTCATCTCCAACTCGGCCCCGACTTCGGCCGCCGGCCGGCCCTCGACGGCCGTCCCCCAGAACGCCTGCCAGGTGTTCGCCTGGAACTCGCCCTTGACGCGCTCCATCGCCCGGGCCGACATCCGCCGCTGGTACTCCCGGTCCCAGTCGGCGTCGGCCTCGTTGTCGCTGCGGTCCGGCAACGCCTCCAACCGCTCGTGGTTCGCCGAGTCGCCGACGGCCCGGGCGCGGTTCTTCTGGGCACTCAAGAAGTTGTAAATCTTGTTCCGGGTGACGGTGTACAGCCAGCCGCGGAACGTCCCCCGTTTCGGATCGTACTCCAACTTCTCGGCGTTCCGGGCGACGCTCCGCATGACCTCCTGCATCAGGTCGGCGGCGTCGGCGTCCTGGAGGCCGCGCTTGCGGGCGAAGCCGTAAATGACGGGACCGTACAGGCGGACGAAGGCCGTCCACGCCTGGGCGTCGCCGCCGTCTTTCAGGCGGTTCAAGAGGGATACGCGCGTCAGCGGCGGTTCCGCCATGCGGGTCACGTCCTACCGAAAGATACCGGGCGTCCCGGGCCGGCCTAACAGCCGCACGGGGACGGTCCGCCGGATTGCCGGGAGGGGGCTGACGACTATTATGCGATCGGCACGCGAAACGGAAACGGGCGTTCGGCCGGAGCCTGCGGGCGGGCGTCGCGTTTACAGGTACTCGACGACTTCCGCGACCGGGAATCGCACCTTCGGTTTTCGCGCGTTCGGGTCGTCGGCCGCGCGGTACCCGACGGTCGCCAAGACGACCGACCGGTAGCCCTTCGCCGGCAGCCCGAGGATGTGGTCGTACTTCGCGGGGACGAAGCCTTCCATCGGGCAGGCGTCTACTCCGAGCAGCGCCGCGGCGGTCAAGAAGTGGCCCAACGCGATGTACACCTGGTGCGTCATCCAGACATCGACTTCGGCCTGCGGCTTGCTCGTCAGCGAGTTCGTCATCATCTTGCGGTAGCCGTCGGTCGATGCGACCGGCACGGCGTGGAGTTCGGCCGTCCGCCGGGCCAACCGCTCGGCGTCCGCGGCCCCGATGTCGTTCTTGAGCGCGAAGACGACGAGGTGCGACGCCTCGACGACCTGCTTCTGGCCCCACGAGTGCGGCAACAACTCCGCACGGATTTCCGGCGTCTCGACGACGAAAAACTTCCACGGTTGCAAGCCGTAGGACGACGACGACAGGACCAGACTCTCTTCGAGTGCGGTCCAGGTCTCGGCCGGGATTTTCTTCTCGCCGTCGAACTTCTTGACCGCGTACCGCCAGCGGAGTTGGCCGAGCAAATGGTCCGGCGTCACGGGTTGCATCACAAAATCCTGCATCGAGTGGCGTGAGAGTTTCAACCGACGGTCAGTTCGCGTTCCGGGCCAGCGATCAGCGAGCGGGACTTGCGCATCGTGTCCATCAGGCCGGCCAGGTCGAGGCCGATTTCGCCGAGCAGTTCGCCCCGCTCGCCGTGCTCGACGAACCGGTCGGGCAGGCCGCGGCGGACGACGTTCCGCGTGTCCAGGCCGGCGGCGTTGGCCGCTTCCAAGACCGCGCTGCCGAAGCCGCCTTCCAGCGTCCCCTCTTCGACGGTGACGACCAGCGGAAGGTTTTCGATGGCCTTGAAAATCGTGTCCCGGTCGAGCGGCTTGACGAACCGGGCATTAATGACGCCGACGCTCAGGCCCTCGTCCCGCAACCGGCGGGCCGCCTCCTGGCAGAGTGGCGCGAACGCCCCGAACACGACGAAACAGCCGTCGTCGCCCCACTCGATTACTTCGGCCTTGCCGTGTTCGATCGGGGCGGGCCGGTCGCCGGACTCGGTCCGGTCGAGGCGTTCGAGGTTGGCCTTCGGGTAGCGGATCGTCGTCGGGCCGCGGTGCTTGAGCGCGAAGCGGAGCATCGGTTCCACGTCGAGTTCGTCGCCCGGGGCCATGCACGTCATGTTCGGGAAGAGCCGCAAGTACGGGATGTCGAACGCCCCGTGGTGCGTCGGCCCGTCCGGTCCGGCCAGGCCGGCGCGGTCGAGGGTGAACACGACCGGGAGGTTCTGCAGGGCGACCTCCTGGAAGATGTTGTCGAAGGCGCGCTGCAAGAAGGTGCTGTAAATATCGACGATCGGCTTGGCCCCGGCCTTGGCCATGCCGGCTGCAAACGCGACCGCGTGGGACTCGCAAATCCCCGTGTCGATGAACTGCTTGGGGAAATCGGCCCGGATTTTTTCGAGCTTGTTCCCCTGGCACATCGCCGCCGTCAGCACGACGGCCGACGCGTCCTCGGCGAGGACGGTGTGGATCGCGGCTGTCATGGCGTCGGTGTACGCCTTCCCCCCGCCCTTCTTCATCGACAAGATTTCGCCGGCCGGGCCGAACGACTCGAATACCGGCGGGGCGTGAAAGGTGACCGGGTCCTGGGCCGCCTGCGGCACGCCCTCCCCCTTCGTGGTCAGCACGTGCAACAGCACCGGCCCGGTTTGGCCCTTCAACACCTTGAGAATCTTGCGCATCCCGTGCAGGTCGTGGCCGTCCACCGGGCCGAAGTAGCGGAAGCCCAACTCCTCGAACAACATGCCGTTCTTGAAGACCGCCTTCAGGCCGTCGCGCAACGACTCCAACGAGGTCCGGGCCGCCTCCCCGACGAGCGGGATCTGCTTCAGGAACTCGTTCAACGTCCGCTTACTGCCCTGGTACAACCCCGTCGCCCGGCACTGGTCGAGGTACTCGGCGAGGCCGCCGGTCCGCGGGCAGATCGACATCTTGTTGTCGTTGAGCACGACCAGGATGTTCTGCTTCGTGCCGCCGATGTTGTTGAACGCCTCGTACACCATGCCGCACGGGAACGCCCCGTCGCCGATCACGGCCACGGCGTGGCGGTCGGTGCGGCCCAGCAGGTCGTCGCCGGCCTTGAGGCCCGACACCGTGGACACGCTGGCCCCGGCGTGGCCGGTCGTGAACAGGTCGTAGGGACTTTCGGCGGCGTTCGGGAAGCCCATCAGGCCGCCGCGCCGGCGGATCGTGTCGAACTCTTTGAACCGCCCGGTGATGAGCTTGTGCGGGTAAATCTGGTGGCCGGTGTCCCAGATCAGCCGGTCCTTCGAGAAGTCGTAGGTGAGGTGCAAAGCGAGGCACAGTTCGACGACGCCGAGGTTGCTGGCGAAGTGGGCCTGGCGGATGCTCAGCACGCGGACGAGTTCGGCCCGAATTTCCTTGGCGACGCAGTCGAGTTGGGCGTCGGAGAGGCGCAGCAGGTCCGCGGGGCTTTGAATCGTCGCGAGCAGTTCCGGCATACGTCACCCAGGCCAGGGAAGGTCCGTCTCGGCACAACTCAGTCTTAGGGCGTGTGCCCGGCGACCGTCGCGCCGCTCGGACGTTTTATCAACATTCGACCACCGCGTACCGCCCGCCGGGAGAGAATCCCGGAGGGCATCAACGGTCTCTCTGTACGACAAACCGGGCCAGCTCCGCGAGCGGCCGCGCCCGCTCGCCCAACGCCTCGGCCGCACACACCGCCAGCCGCCCGAGTTCGGCGGCCCGCGCCCGGCTCTCGGGCACGCCCAGTAGCCCCGGGTACGTCAACTTGCCGAGGGCCGCGTCCTTGCCGACCCGCTTGCCGGCCAGTTCGGCGGAACTCTCGACATCGAGCAGGTCGTCGGTCACCTGAAAGACCAGACCGAAGGCCGCGGCGAAGTCGTCGAAGTGCCGGCGGGCGACCGGGTCCACGCCGTCGGAACTCTCGGCTTGGGCGGCGAAAAGGCCGAGGCGGAGGGCGGTGCGAAACAGCGCCCCGGTCTTCATGCGGTGGATCGTTTCGAGGTCGCCGACGGTCCGCACGGCGTCGGACCCGGCGGGCGACTCGGCTTCGAGGTCGAGGACCTGGCCGCCGACCATCCCGGCCGCACCGGACCCCGTCGCAAGTTCCAAGACGGTAACCGCGATGGTCGCCGGCGGGTAACTTCCTGCGAGCGTCCCGAAGGCCAGCGTGAGCAGGGCGTCGCCGGCCAGAATCGCCGTCGCCTCGTCGAACTTCTTATGGCACGTCGGCAGGCCGCGGCGCAAGTCATCGTCGTCCATCGCCGGCAAATCGTCGTGGATCAGCGAGTACGTGTGGACCATTTCGACGGCACAGGCCGCCGGTAAGGCCACCGCAATGTCCCGGCCGACCGCCTCGGCCGCGAGGACCGTGAGTAACGGCCGGAGCCGCTTGCCCGGGGCCAACAAGGAGTACGCCATTGCGTCCCGGAGCCGGGCCGGGGCGTGGCGGGTGCCGGCCGCGAGGTGGTGCCGCAAGGCCGCTTCGACGGCGACGAGCTTCGGCGTCAGTTCGTCCCAGATCGTGGCGGGCACCGACGATCCTCCAACGAGTTGTGCGACTTCGTGGGTCGCTCGATTGTAGTTGCGGCCGACCCACCGCGTCGAGCCGCAGTTTACTTTGCGTCACAAAGAAGTGCAAGTCGAATCAGCCGAACAGGTCGTCGGCGGACGGCTTGGGCCGGCGGGTCGGCTTCGCCGCTTCGACGCTCGCCGAGTGGTCGAAGGCTTTGAACTCGGGGGTGCCGTCTTCGCCCACGCCGGTGAGTTGGCGGATGCGCTGCTCGGCGTCGCGGAGTTGGCCGTAGCACGCCTTCAAGATGCCGACGCCGCGCTCGTACCGGGCCAGCGCGTCTTCGAGCGACGTGGTCCCGTCTTCGAGTTCGCGGAGGATTTTTTCGAGTTCCGCGAGGGCCACTTCGAAGCGGACGGGCGGGGTCGGGTCGGCCATCACTTACCCCCTGGGCGGTCGGTCACCGTGCTCACGACGACGCCGTCCGGCGTGCGGGTGCGGAGCGTGTCGCCGGGCCGGACGTCGCGGGCCGACCGCAGCAGCCGGCCGTCGGCCACCGTCGTCAAACTGTAGCCCCGCTTCAGCACGTTCAACGGGCTGAGGCTTTCGAGTTGGTCGGCCAGCGACGCGAGTTGTTCGCCGGAGCGGGTCAGCCGCCGCTCGGCCGCCCGGGTCAGCCTGGCACCCCAGTCGTCGAGTTTCTGCTCCGCGTCCCGGATCCGCTCGAACGGCTTGCGCAAGGCCGGCCGCTCGGCCAGTTGCGTCAATCGTTGGCGGGCCAGCGCGACCCGGTGCGTGACGGCGTCGTCGAGCCGCGCGGCGGTGTCGGCCAGGCCGTCGAGCATTTCGCCCCGGTCCGGGCAGAGCCGCGTGATCGCTTCGGACGGCGTCAGTGCCCGGTAGTCGGCGACCATGTCGGCGACGCTCACGTCGATCTCGTGGCCGACCGCCGAAACGACCGGCACGGCCGACTCGAAGATGGCGTCGGCGACGACCTCCTCGTTGAACGCCGCCAGGTCTTCGCTACTGCCGCCGCCCCGGCCGACGACGATCGCCGACAGGGGCATCCGCCGCGAAACGTGCAACCCGCTCAGCGTGCGCAGGGCTGCGGCGATTTCGGCGGCGGCCCCCTCCCCTTGCACTCGCGACGGCCGGACGATGACCTCGGCATACGGCCAGCGGGTCTTGAGGATTTGCAGCATGTCCCGGATCGCCGCGCCGGTCGGGCTGGCGACGAGGGCGAGGCGGCGCGGGTACGGCGGCAATCGCTTCTTACGTTCCGGGGCGAAATAGCCCTTCTGCAACAGCTTTTCCTTGAGCCGCCGTAGAGCTAGCTCCGCAGTGCCGACGCCCTGTTGGATCAACTCCTCGACGATGCACTGGTACTCGCCGCGTTGCGGGTACAGCGACAACCCGCCGCGGACGACGACTTGGGTGCCGTCCTTGGGGTCGAAGCGCGTGCGGAGGGCGAAGCCGCGGAACATGACGCAGCGGAGCGTCGCCCCGGCGTCCTTGATCGAGAAGTACCAGTGCCCCGAACTCGCCTTGGTGAAGTTCGACACCTCACCAGCGACCAGCACCCCCGGGTAGTGCTCTTCCAGGCGCAGCTTGATCGAGGTCGTGAGCGCGCTCACGGTCATCGGCTTGCGGGGCGGCGTGGGGTCAAGGGACATCGGTGTTCCGAAGGGGGTCGAACAGTGGACAGAAATCAACCTAGAACTTTCGCGGCGGTTCGGCCCGCCGAAGTCGATCCGCGACGGGTCGGCGGTTTGCCGCCAACAAAGCAGGCCGGCGGGGCTTCTGCATTCGACCGACTTCTGTGGCAGCAGTCTCGCGCGCCGCGGTATAATTTGCACGTCGAGACAGGCCCCCTGGCGAGAGAGTGGGAGCGAACGCATGGCCACGGTGCTCACGAAGCCGCAGACGAACGCCTTGAAGGTCGAGGCCAAACTCTCGCAGGAACTCGCGCAGGCGACCAGTCGCATCCGCTGGACTGACCTCCTGACCGGCGGCCTTACCCTCGTGGCGCTCGTCCTCGGCTACACCCTCCTCGCCGTGCTGGCGGACAAGCTCTTCGACCTGCCGTCGTGGGCACGCCTCGGCGGCCTGACGGCGTTCCTGGTGGCGTTCGCGGTCGCGGCGTGGTTCAGCGTCGTCCGGCCGTTGCGGGCGCGGATCAACCCGCGGTTCGCCGCGCGGCAGGTCGAGCAGACGCTGGCCGACGGCAAAAACGCCATCATCAACTGGGTCGATTTGAAGAGCCAGGACCTGCCCGAGAGCGTCCGCGCCGCCGTCGGGGCGAAGGCCGCGGAAGGGGTCGCCGACGCCGACGTGGCCCGGGTCGGCGAGTCCCGCCGCGTGCTGGTCTTGCTGGCCTCCGTCGGCGTCCTCGTGGCCGGCCTCGCGGTGTTCTTTCTGCTCGTCAAGTCGGCCCCGTTCTTCTCGCTGTTGAACCGCGCGTACAACCCGTTCACCACCTCCGGCATCGCCACCCGCACGGCCATCACGCTCGACGAACCGGTCGGCGGAGACGCGACCGTCACGTCGGGCGATTCGCTGACCGTCCGCATCACCCTGGCCGGGAGCTTGCCGGACGCCAAGTCGCCCGACCGGCCGCGGTTGTTGGTCCGCTACAACCCCGAGGCCGAGGAGTTCGACGAACTCGACCTCGAACCGGCCGGCTCGAAGCGCGAGTTCGCGGTGAAGTTGCCGCCGAGCGTGATCCAGAACGGCCTGCGGTACGCCGTCGCCGCCGGGGACGCGCGGACGGCCGAGTTCGCCGTGACCGTCCGCACGAGGCCGTTACTCCGCGACTTCACCGTCAAGTACGAGTACCCGGCGTACACCCGCCTTCAGCCCGAGACGACGACCGACCCCCGCGTCGAGGGCTACCGCGGCACGCAGGTGACGCTCGTCGCCCGCGCCAACCGCGGCGTCAAGGACGCCCGGCTCGTGTTCGACACGCAACTGACGCAAGTCCTCGGCACGGCCGACACGCCCGACGCGGTGAGCTTCCGCTTCCCGCTCGAAGAGGCGTGCAACTACCGCATCGCCTGGACTGCGGCCGACGGCGAGACCGCCGAGTCGGCCGCGTACCCGGTGCGGGTGCTGGTCGACCAGGCTCCCGTAGTGACGATCACCGCCCCGAAGGACGAGGAGACCGCCCTGCCCGCCGACGGCTTACTCAAGGTCGATGGCGTCGCCGCGGACGACTTCGGCCTGGCCGGGCTGACCCTGCGCCTGCGCACCGCCGAGACTCCGCCGGTCGCATTCGAGCCGAAGAAGTACCGCGACGGCAAGAGCTTCCGCCGGGCCACCGACCAGAGTGACCCGACCGTCCTCGAATACAAGGACTCGGTGAAACTCTCGACGCTCAAGACCAAGTCCGGCGACGCGGTCGAACTCGCACCCGGGACCGTGATCGAGTACTGGATCGAAGCGACCGACAACTGCACGACGCCGACGGCCAACGTCGGCAAGTCGAAGGTGCAGCGGGTCAAGATCGCGCCCCCGACCCCGCCGGCCGAGCAGAAGAAGCAGGAGCAAAACCAGGCCGAACGCGGCGAGCAGGAGAAGAAGCACCAGGCCGATCAAGACCAGCAGCAGAACAACGAACAACGCCAGCCACCGCAACCCCGGCCCGACAACGTCGAGAAGAAGCCGCAAGAGGACAAGCCGAACCCGAAGGACGGCCAGTCGGAACCCAACGACGGGCAACCGAAGCCCAAGGACGGCCCGCCGAAAGACGGGCAACCGAAGGCGAAAGACGACGGCCAGCCGAAGCCGAAGGACGGCCCGCCGAAGAACGGCGAAGACCCACAATCGAACCCCGACAAGCCGCCGGTGACGAAGCCGCCCGAAACCGGCAAGTCGAACGACGCCCCCACGCCGAAGGAGCCGGGCAAGACCGGCGAACAGCCGTCGGAGAAGTCGGATCAGCCCAAGGAGGCGGGCGGAAAGCCGGGCGATCAGAACCTCCAGGACCAGGCCGACAAGGTTCAACAGGCTCTGAACGACAAGCAAAACGCACCGAGCGAAGCGCGGCCGCCGGAGTCGAACCCGGACGCCACTGACAAGCCGCCGACGGACCCCGACGCGGGCAAGCCCGGCCAGGCGAAACCGCAACCGGGTAACGCCCAGAAGCCGCCCGAGCAGACCGGCGAGCCGAAGCCGCAACCGGGCAACGAAGGCCAGTCGAAGCCGGACGCCGCACCCGCGGAGAGCAAGCCCCAGGGCGGCGGCGAGACGGCGAAGCCCGAAGCGTCGCAGCCGAAGCCCGACGCCGGCGCGAAGTCCGCCGACGGCGGAGAACCTCAAGCAAAGCCGGAGACCAAACCGGGCCAGGCGAGCGAACCGAAGCCGGGCCAGGAGAAGGCGACCCCGCCGGACGCGAATGCCAAGCCCAAGGCCGGCGAGCCGAACGCCGGCGCGAAGCCGGAGCCGATGAAAGACCCGCAAGCCGGCGACGGCAAGCCGGACGCGGGCACGCCGAAACCGGGCGATCCGAAGACCAACAAGCCGCGACCGGACGCCTCCAAGGGCAGCGGCAAGCCGCAGTCGGGCGAGAAGTCCGGCCAGCCGCAAGAGAAGCCGGCCGAAGGCGCGGGCGACCCGCAGCCCGGCACGGCCAAGCCCGAGAAGCCGACGCCGCCCGGCACAGCCAAGCCGACGCCGTCGGACGCCAGCGGCCAAGACCCGAAACAGGGTGAGCAGAAGCCGACGGGCGAAGGCGCGGGCGAGGCGAAGCCCGAGGGCCAACCGCAGCCCAAGCCCGACCCGATGGGCAAGCCGGCAGGCGGCACGGGCGAACAGCCCAAGGGCAACGAGAAACCGGCCCCCGGCACGAAGGGCGCGGGCGAGAAGAAGCCCGACGCCAAGGAACTCGAGCAAGCGATCAAGGACTTGAAGTCGGGCGACCCGGCCAAAGAAAAAGCCGCCCGCGACAAGCTCGACAAGGCAATGGGCAAGGAGAACCGCGAGGCGGCCGAGAAGAAGGCCGAGCAGCTCGAGCGCGACCGGAACGGCGACGACAAGGACAAGCGCGACGCCGCCAACGAGGAAATTAAAGAGATGGCGAAGCAGGCCGAGAAGAACGGGGCCGCCGAAAAAAAAGGCGGCGCGGCCGGCGACAAGAAAGACCCCAGCGCGCCGAACGACAAGCAGCCCACCGCCGAGCAGATCAAGGAGGCCCAGAAGCTCGCCGAGGACTTGAACTCGAAGGACGACGGCAAGCGGCAAGCGGCCGAGAAGAAGGTCGATGAGGCCGTCGGCAAGGAGCAGCGCGAGCAGATCCAACAGGACATGAAGGACGCCCAATCCGGCGACCCGAAGACGGCCGAAGCCGGCAAGAAGCGTCTTGAGGAGCGTGCCAAGCCGAAGCCAGGCGACAAGTCCAAGAGCGACCAGCGCGGCCCCGGCGCGCGGCCCGACACGCCCGGCGACAAGCTGGACGACGACCCCAAGAACCGCCGCAAGACGGCCGACTTGCAGTTGAAGCAGTTCGAGAAGGCCAAGGGCGACGCCGACTTGCAGAAGAAACTCGGGTACACGCCCGAGCAGTACGACGAGTTTTTGAAGGGCTACGCCGAGATGGTGAAGCGGCAGAACGAAGCCGCCGACAAGTCCGAAGTCCTGCCGCCGCCGAACGAGGCGGGCGGGCCGACGACGATTAAAGTCGGCGAAGGGGCCGGCACGAAGCCGGTGGTCAAGCGGTCCGACGGCAGCACGGGCACGGCGGGCGGCGGCGTCGGCACGGCCCCGCCGGGCTTCTCGGACGCGCAACGGAAGTTCGCCGAAGAGGCCGCCAAACTGCGCAAGCCCGACCCGAAAAAGTAACCACGGCCCTTCCCCGACCCGACCCACGGTGCGATACGCGACATGACCTTTCCGCGCTACCTGACCTCGTTCGACAACCGCCGGGCGACCCACCGGTTCGCCGACCTGCTCGTCGTCGGGGCCGGCATCGCCGGGCTGCGGGCGGCCCTCGAAGCCCCGCCCGACATGAACGTCCTCGTCGTCACGAAGGACCGGATCACCGAGAGCAACAGCAGCTACGCGCAAGGCGGGATCGCCGGGGTGATGTCGCCCGAGGACCGCTTCGAGAACCACGTCGAGGATACGCTCGTAGCCGGCGACGGACTCTGCCAGCGCGAGGTCGTCGAGTTGGTGGTGCGCGAGGCCCCCGAGCAGATCGAAAAGCTCGTCGAGTGGGGCACCCAGTTCGACCTCGAAAACGGCACGCTCGCGCTGACCCGCGAGGGCGGCCACAGCCACCGCCGCATCGTCCACGCCCTGGGCGATTCGACCGGCCACGAGGTCATGCGGGCGATCATCGCCAAGGCCCGCGCCGCCCCGAACGTGACCATCCTCGACGACACGTTCACCCTCGACCTGCTCACCGAGAACGGCGCGTGCTCGGGGGCGATGGTGTGGCAGGCGGCGCAAGGCCGGCTGCACGTCTGGGCCAAGCAAACCGTGCTCGCGGCCGGCGGGTGCGGCATGGTCTACCGCGAGACGACCAACCCGCCCGTGGCCACCGGCGACGGCATGGCCGCCGCGTACCGCGCCGGGGCCGAGTTGCGCGACATGGAGTTCATGCAATTCCACCCGACGGTCCTGTACGTCGCCGGGTCGGCCCGGCACCTCATCAGCGAAGCCGTCCGCGGCGAAGGCGCGTACCTGCGGGACGTGAACGGCCACCGGTTCATGCCGGACTTCGACCCCCGCGGCGAACTCGCCCCGCGCGACGTGGTGGCCCGGGCGATCTTCCGGACGATGGAAGCGACGCAGCACCCGAACGTCTACCTCGACCTGTCGCACCTGTCGCCGGACCTGGTCACGACCCGCTTCCCCGGGATCAGCCGCACCTGCCGGGCGTTCGGCCTCGACATCACCAAAGACCTCGTCCCGGTCCGCCCGGGTGCCCACTACATGATCGGCGGCGTGACCGTCGACATGGACGGCCGCACCACTTTGCCGAACCTGTGGGCCGCCGGCGAGGTCACCTCCAGCGGCCTGCACGGGGCGAACCGGTTGGCCTCGAACAGCCTGCTCGAAGGGCTGGTCTTCGGCGCGATCTGTGGGAAAAACGCCTCGGCCGCCGCGCGGGCGGTGCCGGACGCGCTCCGGGTCCCCGCCGAGCGGTTCGCCATGCCGCCGCAGGAGCCGAACGGCTACTTCGACCCGGCCGACGTGGCCAACTCGCTGCGGTCGCTCATGGTCCGCAAGATGGGTATCGTCCGCGACCGCAAGCGGCTGGGCGAGGCGCACGAGCAGGTCGAGTTTTGGTGCCGGTACGCGCTGGCGAAAGAGTTCGACAACCGACCGGGGTGGGAGTTGCAAAACCTGCTCACCGTCGCCCGCTTGATGATCGCCGGGGCGACCGCCCGCGAGGAGTCCCGGGGCACGCACTTCCGCAGCGACTTCCCGGCCCGCGCCGGCGACGCCTTCGCCCGGCAAGTCCCGTCCCCGTCGCGGACCGCGTTCGAGGCCGCGAGCGTCTGAACGAAGTGGGCGGGGCCGTTCCGTTCGGCGGCGGAAGTGGTAAAATGCTTTCGCACCCGCCCCGACACGCCCAGGACACCCCCGACATGGCACCGCGGAGTACCCCGACCGTCCCCGCGCCCAACCCCGACCAGCGCCGCGTCGCCGTGGAGAACTACGACCGCGCCCGCCAGGTCATCGCCACGGGCAATTACGACTACGGCATCTCGCTGCTGACCCTGTGCTGCCAGCTCGACCCGGGCAATTTCACCTTCCGCCGCGAACTCCGGCACGCCCAGAAGGACAAGTACGACAACAACCTGCGCGGCAGCCGGTTCGCCTTCTTTACGACGCCGCGACTGAAGGCCCGCGTCAAAACCGCCGAGGCCAAGCGGGATCACTTGAAGGTCCTCGAACACGGCGAGGCGGTGCTGACCCGCAACCCCTGGGACCTGGGCACGCAGATGGACATGGCCGAGGCGTTCGACGCCCTGGGCCTGATCGAACTCGCCATTTTCTCGCTCGACCAGGCCCGCCAGAAGTACCCCAAGGACGCGACGCTCAACCGCAGCCTGGCCCGCCTGTTCGAGAAGCGGGGCGACTACAAGCAGGCCATTCTGCTCTGGCAACTCGTCTACCAGAACAACCCGCAGGACGTAGAAGCGTCGCACAAGGTGAAGTTCCTGGCCGCCAGCGAGACCATCGCCAAGGGCGGGTACGAGGAG
>JANYHV010000453.1 GCA_025362195.1 Fimbriiglobus sp. | reverse complement strand
TCGGCCAAGCGGCCCGACGTGCTCCACCCGAACCTGCCCCGGGTCACCGACCGGCCGTGGGGTGCCCGCGAGTTCTCGGTGCTGGACAAGACCGGCGTGTGCGTCGTCTTCCGCCAGTGGCCGGCGCAACAGGCGTAAGCCTGACCACGCTCTTGAGCCGAAGACAGCCCGGGGTACGGCAACGAAATCCCGGCACCGAGTATAGAACGTGTCACGTAGGTCGATGGCTCTCCGCCTGCGGCTCAACTCAGTAGATTAGTGGCAAAGGGCCCATCAATGACCGATGGCGAGCGGGAGTGGGCCTTCGTTTGCCGGGTCGCCGGCTGGCTACTGGTGGCGTCCGGTAGTGGCCTGCTGGCGTGGCTGGGATGGTGGTTCGCGGAGTGCTACTTCGAGTGGGTGGGATCGGCCGACATCGCCATGACGTACTGGTGGTTTGCGGCGGTCGCCGTCGGACCGTGGGCAGTCGTTTCCGCGGCCGTAGGGATATGGCTCTTGTGGTGGTTCCGCCGTCCGCCGAACCAGGCCCTTTAGCCAACGACCGTGGCACGCAGGTTCCGCGTGCGGGTCGTGGCGAAGCAGAGGGGTGCGCGCATGTCCGAGGTGAGGGATTGTCCGAGGTGCGGGCTGGTCAACCCGCCGGCGGCGGCGCGGTGCGACTGCGGGTACGACTTCGTCGCCCGGCAGTTCGCCGGCAGCCTGCTCCCGCCGGGGCGTCCCGGTGACGGCACGTTCGGGTTGGGGTCGGCGCTCCTGCTGGGGGCGGCCGTGGGCGGGGTGGTCGGGGCGACGGTCGGCGTCCCGCTCCAAATCTGGGCGACCGGGCCGGGGTCGGGGCCGGACGCGTGCGGGCTGATGTTCATGCCCGCGATGATCGACGGCCTGGTCCGTGGGGCGTTCGCCGGCGGGCTGGTCGGGGCGGGCGTCACCGCCGTGCTGACGCGCCGGCGGCGGCTTCTCGGCTTGCCGGGGGGGGCGGTCTCGCGGTAGGGTGCGGGCCGGCACGGACGCCGCGAGGTGCAACATGACCGACGACTCCCCCTCCCGCCGGCGGCTCGCGGTCGCCGCGGCCCTGCTCCTCGTCCTCGCCGGGCAGGCGGCGGCGGCGCTCGAACTGTTCGGGGGGGCGGCCGGGGTGGCCGACGCCCGGCCGGTGATTTCGGGCCGGCACCCGCTGCACTTCTACCACGCGACTCTCGGGGCCGGCACCTTCCGCGACCGCTGGACGACTTCGTGCTACGACCCCGCCTTCCAGGCCGGGTACCCGAAGACGCCCGTGTTCGACGGCGGCTGCCGGCCGGCCGAGGCCGCGCTGGTCCTCGCCCAGATCGTCGGCCAAATCCGGCACGCCGCGGCGGTTTACAAGCTGGGCCTGGTCGCCCTCTGCCTGCTGGCCCCGCTCGCCTTCGCCGCCGCGGCCTGGGGCGCGGGCCTGGCGGCCGACGCGGCGGTAATCGCGGCCGTCGGCGGGTGCTTCGTCTGGTGGTCCGGGCCGGTTCAAGCGCTCCTGCACGCCGGGGCCGCGGACTTGCTGCTCGCCGGGCTGGTGGCCGTGCCGGCGGTCGCCGGGTTGGCCCGGTACTCGGCCGCCCCGGAGCCGGGCGTCTGGTGCGGCCTGGCCGCGCTGTCGGTGGTCGGCTGGTACGCCCAACCGCTCGTCTGGCTCGGCCTGTTGCCGCTGGGGTTAGGGCACTACTTCGTCGTCGCCCCGCGGCACGGCCTGGCCTGGCACCTCGGCCGGCTCGGCATCACGCTCGCCGGGCTGGTCCCGAACCTCGGCTGGCTGACGCAGTGGGCGCGGTTCTGGTGGCTCCGGTCGTGCGCGTCGTCGGCCGACGACGTGGCGTCCTGGCCGGCCCTGCAAACCGTGATCGGCGACTGGTACGACTACCCCGCCCTGCTCGGGTCCGGGCCGCTCGCCTGGGTGATCGGGGTCGCCGGCGGGCTGGGCCTCGCCCGCATGGTCCGGTCGGACCACCGGCAGGCGGCCGGGCTGATCGCCGGCGGGGTCGTGCTAGCGCTGATCGGCGGCCGCGTCGAACGGGCGATGCCGGCCCTTCAACACCCCGGGGCCGACCTCGGCGGCACCCTGGCCGTCGCCTGGCTGACCGTGCCGGCCGCGTACCTGGCGGCGCTCGCCGGGCGGGCCGCTGCGGCGGCCGTCCCCCCCTTGACGTTCTGGCTGGCGGCGGGCGTGGCCGCGCTGCCCCTGCTCGCCGTCGGGGCGAACCTCGTCGGCCCGCAGCCGCTGCTCGTCGGATTGGGCGACGAGCGCGATCAACTCGTCGAGGCGATCCGCCGGCAGACGACGGCGGACGCCCGCATCCTTTGGGAAGAGCCGCCGGCCGACGTGCCCGGGTGGAACTGGTCGGCGCTGCTGCCGGGGCTGTCCGACCGGGCTTACCTGGGCGGGCTGGACGGCGCGGCCGGGGTCGAGCACAACCACTGCGGCCTGCGCGGCGACCGCCTGAACGGCCGCCCGCTCAAGGACTGGACGGCCGCCGAACGGCTCCGGTTCGCCGCCCAGTACAACGTCGGCTGGGTCGTCGCCCGGTCGCCGGCGGCCACGGCCTGGTGGCTCGCCGACCCGGCCGCGCGGGAACTCGCCCGCCTGCCCGAAGGCCCGGCCGGCGGGACGGTCACCCTGATCCGCCTCGACCGCCCGCCGACGTTCTTCCTGTCCGGCACCGGCACCGTGGACCGCGCGGACCGGACCAAGATCGTCCTGACCAACGTCGTCCCGGACGCCGACGGCGAGGTGACGCTCAGCTTCCACCACCAGCCGGGCCTGCGGATCGCCCCGTCGAACGTGGTGCTGACCGGCGGCACGAAGGACCTGTTCGACCCCATCGGCTGGCTCAAACTCCGCGTCCCCGGGCCGACCACCCGCGTCGTCATCGCCTGGGACGAACCGTAACGGGTGGGCGGCTCTTGTTAGCCCGACGCGCGAGCGAGGGACGCGCGAGGACGTTCCGGTGGGGGGCAAAACAGCCCCGTGAGGAAGTCGTCGCGCGTCCCTCGGCCCCGGGTCCGGCACACGCCCGCATCGTAGGGGCAAAACAGCCCCGTGAGGAAGTCGTCGCGCGTCCCTCGCTCGCGCGTCGGGCTAACGCGCCTGCGGCGGGGCCGAAAACCTGGCCGTCGTCAGCGGGGCGAATCCCCGCAGGCGGCGGCGGCTTTGCGCCACATCGCGGCGAGGGGGGCGTTGCCCATTTCGTCGCACCGGTCGGCCAGTTTCACCCGGACGGCCGCGTCCCACGGCTTGGCCATCGCCTCCCGGGAGAGTTCGGTGATCCGGTCGAGGGTCGCCTTCAACGCCTCGACGCGGGCGAACGCGCGGGCCGCGTCGGCGTCCCGGCCGACCCCGGAGTACGCCTGGCCGAGCAGGTACTGCGCCTGGTGGTCGTTCGGCTCCAACCCGACGGCCCGCTCGAAGCACGCGACCGCGGCCGGCAGTTGTACGAGGTCCTGGTGGACCTGGCCGCGGAGCCGGAAGAGCACGGCACTCGGCCCCCGCGCCAGCCCGCGGTCCAAGACTTCGGCCGCGTCGGTCGGCCGGCCCAGGCCGCGCAGGCAGGCCGCCCGCCCGGCGACCGCCGCCGGCCCGTCCCCGCCGCCCGGGGGGCCGCCGTCGAGGACGGCCAGCCCGTCGGCGAACTTGGTCTGGCGGGCCAGCACGTCCGCGAGTTCGACCCGCACGTCGGCGTCGAGCGCGGCCGGCACCCCGCGCCGCAGGGCTTCGAGGAAGGCCGCTTCCGCCGCCGCGTCGCTCGCCATGTCCTTCTGGATCAGGCCGATCAGGCGGTGCGGGCGGGCGTCGGCCGGGTCGAGTGCGGCCACGCGCTCGAGGTGTTCGACGGCCGCGCCGAGTTGGCCCAGGTCGTAGGCGATGGCGGCCAGGCCGCGGTGCCCGTCCGCGTGGTCCGGCTGCTCCCCGACGACGAACCGGAAGACGCGGTCGGCCTCCTTGAGGTCGCCGAGGTCGAGCAGGCACCGGCCCGACAACGCGGCGGCCCGGAGCCGGAGCGGCCCCGTCGATTCGATTTTGTTGAACTCGGCGAGGGCGAGCGCCGGCGAGCCGAAGGCGAGAAGGGCGTCGCCGCGTAACAGATGGGCGTGGTCGGCGTGCCCGGCCGCGTCGAGTCGGTCGGCCGACTCCCGGACGGCCGCGGTGTCGCCGGCGCGGACCGCCTCCTGCCCGCGGGCCAGGCGGTAGTCGGGCCGGGAGGTGCGGTACTTCCAGCCGCCGCCGGCGAGCAAACCGCCGGCGACGAGCAGGAGTGTCAGGCGGCGGGGCCACGGGCCGAGCGGCGGGGCGGCGGGCGACTCGGCGGGAGGAGGCGGGCGTTCCACGGGCGGGTCCGGTTACGGCTTCGACTTGAGTTCCAGCTTCACGGGGCCGTCGGCGGGGACCTTGCAAGTCAGGGGCGTTTTTTCGATCGCCGCGTACACCGCGGGCAGTTCGACCTTCGCCCCGGCCCCGCCCGGTACGCCCATCTTGGACATCTCTTTTTTCATGTTGTTGAGGTAGTCCTTGTCCATGCCGCCGCCGCCTTGCAGGCCGGGACTCATGCCGACCACTTTCGGGTACTTCGTCACCGTCACTTTGTAGGTGCCCGGGAACGCCCCGGGCGCGTTCCCGCTGGTCAGCGTGAAGGTGCCGGTGTCGTCCGACTGGCCGCTGGCTACGGTCTTGCCGTCCTCGGAAATGAACGTGACGGTCGCCTCTGCCAGCGGTTTCCCGTCGAGCGTGACGACCCCGGTGACCGGCGTCATTCCGCCGCCGCACCCGGTGAAGGGGAGTATCGCGCCGACGACGATCAGGAGTGCGAATGGGCGAGTCATGAGTTGGCGACCTGGTGAAGAGTGGAAAAGTGTGGGCACACAAAGTGAGGGCGGGAAAATCCCGCCCTCACTTGCGACAAACGTGGTCTGCCGAGCGGCAGACCTGGGCCTGGCCATTAGTAGTTCGGAATCGGCTGGCCGTCGTTCCGGCAGCCCAAGAGGACGTAGGTCTTCATGTCGATCGATTGGGTTAAGAAGTGAACCGACCCGTCGGCGAAGAGAAAGTTCGCGCCGTTGGTGTGGTTGGACTTGAAGCCCCACGACTTGTTCCAGTTGCCCATGTCGTCGCCCGGGGTGCAGTGGCCGCCGCGGGTGGTGATCTTCTGGTTGATCGGCACGATTGTACTGGCGTGACTATAGCCACCGTTAAAGTACATCCAGCTCCCGTCGAACGGGTGGTCGTGCTTGCTCGGGAGGATTTCGCCGATCATGATCGTGTTCGAGGTGCCGTCACTGATCAAGTTCAACCCGATCGAGACCCCGAGGCGGTTGTACAGGCCGCGGATTTCGCCAGCGTTCGTCGTGTTGCCGTGATCCGGGCTACTCGAGATGCCGATCGCCGGTTGGTTGCACAGGGGCTGGTTCGGGTCGTCCCCGCACCCGCCGACGACGCACTGAGGCCCCAGGCTCGCGCAGTAATTCGCGTACCCTTCACTGTATTTGTAGTCGTCGCTAGGGCAGCGGAAGACCTTCGGCCGGGCCTTCTGGGCCGCCGGGATGCCGCGCATGATGGCACCACTATTAACCGTTGTTTCGAAGCCCGGGACGAGGTTGTAGAGGGCGTCTTGTTCCACGTAGGGCAGGCTGTACACGATCCAAGTGCCCCGGTCGTCGTTCCAATCGACGCCTCCACTGGCGTCGCGGCCGGTCCAGCCGCCGGGGGGGAGTTTACCGCGGGCGTCGTAGAATGAGTGCTGGGCGAGACCCCATTGCTTGAGGTTGTTCGTGCAACTCATGCGGGCGGCCGCTTCGCGGACCTTCTGCACGGCGGGCAGCAACAGCCCGATCAGAATGGCGATGATGGCGATGACGACGAGCAGTTCGATCAGCGTAAACGCCCGGGCGGCTCGTCGAGAGCGCGGGGCGTTCGGGGAGAGGATCGCGGTCATGAGGCTCCTAGAAAAAAGATGGAACTGAAATCCTGACACACACTACATTCGACCAGTTCCAAGAAAGTGTCAAGAAAAATCCAAAAAAATCTGGCCGGCGTCGGTTAACAATTTACTTGGGGCTTTCCGCGGGGAATTGCGGGGTCGCCTGAGAATTGTGCTGGTGGGCCAGATCGGGCCGGCCGGTCCGGTCGAAGTGTGCGGCCAACACCCGGTGCGTCGCGGCGTGGCCCGGGTCGGCGCGCAGTGCCGAGTCCAGCCAGCGCAGGCCGTCCGCGACCCGGCCGTTCCGCAAGAACAGTTCGCCGATCTCGCGGCGGGGGTCCGGGTCGTCCGGGGACGCGGCGATCGTCCGGGCCAGTTCGCCCACACGCTTGAGGTCGGCGTCGCACCGCCGGTAGTGCTCCTCGGCCGCACGGACTTCGGCCGGGGTTCCGGTCTGTTGCACGCACAAATAAAGCGTGTACAGCGTCTCCACGTCGGCCGGGCCGAGGGCGGCGGCGCGGCGGACGAAGGCGGTCGCGGCCGGCACGTTCCCGCGGGTCAGTTCGAGCCGCCCGCGGAGGTGCAACGCCTTCGCGTCCCCGGCCGGCCCGGCGATCACCCGGTCGAGCAGCGCGGCCGCGTCGTCCGGCCGGCCCTGGGCTTCCCGGCACGCGGCCAACTGCACCAGGGCGGGGGCGTCGTCGGGGTCGGCCGCGGTGAGCGCTTCCAGGAGTCGACTCGCCTCGTCGAGCGGCCGGTGGGTCTCGACCGCCAGCCGGGCGAGGTTCAGCCGCGCGGCCCGGTCGGTCGGCGACAGTTCGACGACCCGGCGCAAGGCGGCGAGGGCCTCTTCGGTCTTGCGGAGGCGTTCGAGGGCGTCGGCCCGGTACGCCCAGGCTTTCGCGGACGCGGGCCGGAGTTCGACCCACTTGGCGGTCAGCGTGGCGGCTTCGGAAATGCGGAAGTCGGCCAGGTAGTGGGGCACGAGCACGGCGACGATCTCGCTCGACTCGGCGTCGCCGTCGGCCAGGGTCGCAAGGAGGGGCGCTTCGACGCCGGCCAGCCGCCCGGCCTGGACCTGACCGAGGGCGCGTTCCAGTTCGATGTCGGCCGCCCGGCCGCCGACCCGTTCGACCTGCGCCAAGAACTTTTGGGCCGCCGCCGGGTCGCCGCACCGCCGCGCCGCCTTCGCCGCCGCCAAGTTCGCCGCGCGGTCGGTCGGCCAAACCAGGAGGCACGCGGCGAGTCGCCGGCGGGCCTCGGTCGGGTCGTCCGCGTCGAGCGCGGCCCGCCCGGCGGTCAGGTGGTCCCAGGCGGCGACGTGCGCCCGCGCCTTCCAGGCCCCGGCCGCGGCCAGTGCGACCAGGACCAGCAGCAGGACGGTCCGCCGTCGGGGGAAGCGGCCGGGGGGGGCGTCCGCGCTCGGCATGGTGGGGCGAACTCCGGGCAGTAACAGTCGCGGCCGGGGCGAGCGCCCCGCGACATTCTCACCGGGCGACAAGTCCGCGTCAAGCACCCGGGCCGGTTACAGGCTGTGGGCGATGTCGGACCAATCGACGATCAGGCTGAGCGCGCCGATGCCGACCAGTAGCGCCGCCAGCAGCCCGAGCTTGGCCCGGAAGGCGGCGCGGTCGGACCGGTCGCCGAGCGACGGGTCGTCGGCCAGGTGCATGAGGAACTCGATGCGGTACGACATGGGGCCGTGCTGCCAGGCGCGGAGCCACGCCTGGGCCCGCCGCCGCAGGGTCGGCCGGTGCCGGCCGGGGCGGTCGTGCCCGGCCGTCTCGCCGACCCGGTCGAGGGCGGCCATCATGTTCGTCGCCCCGGTCCGGCACAGGCCGCGGCCGCGCTCGACGAGCGGGGTCGCCGCGTCGTGCGCCAGGCAGTACGGGTCGGGGCACGACCCGGCCCGCGCGCCGAACACGTCGGCCTGCCGCTCGCACGCCCGGGACAGCCAGCCGAAGACGACGAACAGCCAGACGCCGGTCGCGGCCAGGGGCACGACGCCGAGCGCCCACGCGTAGTCGGCCGGGAGCCGCCAGTGCCGGGCTTCCAGCGCCTGCTCGCCGGCCGCCCCGAGGGCCGCGAGGAAGACGGTGCTCAGCATCAAAAAGGCGAGGTACAGCCACAGGTGCCCGTGCTTCACGTGCCCGGCCTCGTGCCCCAAAACGGCGTCGAGTTCGGCCGGCGTCAGGGTGCCCAACAGGCGGTCCGTGAAGACGACGTACCGGGCCTGCGGGATGACCCCGAGGACCAGCGCGTTGACCATCAGCCCGCGCGTCGGCCAGAGCAGGATGCGCGTGAACCGGACCCGCAATCGGGCGGCGGTGGCGTGCAGGCGGTCGCGGGTCGGCCCCGGCGGCAGCGGCTCCAGGCCGAGGACCAGCGGCACGAGCCGGGGGAAGCCGATGAACGCGGCGACGGCCGCGGCCAGCCCGCCGAGTTGCACGGCCGGCAGGGCCATCCACTCCGGGGCGAACCGGGCCAGGGTCTGGTTCAACGCGGTCACCCCGACGACCAGGCCGAGCGGCAGCGCGAGTTGCCGGACCTGGAAGTTCAGGTACCCGGCGAGCGTCCAGAACTCGGCCTCGGCCGGGTCGTCGGGGGTCTGCCGGGCCGCCTCGGACGTGGCGTGCAGCGCCCGCTCGGCGGCGTGGTGGCCGACCCAGTTGACCGCCAGCGCGAGGAAGTACGGCAGGGGCATGAGCAGTTCGGCGAACGGGGCGAGCAGCCAGCGGCCGCCGGACTCGACGACGGCGGTCGCGGCCACGGTGTCGCTCCAGCCCCAGCCGACGATCGACCCGACGGCGGCAAGCAGCGTCACCCCCGGCAGTCTCCGACGGACCCAGCGGTAGCGGAGGGCGACCCGCGGCCGCGCGGCCGGGTCCCGGGCCAGGGTCCGCGCGACCCACCGGCACGCCAGCGCCGTGAGCAGCACCGGCACGGCCATCGTCACGAGCGTGGCGACGGCCGAGTCCAGGCGGGTGAACCCGTCGGGCCGGGCGAACCGGCTCGTCGGCAGGAGCGCGGCGATGGTCAGCAGGATGAGGAGGATCGGCATTAGTTCTTACTGAAGCGGAGCTTCTTCGCCCGGTCGCGGCCCAGGGGGTCGGCGACGAACTTCTGGCGGCACCCGGGGCACAGGTCGAATTCCAGGTGCTGCGTCGGCGGCACGGCGGGCGGGGCGTCGGCCGGGTTGGCTTCCAGGTCGTCGAGCATGTCGGCCATCGCGTCGAGGTGGTCCTGGTCGAGGTCGGCCTCGCACAGACAGTTTACGCCGCCGGCCGCCGCGGGGGCAACTTCCATGCGGAGGACGTACCGGGCGTCGGCCGGCGCGGTCAGGTCTTTGCCGCACAGGTCGCAGGAGAAATGCCGCATTCGTACTCACTCCGGGCCTCGGGCGGCGGGCGGCCGCTCCCTCCATTGGTCGCGGTTTTCGTACAACGTGTCAAGTACAATCGCGGCCCCCGCCGCGCCTTTCCGCCCCGGGACGACGCCCATGAAAACGAGACTCGCCATCCACGGGGCGTGCGGCCGCATGGGCCAACGCCTGGTCGCACTGGCCCGCGAAGACCACGACCTGCACGTCGTCGCGGCCATCGACTCGCCCGGCCACCCGCACCTCGGCGAGGACGCCGGCCGCCTGGCCGGCGGGCCGATCCTCGGCGTCCCGGTGCTGGCCGAACTGCCCCTCGGTGCCCGCGTCGATTGCGTCATCGACTTCTCCGTGCCGACCGCGACTTTGGGCGTGCTCAAGACCTGCGTGGACCGGAAAATCCCCCTCGTCGTCGCCACGACCGGGTTCGAGCCGGCCGAGCGGGACGAGATTCTGGCCGCCGCGCACCACACCGCCGTCCTCCTGTCGCCGAGTATGAGCCTGGTCGTCAACCTGCTCTTCAAGTTGACGAAACTGACCGGCGAGACGCTGGCCGGCAAGGGCTTCGACGTGGAAATCATCGAGCGGCACCACCGCTTCAAGAAGGACTCGCCGAGCGGCACGGCGGCGCAGTTCGCCAAGATCGTCCAGGCCGCGATGGGCCAGGACCGCATCGCCCACGGCCGCGAAGGCCTGGTCGGCGAGCGGCCGGCGACCGAAATCGGCATGCACGCGGTCCGCGGCGGGGACAACGTCGGCGAGCACACGATCGTCTTCAGCGCCCTCGGCGAGACGCTCGAACTCGTCCACAAGGGGTACAGCCGGGACAGCTACGCGCGGGGCGCACTGCTCGCGGCGAAGTACCTCGCCGGCAAGGGCGCGGGCCTGTACACGATGGACGACGTGCTCGGCCTGGCGTGATCCGCGTTCGCCGGAGGCGCAAAGGTTCGTTGACACGGTCCGGGGTCAGCGACCGGCGAGCCAGGAGCGTGAGCGACTGGAGTGCTTGCGCGACGACCAACGCGGAGAACTCCAGTCGCTGACTCAGCACCTCCAGTCGCTCACGCTCCTGGCTCGCCGGTCGCTGACCCCGGACCGTGTCAACGAACCTTTGCGCCTCCGGCGAACGCGGATCACGCCAGGCCGAGCACGTCGTCCATCGTGTACAGGCC
>JANYHV010000405.1 GCA_025362195.1 Fimbriiglobus sp. | reverse complement strand
AGAGCGTCAGCGACTGGAGTGTTTTCGTGCGATCAACGCTCGAAGAACTCCAGTCGCTGACGCTCTTGGCTCGCCGTTGTCACGTCTCCGCGGGTTGAAAACTCGTCACGTCCCGCCTAACTTGTCTCAGACGGCTCCCTGTGGCTTCTCGGCGTCCCCGGAAGTTCGAAATCATCGGGAACTGCGACCCCGCCTTTTCGCGTCTAACGGGTTCCCGCCCGAAGCCGCGTTCCGAAATCACCCGGCATACTCTCTTGCCGGGCTTGCCTAAATTGCCGCCGCCCCGTCCTCCCTTAGCAGGAGTTACGATGATGAACCCGTGGAAGTGCCTCGGCCCGACGGTCGGACGGCGGAGCTTCATGCAGGTCGGTGCGGTCGGTGCCCTCGGCCTGACGCTGGGCGACTACTTCAAACTGCAAGCGGCGGAAGCGGCGGCCCCGGTCCCGGCCAAAAAGGGGCCGAAGGCCGAGAGCATCATTCACATCTTCTTGCCCGGCGGCATGGCCCACCAGGAGAGCTGGGACCCGAAGCCGTTCGCCCCGGTCGAGTACCGCGGCGACATGGGCCTCGTCAGCACCAAGATCGAGGGCGTGCAGTTCAGCGAGTGCATGAAGCAGATGGCCACGGTCGCCGACAAGGTGACCGTCGTCCGCAGCATGACGCACGGCGAGGCGGCCCACGAGCGCGGCACGCACAACATGTTCACCGGCTACCGGCCCAGCCCGGCGCTGACGTTCCCTAGCATGGGCAGCGTCGTCAGCCACCAACTCGGCGTCCGCAAGGACCTGCCGCCCTACGTCGCGGTGCCGAGCATCTCGACCAACTTCGCCGGTAACGGCTACCTGTCGAGCGCCTACGGCCCGTTCGCGCTGGGGTCCGACCCGGCCAACGACGGCTTCCGCGTGCAGGACTTGCAACTGCCGGGCGGCGTGACCCCGGAGCGGTTCACGCAGCGCCGCCAGTTGATGGACACGGTCAACGACCACTTCCGCGGTAAGGAAAAGTCGGACAACCTGGACGCGATGGACACGTTCTACAAGCGGGCGTACGGCCTGATCTCCAGCGAGAAGGCCCGCGACGCCTTCGACATCAACAAGGAGCCGGCCGCCCTCCGCGACCAGTACGGCCGCAACGCCGCCGGCCAGCGGATGCTGTTGGCCCGCCGGCTCGTCGAGGGCGGGGTGCGGTTCGTCACGCTGCACTACGGCGGGTGGGACTTCCACAACGGCATCTCCGGCGGGATGCGGGCCACGCTGCCGGCGCTCGACCAGGCCCTCGCGGCCCTGATCCGCGACCTCGAAACCCGCGGCATGCTCGACAAGACGCTGGTCATGGTGTCCAGCGAGTTCGGCCGCACGCCGAAAATCAATGCGACGGCCGGCCGCGACCACTGGCCCAAGGTGTTCAGCGTCATGCTCGCCGGCGGGGGCATCAAGAAGGGCCTCGTCTACGGCAAGTCCGACTCGACGGCGTCCGAACCGGACGAGGACGCCCTGGGCGTCGAGGACCTGGCCCACACGGTCTACACCTGCCTCGGCATCGACCCCGAGAAGAAACTGATGTCCCCCGGCGACCGGCCGATCGACATCGTCCGCGAAGGGCACACCCGGACCGATTTGCTGGCGTAAAATGCGGGAGCGGGTTCCGGCGGCCCGGGCGGATTTTCCGCCCCGCCGCCTTTCGACTTGGGGGCCACACGATGACGCGCACCTTCGCCACACTCGCCGCCCTCCTCGGCCTCGCGGTCGGCGGCCCGGCGTTCGCCGCGTCCCCCAATTTCAACGACATCGCGCCGAAGGGCGGGCAACGTGGCACCGAGGTCGTGCTCACGCTGACCGGGGCCAACCTCGCCGACACGCAGGAAGTCTTGCTCGACACGCCCGGCCTGACGGTGGCCAAGCTGGAAGTCGTCAACGCCGCCACGGTCAAGTTGACCGTGGCCGTCGCGCCGACCTGCCGGCTCGGCGAACACGGCCTCCGCCTCCGCACGGCGACGGGCATTTCCGAACTGCGGACCTTCTGGGTCGGGGCACTGCCGGTCGTCAACGAGGTCGAGCCGAACACGCTGTTCGAATCGGCCCAGCCGATCCCGCTCAACGTCACCGTCCACGGGGTCATCGACGCCGAGGACGCCGACTACTTCGTCGTCGAGTGCAAGAAGGGCCAACGCCTCTCGGTCGAAGTCGAAGGGATGCGGCTGGGCGTCGCCTTCTGGGACCCGTTCGTCGCCATCCTGGATTCGCGGCGGTTCGAGTTGGCCTTCAACGACGACTCGCCGTTGATCGGCCAGGACGCCGGGTGTTCGGTCGTGATCCCGGCCGACGGCAAGTACACGATCCTGGTCCGCGAGAGTTCCTACGCCGGCAGCGGGGCGTGCCGGTACCGCCTGCACGTCGGCAACTTCCCCCGGCCGACGGCCGTCCTGCCGGCCGGCGGCAAGCCGGGCGAGGAGGTCGAGTTCCGCTTCCTCGGCGACCCGGCCGGCGAAATCCGCCAGAAGATCAAGCTCCCGGCCGTCGCCGACGACCACTTCCGCCTGCACTGCGTCACCCCCGAAGGGACGAACCCGACCGGGTTCAAAGTCCGCGTCGGCGACCTGCCTGCGACGGTCGAGACGGGCACGAACACGACCTACGCCCTGGCGACCCCTGGCGTCGCGCCGGGGGCCTTTCACGGCGTCGTGTCGAAGCCGGGCGAGTCGAAGTTCTTCAAGTTCCCCGCGAAAAAGGGCCAGACGTTTGAAGCCCAGTGCTACGCCCGCCGGCTCGGGTCGCCGCTCGACTCGGTGATGGTCGTGGCCCGCGCGGACACCGGCGCGCCGCTCGCGTCCAACGACGACGCGGTCGGCCCCGATAGTTCGTTCCGGTTCGCGGCCCCCGAGGACGGGCTGTACATCCTGTACGTCCACGACCACCTGCAAAAGGGCGGGCCGGACTACTTCTTCTGCGTCGAGGTCAAGGCCGTCGTCCCGTCCACTTCGACGGGCATTCCGAAGGTGGACGGCAACAACGTCAGCAACCAGGACCGCCAGACGCTGGCCGTGCCGCGCGGCGGGCGGGTGGCCACGCTGGTCAACGTGAACCGCGCCGACTGGGGCGGCCCGGCTGGCGTGGCGTTCGAGAAACTGCCCGCCGGGGTAACCGTCGTCGCCGACCCGACCGACCCCGGTCAGGCCGTCGTCCCGATCGTGTTGGAAGCCAAGGCGGACGCCCCGCTGACCGGCGTGTTGACCGGACTGACCGCGTTGCCGACGGACGGTAAGACGGTCGCGCCGAGCCGGCTCGCCCTGGACGTGTGCTACAACATGGGCGTCAACAACAACCCGTTCCACCGCTACTTCACGGACAAGGCGGCCGTCGCCGTGACCGAGGTCGCCCCGTTCACCGTCGAGGCCGTCGAGCCGAAGGCCCCGGTGCCGCAGAACGGCTCGCTGAACGTCAAGATCGTCGTCAAGCGGGCACCGACGTTCAAGGGGCCGATCACGCTCACCCCGCTGTTCACGCCGCCCGGCATGGGCATCACCGGCTCGACCGTGATCGCCGAGGCCGCGACCGAGGCGTCGATCTACATGAACGCCGCCCCGAACGCGGTGGCGCGGAAGTGGAAGACGGCGTTCACGGCCAACGCGGCCACGCCGACCGGGGTCGTCTGGACTTCGACGCAACTGTTCACGGTCGAAATCGCCGCGCCGTTCGTGTCGTTCGCCCAGGAGCGGTCGGCCGTCGATCAGGGCGCGGCGACCAAGGTGTTCGGCAAGGTCGTCGTCGCCCGGCCGTTCGACGGCAAGGCGACGGTCAAGCTCATCGGCCTGCCGGCAAAGGCCGCGACGCCCGACCTCGAATTGACCAAGGAGTCGAAGGAACTGAGCTTCGCGGTGACCACCGACAAGGCGACCCCGCCCGGCAAGCACGGCGTGTTCGTGCAAGTCGTGGTGCCGGTCAACGGCGAGTTTTTGGTCCACAACGTCGGCGGGAACGAGTTCCGCGTGGACGTGCCGCTGCCGCCCAAGGTCGCCCCGGTCGTCGCCGCGGCGGCCCCGGCCAAGCCGGTCGCGCCGGTGCCCGCCGCCGCGCCGCCGGCCGCCAAGCCGCTGACCCGCCTCGAACAACTCCGCAAGGAGCAAGACGACCGCGAGAAGGCCGGCAAGCCCTCGACCCCCGCCCCGCCGGCGGCCCCCGCCCCCGCACCGGTCCCGGCCGCGCCGGCCCCGAAATTGCCCGAGAAGAAGGGCTGACCCGCCCGCCGATGATTTCGCCGATGTCCGCCCCGCCCGGTTCGCACTGCCCCGCATGAGGAACGCACCATGCGCTTCACGTTCGCCTCGATTCTCGCCCTGACCGCTTGCACGACGTTGACCGCGACCGCGTGGGGCCAAACCCCCGGCACGCAAGCCCCGGCGACGCTGCCGCCGGTGGTCGTCGCGCCGGTCGCGGCCGGGGCGAAGGTCGCCGTCTACCCGCCGGACATCAACCTCGAAACGGCACGCGACCGCCAGAGTTTCATCGTCCAACTCACGCAGTCCGACGGCCTGACCCGCGACCTGACCGACGCCGCCCAGGTCACCTTCGCCAACCCGGCGCTGGTGCGGCTGGACAAGAACGTCGTGCTGCCGGTCGCCGACGGCGTCACCGAAATGATCGTGACGGCGGCCGGGCAGACGGTCAAGGTGCCGGTCAAGGTCGTCGCCGCCAAAGCCGACCGGCCGGTCTCGTTCAAGCTCGACGTGATGCCGGTGTTCATGCGCTCCGGGTGCAACTCGGGCGCGTGCCACGGGGCGGCGCGGGGCAAGGACGGCTTCCGCCTGTCGCTGTTCGGGTACGACCCGGACGGGGACCACGCCCGGCTCACCCGCGAACTCAACGGTCGCCGCATCAACCTGGCAATGCCGGCCGAGTCGCTGCTGATCGACAAGGCGACCGGCAAGGTCCCGCACACCGGCGGCCAGAAGGTCCGCGACAACGACGAGTCGTACCAAACCCTGATTCGCTGGCTCGAAGCCGACGCCCCGGCGGACGCCGCGACCGTCGCCACGCCGACGAGTCTCGAAGTCTACCCGCCGTCGGCCGTACTCGACGGCAAGGGCGAGCGGCAGCGCCTGGTCGTCCGGGCCAAGTACTCCGACGGCACCGACCGGGACGTGACCACGACCTCGCTTTTCCTGTCGAACAACGACAACGCCGGCAAAATCCTGGCCGACGGGGACGCCAGCGTGACCGGCGGGGAGCGGGGCGAGGCGTTCATCATGGCCCGCTTCTTCACCTTCACCGTCGGCGTGCCGTTCGTCACGCTGCCCAAGGGCTTGCAGTTCGCCGCACCGGCCCCGGCGGAGTCGAACTACATCGACACGCACGTCAACGCGAAGCTCAAGAAGCTGCGCGTCGAGCCGTCCCCCGTCTGCGACGACTCGACCTTCGCCCGCCGCGTCTATCTCGACATCACCGGGACGCTGCCGGCCCCGGAGGAATACGCCCGCTTCATGATCGGCACGCTGCCGAATAAGCGCGAACTGCTCGTCGATGAACTCTTGGAGCGCAAAGAGTTTTCCGAACTCTGGGTGTTGAAGTGGGCCGAACTCCTCCAGATTCGCTCGTCGAACGACGTCAGCTCGAAGGCGATGCTGCTGTACTACACCTGGCTGCAAGAGAAGATCGCCAAGAACGTGCCCACGGACGTTTGGGTCCGCGAACTGCTCGGGGCGTCCGGCGGCACGTTCAAGAACCCGCCGACGAACTACTACCAGATCGAGCGGGACATCGTCAAAGTCACGGAGAACGTGGCCCAGGTGTTCATGGGCATGCGGATCCAGTGTACCCAGTGCCACAACCACCCGTTCGACCGGTGGACGATGGACGACTACTACGGGTTCGCGGCGTTCTTCAGCCAGGTCGGCCGCAAGGGGACCGACGACCCGCGGGAACTCGTCGTGTTCAACGGCGGCGGGGGCGAGGTCAACCACCCGGTGACCGGCAAGCCGATGCCGCCGAAGTTCCTCGGCGGGGCCAAACCCGACGTGGCCGGCAAGGACCGCCGCGTGGTCATGGCCAACTGGCTCGCCTCGCCGGACAACCCGTACTTCGCCAAGAACCTGTCGAACATGGTCTGGAACCACTTCTTCGGCATGGGCATCATCAACGAAGTGGACGACGTGCGCATCTCGAACCCGGCGTCGAACCAGGAGTTGCTCGACGCGCTGGGGGTGAAGTTCACCGGGTACAAGTACGACTTCAAGAAGCTCGTCCGGGACATCTGCACGAGCGCGGCGTACCAGCGGTCCACCGTCGCCACGAAGTCGAACGAGGGGGACGCGCGGAACTTCGCCCGCGGGCCGATCCGCCGCATCCGGGCCGAGACGATGCTCGACATCATCAGCCAGGTGACCGACACGAAGAACAAGTTCCCCGGCCTGCCGCAGGGCGCGCGGGCCGTGCAGATCGCCGACGGGGTCACGTCGAACTACTTCCTGACGACGTTCGGCCGGCCGAGCCGGGAGACCGTGTGCGCGTGCGAAGTCCGCCTCGAACCGACGCTGTCGCAGAGCCTGCACCTGATGAACGGCGACACGGTGTCGCCGAAGATTCAGGCGGGCAACCTCGTGGGCAAGATGCTCGCCGAGAAGAAGACGACGGCCCAGATCGTCGAGCAGATCTACCTGCGGGCGGTCAGCCGCGCCCCGACGCCGGTCGAATTGAAGAACCTGACCGACGCCGTCAACGCCGCCCCCCCGGCCGGCAAGCAGCAGTCCCTCGAAGACATCTTCTGGGCCTTGCTGAACTCCCGGGAGTTCATGTTCAACCACTAACCCGGAGCCGACAAAGCTCCGCGCCTGACCGGCGAGCCGGAAGCGTTAGCGCCCGGAGTCTGGGTCGCTCGCGGGGGCAAGACTCCGGGCGCTAACGCTTCCGGCTC
>JANYHV010000355.1 GCA_025362195.1 Fimbriiglobus sp. | reverse complement strand
TGCACCTGCGGCACATGCTCGAGAAGAAGCAGAGCCTGGAAGACGTGTTCGTGACGATGGTCGAGTCCGGCGAGCCGGGCACCGACACCAAGCGGCAGCGGCCGCAGCGGGTCGAACGCAAGGTCATCGCCCGGAGGATCGACTCGTGATGCGCCTCATCGCCTTCTTACGCGACTCGGCCCGCGAGGCCGTCAGCGGCTGGATGCTCCAGGTGATGCTCGGCTTGGCGGCGCTGGTGGTGCTGTTCATCGCCAGCATCTCGCTGCGGCCGGTGCCGGTCGAGGAGCAGTTGGGCGTGATGACGAACGCCATGACCCAGCAGACGCGGTTCCGGCCCGGCTACGCCGAGATGGGGTCGCCGGTGTTCAGCGCCCGCAACGTCCGCGCGACCAACCCCGGCGTACCGTGGCAGTCCGACTACGCGTTCGACTTCGTGATCGGCACCGCCAGCCCCGAGGCGCGGGCCAAGTTCAAGGAGGGCGTGCGGGCGGCCGGGACTCCGGGCAGCCGGTCGGGGGTCGTGCTACTGGTCAAGTCGGCCTTCTCGTACCTCGAAAACGTCGAGGTCCAGAGCGCCGCGGCGGGCGAGGCCGACCCCAGCGAGGTCGTTTACACCGTGACGAGCCGCGGCACCTCGATCAAGGACACGACCGAGTGGCGGCACGTACCCAGCGTACTGTTCGCCTACGAGTTGCCGGGGCTACTGATGTCGCCCCACGAGTACATTTATCTCATCGAGAAGTACCTGATCAACGGGGCGGGGGCGTGGCTGCTGCTGGCCGTGTCGGTGGTCGTCACGGCGGGGTTCGTCCCCAACATGCTCGGCAAGGGCACGATCGACTTACTGGTCTCGAAGCCGGTCAGCAAGCCGTTCGTGCTGGTGTCGAAGTACCTGGGCGGGCTGACGTTCGTGCTGGTCATTACGACGCTCGCGGCGCTGGGCGTCTGGGCGGCGCTCGGCCTGCGGACCGGCCTGTGGTCGCCGAACTTCTTGCTCACGATCCCGATCTTGACGTTCTACTTCGCGGTGCTGTACGCGGTCTCGACGCTGGCCGCTGTGCTGACGCGGAACAGCCTCGTGGCGATCCTGGCGACGCTCGCGGCGTGGGCAGTTTTCTGGGCGGTCGGCAAGCTGAACGACGGCGTGCAGAGCCGCTACGACGCCGAGGCGAAGCAGGCCCAGGGGGCCGCGGCGGACGACGACGACGAGGAGGCCAACCCGTTCGCGCCCAAGGGGGCCAAGGCGGGGATCGACCCCGACGCGCCGCTGTGGCGGGTCGTGCCGAAGTGGGCGTTCCCCGTCGTGCGGGCAGTCCACACCGTCACGCCGCGGACGTACCAGATCGACGAGCGGCTCGCGCGGACGATCGCGGCGGGCGTCCTGAGTCCGCGCGAGATGAAGGAGTCGGGCTACGGCAAGCCGCCGCGCGAGACGTGGCCCGAGATGATCGGCGTGAGCCTGGCCTTCATCGCCCTGTGCCTGACCCTGGCGTGCGCCCGCATGGTGACGCGCGACGGGTAGCCGAGAGCGCCGGAGTGCGTGCGCCCGGCGAGCCAGGAGCGTGAGCGACTGGAGTGCGTGCGCGGCCACTGGAGGACTGAACGTGATCGGGGCGATTGCCGGCGACGTGATCGGGTCCGTCCACGAGGCGGCCGCCACCAAGACCAAACGGTTCGACCTGTTCACGGCCGACTCGTGCTTCACCGACGACACCGTCATGTCCGTCGCCGTCGCCGAGGTGCTGCTGACCGGCGGCGACTACGCCAAGACCTTCCAGCGCTACTACCGCGCGTACCCGGACGCGGGGTACGGCCAGCAGTTCAAGCACTGGTGCGCGATCCGCGGGACCGAGCCGTACAACAGTTGGGGGAACGGGTCGGCCATGCGCGTCGGCCCGGTCGGGTTGGCGTTCGACACGATGGCGGAAGTCCTCGCCGAGGCCGAGCGGTCGGCGAGCGCGACGCACAACCACCCCGAAGGCGTCCGCGGCGCGAAGGCCGTCGCCGCCGCGGTGTTCCTCGCCCGACAGCGGCCCGATAAGCAGGCCCTCGCCGACGCCGTGACCGCCGAGTTCGGCTACGATTTAAGCGTTCCGTTGAAGGCCGTCCGCCGCACGTTCCTGTTCGACGTGTCGTGCGAAGGGACTGTGCTCTGGGCCTTGCGCGCGTTCCTAGAGGCCGACGGGTACGAGGACGCCGTGCGCAACGCGATCTCACTGGGCGGGGACGCCGACACGCTGGCGTGCATCGCCGGGTCGGTGGCCGGAGCCTACTATGGCGTGCCGGCCGAGATCGAAGCGGAGACGTTGGCCCGGCTCGACGACCGGTTGCGCGGCGTGGTGTCGCAGTTCCGCGCCCGGTTCGGTACTCTGGGAGAGCGGTCTTGTTAGCCCGACGCGCGAGCGAGGGACGCGCGATGACAACGCCGGTGAGGAGCCGAAGCAGCGACCGGCGTTGTCATCGCGCGTCCCTCGCTCGCGCGTCGGGCTAACAAGAATGTAACCCGAGAGGACGCCTCATGCGGATCGTCGTCGCCCTGGTGGCCCTGGTGTTCGCGGACGCGGGGCTGCCGGCGCAGGGGCCGGCTGACCTGTTCCCGGCGGGGACGCTCGCTTACGCCGAGGTCCGCGGGCCGGCGCTGGCCGA
>JANYHV010000353.1 GCA_025362195.1 Fimbriiglobus sp. | reverse complement strand
ATCCACCGGGACATCAAGCCGTCGAACGTGCTGGTGGCCGAGCGGGACGGCCGGCCGGTGCCGGTGGTCATCGACTTCGGGGTGGCCAAGGCGACCGCCGGGCCGCTCACGGACGCCACCCTGGTCACCGGGGCCGGGGTGCTGGTCGGCACCCCCGAGTACATGTCCCCCGAGCAGGCCGGGGCGAACGCTGGCGACGTGGACACCCGCAGCGACGTGTATTCTCTCGGCGTGCTGCTGTACGAGCTGCTGGCCGGCAGCACGCCGGTGGACCGCAAGAGCCTCGGCAAGGCGGCGTTGCACGAGGTGTTGCGGATCGTCCGGGAGACGGACGCCCCGCGGCTGAGCCACAAGTTGCGGACGGCCGCCGCCCTGCCCAGCCTGTCCGCCGAGCGGGGGACCGAGTCGGCCCGGCTGTGCAAGCTCATGGTCGGCGAGCTGGACTGGCTGGCCCTGAAGGCCGTCGAGAAGGACCGCCGCCGGCGCTACGAGACGGCCGACGCCCTGGCCCGCGACATCGAGCGGTACCTGGCCGGGGAGGTGGTCGAGGCCCGGCCGCCGACGGCCGGCTACCGGCTGCGGAAGGTCCTGACCCGCCACCGACTGCCGGTCGCCGCGGCGGCGGCGGTCGCCGTCGCCCTGGTCGTCGGCATCGTGGGCACGACACTCGGGCTGGTCGAGGCCCGGCAGCGGCGAACCGAAGCCGACCAGGCACGTG
This sequence comes from Fimbriiglobus sp., assembly GCA_025362195.1. Lineage (GTDB taxonomy): Bacteria > Planctomycetota > Planctomycetia > Gemmatales > Gemmataceae > Fimbriiglobus. Next base: position 5,550 of record JANYHV010000353.1, on the reverse strand, counting down.
AGGACGAGAGTATCCAGCGCGGGCTGGCGGAGACCAACGCGGACACGGCCGCCCGGAACGCCGCGGCCGCGGAGACCGCCCGGCAGGCGGCCCAGGCGTCCGAGGCGGTGGCCCAGCGCGAGAAGCGGGGTGCCCTGGCGGCGGCCGCGTCGAGTGCGCTCGACCAGGGGCAGCAGGTGTGCGAGGGCGGCGACGTGGTCCGCGGGCTGCACGTCCTCGTCCAGGCGCTCACACCGGCCATCGAGGGCGGGCACGCCGACCTGGAGGACGCTGTCCGGTCGGCGATTGCCGCCTGGCTGCCGCACGCCTATCGGTTCGTCGGCTTAGCCCCGAACACAGCCGACGAACAAGTCTGCGGGGGTCTCAACACCCAGGGCACGGTCCTAGCGACTGGGTGCGCGAACGGCCGGATCGAGTTTTGGGACGCCGCCCTCCGCAAGGTCCGGGGGGACGAGCACATCGGCCTGAGGGTGCAGAAGCTCGCTTGGCAGCCGGGCGGGGACATCCTGGCTGTGCTCGCCCAGGACGGCACCCTGCGGCTGTGGCGGTGGGGCACCCGCTTCGACTCCGCCAAGCAGGTCCGTGTGAGCGGGCCGATCGACTCGCAGCCGCACGGCGGGCTGTCGTTCAGCGGGGACGGCAGCAAGCTCCTGGTCGGGGGCACGGGCCGGTCGGCCCCGCTGATCGACGTGGCCACCGGGGAGAAGGTCGGCCCTGGGTTCTTCCACGGCTCGACCGACGCCCATGCCGTGGCCCTGACTCCCGACGGCACCAAGGCGGTGGTCGGCACCTCGGACCACACGGCCCGCGTGTACGACGCGGCGAGCGGCCGGCCGCTCACGCCGGTCATCCGGACATACGGGTCGAACTTCTGCGCTGGCGTCAGCCCGGACGGCACCAAGTTCTTCACCGGCCACCAGCTCGACGCTTCCCTTCAAGTGTGGGACGTCCAGACCGGTGCCCCGGTCGGCCCCCGCATCGCCCCCGGCGGCCACGTGCTGTCCGCAGCCTTCAGCCCGGACGGCCGCCACTTGCTGATCACCGGCTGGATGCCCCGCACCCGGTTGTGGGACTGGGCGACGGGCGAGCCAGTCGGGTCGCCGCTGCCCGGCAGCGCGTGGTCCGTCGCGTTCACCCCGAGAGGGGACGGGGTCATTCTCACCCGGCCGTCCGGCACCGCGATTTGGACCCTGCCCGACCGCGGCTTACGCTGGAGTGGGGAGCGCCTGCCTGGGTCGGTCTACTCCCTCACCATCCGGCCGGACTCGGACGAGCTGGCCTTCACCATGAACGCCGCGCTCAGCCCGAACTCGAACGCGACCCAGACCCCGTTCGTGCGGCGTCACCGGGTCGCGACCGGCGACCCGGTCAAGCCGGACCTGCCGATCCAACGGACGACGTACGCCTCCAGCCTGAAATACAGTCCGAACGGCGACACGCTGTATTGCGTCGAGGGGGCAGGCGTCACCCGATTCGACCTGGCGTGCGGGCGGCCGGCCGGCCGGCTGATCCCGCCGGACCCGCCGGGGCAGTATGACCGGATGGCCCTCAGCACGGACGGGCGCTACCTGGCGATCTCCGGCGGCTTCTCGACGGACCTGGCGGTGTACGACGTGACCGCGGCGAGTTGGGTCCACCGAGTGGTCACCAAGCGGTACGGGTTCTCCGCGGTCCTCGACTTCGTACCCGGCACGCACCGGTTCTTCGACGTGTCCGAGGCGGACGGCCGGCTAGCGGCGTGGGACGTGGACGCCCGGCCGGTCCGCGCCGCCCCCCTGTTCGACTCGGGCCTTAACCGACTGGCCCGCTCGGCGTGTCGGCCGGACGGGCTGCGGGTCGCGCTGGTCAACGGCGGGTCCCTGCGTGAGTTCGATCTGGGCACGTCCCGGCCGACGGGGTTCACACTCGGCACCGTCTACCCGAACGTGCTCACCGGGGGGGGTCAGGCGACCGAACACTACACCCCCGACAACCGCTGGCTGTACGCCGCCGACCACACCGGTACCACGTCCTGGCACCTGGGCACCCGCAAGAAGCTCGGCCCGTACCTGATGACCGGGTACGGTGCCCCGCTCGGCGTCACCCCCGACGGGCGGCACCTGGTCACGGTCGATGCCGGCCGCCGCCTCCAGTGCTGGCGGGTGCCCCAGCCGATCACCGGCACCCCGTCCGAAGTGGAGCGCGCTGTGGTCGGCCGCACCGGGCTGGCTTTGAACGGCAGCGACCAACTCCTCGACAGGCCGGTCCAGCCGCCCGCCGGGTCCGCGCTGCCGATGCCGCCGCTGACGGTGTTCGACTTCCGCGAGGCCCACAACCTCTCCCTCGACGACCTCCGCAAGTGGTGCGCCGCGCTGCCCAAGGGGATGCGGCCGACTGCGGTCACGGTGCAGGCCGGCAGCGGCGGCCAGCGCTTCGACGCGGTCGCCCAGGACGACGGCCAGCGGTCCGACTTCGAGGCCCACCTCGCCATCTCCCACCGCCCCGGCAAGCCGCACCTGGGCGACGACGACCTCAAGGTCATGACCCCCAAAGGCTGGCGGCTGTCCGTCCGCATGAGCTACACGGCCGACGGGGTCTACCACCAGGGCAACGTCTGGACGCGGGCCGGGAGTCATTCCGAGACCTGGTACCCGCGGGCCAAGTTGGAAGCCAGCCTGCAGGACCTCCGCAAGCGCCGGCACCGGCCCGACGGCGTCATCGAGTACGGCGACGACAACCTGTTCCTGCACGGCTGCGACGACGAGGGGCTGGACTGGGAGCTGCACCCGGACCTCACGGCGGACCAGGTGCGGGCGAAGGTGGCCGACGCCCGCGGCCGCAACTGGCGGCCCGACCTCCTCGCCCGGCACTGCGACAAGCCGGGCCAGTATGTGCTCGTGCTGGTCAGTAACCCGCACAAACTCGGCTGGGAGTTCCACCACGGCCTGAGCGTGCCGGACTACGAGGCGAAGCTCGCCGAACTGGCCGCCCGCGGCTTGCGGCCGCAGTGCGTGGCGTCCGAGGTCGTCTGGGGCAAGCCCCTCTACTCGGCCGTCTGGCTCGGCGACCTGCAGCGGCCCCCGGCCCCCGGCGCAAAACCCGAGGCCGCGCGATGACGCGGCCCCAGCACCACCCCGGCCGCCGGCCGGTTGCTGTGGAAAAAGATGGACGGAAGAGTTAACGTCCGCAACTCCGACCTGGGCAAGGAGGCCCCCCATGTTCGCTTCGTTCGCGCTCGCCCTGTCCATCCTGGCCGCGCCGCCGGACCCGCTCGCCGGCCTTCGGCTGCTGGCCGACGACCCGGCTTTCGTCGCCGTGCTGCACCCGGCCGCCCTCTGGGAACTGCCGCTGTGCAAGCCGGTCCGAGACCGCTTCCCGGCGGCCAAGGCCGCGGTGGCGGCCGGAAAGAAGATGCCGGACGACCCCGCCGCGGACATGAACGCGACGATGGCCCACGGGCTGGCCGACCTCTGCCGGAAGATCGACATCGACTCGCCGGCCGAGGTCGAGCGGGTGGCCCTCTTGGGCGGGGCGGAGACAGTGGTGCTGGTGACGCTCCGCCGGCCGTTCGACTTGACGAAGTTGGCGGCCCAATTGCCGTCGGTCGTCGGCCTGCCGCCGGACGGGCGCGACCCGGTGACGAGTCGCACCCTCGCCGGCCGGCCGTACCTGCGGATCGACGGCGTCTGGACCGGCGTGCTGCTGGTTGACGGCGGCCGGACGCTGATCGCCGGCCCGCCGCACCGGCTGGAGCGCATGGCCGACCGCGCCCCAAGGCCGTCCCGGCTCACCGAGCGCGTCGCGGCCGGCGACCACCTGATCTACTTCACCGCCGACCCGTCTCAAGCCGCATACTGGGGCAGCTACCTCGCCGGTTACACGGCCCTCGGCGGACTCAAGTCGGCGTGCGCCGGCGTGAGGTTCGCGGGCCAGACAACGACCCTCGATGTGTGGCTCGACGGCTGCCCTCCCCCGGCCAACTTCGCCGCCACGCTCAAGGCGGCCGGGGCGGCGTCGGCCAAGCAACTCCGCGGACTGCCGCCGGCCGCAGCCGACCCGTTCATGGCAGCAGTCGGCCCGTTCGCCACGGCGTTGGCCGACGGCCTGGAGCAGGTCGCGCCGCTGCCGTCGCCCGGCGGGGCGGCCGCGCGGGTGACGGTCGCCGCCCTCCCGCCGCCGCTGCTGCTCGCCTCCTTCCCCGGCCCGATGCAGACCGACGCCGGCACGTCCGCCCAAACGACACCGGACAACCCGAACCTCGTGGCGATCACGAAAGCCCTCCTCGCCTTCGAGGCGAAGCACGGCACCCTGCCGGCCGCCGCCACCCGCGACGCCGCCGGCACGCCGCTGTTGAGTTGGCGGGTCGGCATTTTGCCGTTCCTCGGGGCCGAAGCCGCGAAGCTGCACGCCGAGTTCCGCCAGGGCGAGGCGTGGGACAGCCCGCACAACCTCGCCCTCGTCACCCAGATGCCGGCGGTCTACGAGGGGTTCGCCCCCCGTCACGGCGACCCGATGACGCCGTACCAGGTGTTCGCCGGGGCCGGCACCGCGTTCGACGGCCAGACCGGCCTCGCCACCAAGGACTTCCCCGACGGCAAACTGACCGTGCTCGTCGGCGAGTCGGGCCGGATGGTGCCGTGGACCAAGCCGCAAGACATCGCCTTCGACCCGACCACGCCGATCCTGGGCTGGCTGCGGCCGAACAGCAACCAACTCGACGGCCGGGTCTGGCTGGGGTTCGCCGACGGCACCGTGGCCGCCGTCCGCACCGGCTCCGGGTTGCCGGAACCGGGCGTGCCGGCCCAAGCCGAACTGCAACGCCGGCTCAAGGCCGCCGTCACCCGCAACGGCAAGGAAGCGCTGACGCGGGCCGACCTCCCGGCCGGCCCGAGCGTCCGTCAACGGACGGTCCGCCCCGGCGACATCGTGCCGGCCGCTTACACGCCCGCGAAGTGACCGCCGCGCCTTGACCGCTTGTGCGGCGACGGCTCGCCGCGTAACCTGGGGGGCAGTGGTGTCGCCCCCGGTCGCGTCGAGAGGTCTGCCATGAGCGAAGTGTCTGCCGAGGTCAAGATGTCGCGGATGAAGGAGTTCCTGCAACTCCTGCCGCTGACGATGGAGGTCGCCGGCCTGCCGGAGTGCCACCCCGACCGCTCGTTCACCGCCGACCAGATGGAGGCCCGGCTCATCTCGATCCGCATGGCCTACAAGGTCACCCGCACCTTCATGCGAGACATCGCCGAGACCGGCGGCGGCTGAGACGCGCGGCCGTAGAATTGACGACACTGTTCCGCCCGCGGGCCGAGGTCTTGCCGCCATGCCGAGTCCCGAGACGAACGAACTCCTCGCCGGGCTGACCCCGCCGCAAGTCGCGGCGGTCACCCACGTCGACGGCCCGCTGCTGATCCTCGCCGGGGCTGGCTCCGGGAAGACGCGCGTCATCACCCGCCGCGTCGCCTACTTGCTGTCGCAGGGGGTGCGGGCGCACAACATCCTCGCGATCACGTTCACGAACAAGGCCGCCGGCGAGATGCGGCACCGCGTCGAGCAACTCGTCCCCGGCAACAAGGT
>JANYHV010000347.1 GCA_025362195.1 Fimbriiglobus sp. | reverse complement strand
CACAACGCCGACGAGAACCAGGTGTCGAGCACGTCGTCGGACTGGGCGAAGCCTTCGGCCTCCAGTACGGTCGCGTCGCCGTCTTGCTCCAGGCAGACGTGAATGACGTTGCCGACGAGGTCGGACTGCACCGCGCGGCCGAGTTCGCAGAAGCCGAGCCGCTTGCCGTGGACGAGCGGATAGGCGGTGACTTCGGTCGCGCTGGCGAACTTCTTCGTCCAAACGGGGATGCGGTGGCCCCACCAGAGTTGCCGGCTGATGCACCAGTCGCGCTTCTCGCCGAGCCAGTCGAGGTACGTCTTGGCGTAGCGCTCCGGGAAGAACCGCACGCGGCCGTCGGTCACCGCGTCCATCGCCGACTGCGCGAGGCCCGGCTTGTCGGGCCGGTCGCCCATCGCGACGAACCACTGGTCGCTCAGGTACGGCTCGATCGGCGTCTTCGACCGGTCCGAGTACGGCAACGGGATGTCGCGGTCCTGCTTCTCGACGTAGTAGCCGAGGGCGTCCATGTCGGCGACGACGAGTTCGCGCACCTTGTAGCGGTCCAAGCCGGCGTACTTGTCGCCGCCGATGGCGTTGATCGTGCCGTCGGGGTTCAAGATGTTCAGGATGCCGATTTCGGGGTGTCGCTGCCAGCAGGCGTAGTCGTTGGGGTCGTGCGCCGGCGTCACCTTCACACAGCCGGTGCCGAGCGTCGGGTCGGCGAGTTCGGCGTCGGTGAGGATCGGGATTTCGCGGCCCGTCAGCGGCTGCAACGCTTTTCGGCCGTGCAGTGCCGTGTAGCGCGCGTCGTCGGGGTGGACGCACAGCGCGGTGTCGCCGAGCATCGTTTCGGGGCGCGTCGTGCTGAACGAGATGAACGCGTCCGGCATCCCGACGACGGGGTACTTGAAGGTCCAGAAGCCGCCCTTGACCGTCTCGGTGTAGGTCTCGTCGTCGGCGACGCTGGTTTGCAGTTGCGTGTCCCAGTTGACGAGCCGCTTGCCGCGGTAAATGGTGCCTTCGCGGAACATCTTAAAGAAGGTCTTGCGCACCGCCTTCGTGCAGAGTTCGTCCAGCGTGAAGCGGGTGCGCGACCAGTCGAGCGACGCGCCGAGTTCCCGCAACTGCCCGAGGATGCGGGCCTCGTACTTGGCCTTCCACTCCCAAATCTTCGCTACCAGTGCCTCGCGGCCGAGGTCGTAGCGGGTCTGCTTCTGCTCGGCGAAAATCCGCTTCTCGACGACGGCTTGCGTGGCGATGCCCGCGTGGTCGGTCCCCGGCACCCACAGCGTGTTGAAGCCCTGCATCCGCTTGCGGCGAATCAGCACGTCTTGCAGCGTGTTGTTCAGCGCGTGGCCCATGTGCAAGGCCCCCGTGACGTTCGGCGGCGGGATGACGATGGTGTACGCCTCGCCCGGCTTGGCGGGGTCGGCGGTGAAGTACCCGCGCGCCTCCCAGTGCGCCAGCCAGCGCTCCTGGGCGGCCGCGGCGTCGAAACTCTTGGGCAACTCGGTCGGCATGGGTGGTCCTTTACTCGGCGTCGTTCAGGCGGGCCTTGAGCGCCGCGAGTTCTCGGGCTAAGTCGTCGTTGCGTCGGGTCGCCTCGTCGGCCCGCAGCTTCTCGGCGACGGCCGCGAGGGTCGCCTCGTCGGCCCGTTGGGCCTCTTGCTTGGCGTGACGCGCTGAGTGGACGCCGGTGGGGATGTCCAGGCCGGCCTCGTCGGCCACGACCAAGTCCTCATCGACCCAGCGGAGCCAAACGTTGACGCGCGGAATGAAGCATCCCAGGTCGGGGTCGCGCGGGAGTGCCACGTAATCCGTGGCGGCACGGCGGTAGGCCAGAACTTTTTCCGCCCCGACGGGACCGGCGGTATCGACGATCACGTAGTAAGGGATGCCGGCCTCGTGGTACTCGATCCGCTTGGCCACCAGGTCGGTGCCCCTCGTTGACGGCGACGTGACCTCGAACACCCCCAAGATTCGCGCCCCCACATCGCGGACGGGTACCGTCCCCAGTAGGCGATTCCACTCGACGAAGAAGTTGTCGAACACGACCACGTCCGGGCCGTGGGGCAACATCCCGGCGACTTGCCAATCGATGCGGTGGTCGATGAAGACTCGGACCCCCGGTTGGCCGTCGTGGACGGCCCGGATAGCTTCGCTCAGATGACTGACCGTGTCCGAGTGTAGAGCATTCAGCATCTGGCGGTCTTCTTCCTGGGGGTGCAGGAAGTCTTCTTCCGTGAGCGGGACCATCACTTGGCGCTCGCGGCCGTCCGGCCCGACGCTCATGACGTACCGGTAGCCGACGCGGAACGGGTCGAGCGCCGCGGGCAAATTCTGGGTGTCGATCGACATGGTTCTGCCCCCTGGTTACCGTGCGGCCTCGTCGGCGTCCTTGAACAGTTTGTACTCGATCGAGTCGGCCAACGCGAGCCACGAGGCCTCGACGACGTTCTCGCTCACGCCGACGGTCCCCCAGATGGCGTCGCCGTCCCGGCTCTCGATGACCACCCGCACCC